>NZ_BDEL01000001.1:2538437-2860625 GCF_001685485.1 Formosa haliotis | reverse complement strand
CACACATTTTTTATAGTGTGAAAATCCCAAATATTGAAAATAATAACTTCGATACTACCTATTTTAAAATACCTACCGCTGGAGGTACAGCTGTTAAAATTGAGAAGGATGATGCTTTAGTTGCAGATAAAAACATATCGCCAGATGGCACTTTAAAACTGTTTCATAAAGCGGTGCACATACAAGATATAAAAGCTACAGATTTATATAAAAATTTAGATAAAGCAGATGCTTATGTGTTTACAGAGTTAGATAACCGCCATTGGGATGCTTGGAGCGACGGCTCTTACGAGCATGTATTTTACAAAGACGTAAATGCCGATGATGAGACCGCAACAGACATTATGCCTAACGAACCGTATTACTCGCCACAACGTCCGTTTGGAGGCGACGAAGATTATATTTGGTCGCCAGACAGTAAAAGTATTTACTACGTTAGTAAAAAATTAAAAGGAACGGCCTACGCAACGAGTACCAATACCGATATTTACAAATACGATATTGCTACTAAAACCACGACTAACATTACGGAAGGCAACAAGGGGTACGACACAAATCCAGCATTCGCTAAGACAGGGGCTTTAGCTTGGTTGCAAATGAAAACCGATGGTTACGAAAGCGATAAAAACGACCTTATTGTTTTAGAAAATGGCATCAAACAAAATCTAACTCAGCAATGGGACGGCACGGTAAACAGTTTTAAATGGAGTAACGACGGTACTAAACTTTACTTTACCGCAGCTACAGATGGTACAATTCAGTTATTTAGTGTGAATTATCCAGGTAAAAAACGAATGGCTCCTGTAGTAGAACAATTATCTAAGGGTGAATTTGATATTCGTGGAATTGTTGCTGAAGTTAACAACACGCTAATTGTTACACGAGGTGATATGAATCATGCGAGTGAGATTTATTCGTTTCAGTTGAAAGACAAATCGTTTAAGCAATTATCATCAGTAAACAATGCATTTTATAGTGGTTTAGATTTACCTAAAGTAGAAAAACGCTATGTAACGACTACCGACAATAAAAAAATGTTAGTTTGGGTGATATTACCACCTAACTTCGATCCGAATAAGAAATATCCGACCTTATTATATGCGCAAGGCGGACCACAATCGCCATTATCTCAGTTTTATTCTTACCGATGGAATTTCCAATTAATGGCATCGCAGGGCTACATTATTGTTGCTCCAAACCGAAGAGGAATGCCTGGTCATGGTGTAGAATGGAACGAAGCGATTAGTAAAGATTGGGGCGGACAAGTTATGGATGATTACCTTTCTGCTATAGATGATGTTGCTAAAGAACCGTATGTAGATAATAACCGCTTAGGTGCAATTGGTGCAAGTTACGGCGGATATTCGGTGTTATATTTAGCCGGTATACACAACAAACGCTTTAAAACGCTTATTGCCCACGATGGGGTTTTCGATACCCGAACCATGGCTGGAACTACAGAAGAAATCTTTTTCACAAACCATGATTTTGGTGGCAATTATTGGGATAAATCGAACACCATAGCTCAAAAAGCCTTTAATGAATTTAACCCTGTTAACCACGTAGATAAATGGGATACTCCTATTTTAATTATCCAAGGTGGAAAAGATTATCGTGTACCAATCGAGCAAGGTTTAGCAGCTTTCCAAGCGGCACAATTACGAGGTATTAAAAGTAAATTATTGTATTTACCTGAGGAAAATCACTGGGTGCTTCAACCACAGAATGCATTGGTTTGGCAACATGAATTTTTTAAATGGTTAAAAGAAACCTTATAAATTGCATTTACGTTAAAAATATCTGAATTCATTTTTTAAATTACAACGCAATCAAAATGAAATTAGATAAAAGATATTAAACGAAATAAGGATATGGGTGGTACTGTTCAAATAAAATGTCCGAATTGTGGTTTATTCAACACCAATGCCGACCATTGTTCGAACTGTGGCACCCTACTATCATATAAAAAAAGGCGCGAATTAGCCTTTAAACAAGACGAAAAAAACCGTCGATTACGCAGAGAACAGGAGAAAAAATCGACGCCTTCCTTCATAGAATCTGGTGAAGCAAACAAATTTTTAGTTATACGTGTTTTTACAAAAGTTTTAAAATCTATAGGTGTTGTGGTTATGGCTATTGGTGCCTTCTTCGCTTGGTTATTCACCTTTCTGGCAGCATGAAATTATTAAACAGCCCCTACTCTTATGCTGTATAGCTGTGGCGCTTTTAATTTATGCTGCACAAATTATAAAGCTTCCGCTCCCCAATTGGATTTATTTTTATGTGAATGACGCTTTATGCATGCCTATAGTTTTAAGTTTTTGCTTACTAGGTGTTCGTATAATTAAAAGCAACAAAAACGTGTATTTACCATGGCGCTCTATCCTTGTTTTAACTCTTTTTTACGCCCTCTACTTTGAGTGGATACTACCAAAATCGAACCCGCGATACACCGCAGATTGGATAGATGTGCTATTATATGCTTTAGGAAGCTTTGTGTTTTATAGGTTTCAAATAAAATTCTTTTAAATAGTTACCTAATTCAGCAATTAAACAAAATCATTTCACACCATTAACCCATCTGTGATATAAATATTCCCAAAGGGTAGGATGTGACCATAACTTACTTTCACCAGATCCTTTTTTTATAGTATTTGTGGTTTCAAGAATTTCATTAATGGTTTTTTTTAGTTGAACAATACCTTCTGCGAACTGAAGATACATATAGGTAGAAAAATTATCCTTCACACTAATGTCTACATGACCTTGATTCAAAATTCCCCCTGTATCAATACCCTTATCTATAAGATGAACGGTTACACCGAAATTATAATCATCCTTATTAACTAATGCCCAATAACCACAAAAAATACCTCTATATTTTGGAGTAATTCCTGTGTGCATATTTATTATAGTAGAATTTATACCTCGTAAAATTTTATTGGAAATAATTCTTGTTCCATTAACAACTATAATATCAGGATTTATCTTATTTAAAATACGCAAACACTCCTCTGAATTCACTGATTCTATATTGTATAGGTTTTCAGCTACAATAGAATCATCACAAAGGCCAAAAGAATCCTTAATGTGATTAATACGACTCCTTGAGAAATATCTTAACACTCGGAATCCAAAAACTTGAAATAATAATTGACCAAAAACAGTCCAATAGCCATACTTTTTAATCCGTCTTTTAATAAACTTGTTTACAGAAAATCTTTTTTCAATAATTACTGCTTCAATCTTAAACTCATCCTTTAAACCATTATATATAATCCTTGATGATACTCCAGAACCCAAAAGCAGAACAATTTTCTTCATTCTAAAACAACTAATTTTCATAAACACTATACCAATATACAAACTTACAAGCTAAAAATCAGAGTTTTACAAAAACAAAGAAATGATTTTTTTTATCTCTTGAATAAATTATATTTTAATCAGGCTAGTCTAAAAACCTTAATATACTACCATCCTTAGTCACTTTCAGCTCAACCATCCTTCCCAAATACATGGCGCGGTTATCTTTTTCGTGTCCGGCAGGCATATTAAAAGCGACGGGGAAATCATATTCGGCAACAACATCTAAAATAATTTCATCAATAGTTCTACCAAAATTTGTGGTGTTTTTTCTCACCTTGCTCATATCGCCAACGAGAATTCCTTTACACTGTTCAAAATATCCAGCGCGTTTTAAACTTTGCAACATCCTATCGATATGATAAGCATATTCGCCAATTTCTTCAATAAATAAAATCTCGCCAGCAGTATCTATACTGGTTTCCGAGCCCAACATGGTATGCAATAATGTTAAATTTCCTCCAGTTAGGGGTGCGATTACAGTCCCAGTTTTATTGTACGACGATCCTGCAAGATTATAACTTAATGGCGTTCCAAAAATGGCATCTTTAAAACTTGATATGGTTTCTGGGATATCATCTAGATTTTGTGGCAAACTACTACACATCATAGCGTGTAGTGACTGATAGCCTAAATTATGAATTTGGTTATGAAGTCCGGTAATATCGGAATAGCCTATCACCCATTTCGGCTGGGCTTTAAACTTAGTGTAATCGAGCAAATCCATCATTCTTACCGTGCCGTACCCACCTCTCGCACACCAAATGGCTTTGACTTTAGGATCATCTAAAGCCTCCTGAAAATCGGCTGCGCGTTGTTTATCACTACCGGCAAAATGGCCATGTTGTGTAAACACATGTTTCCCTACCACGGCATGTAGGCCCCAACTTTTAAGCAGTGCCTTGGCACGATTAACTTCACCTTCTTTATTTTTTAACACCCCCGAAGGTGCTACTATGGCTACGGTATCGCCAACTTTTAAATAGGGAGGTTTTATATACGATTTCTGGGCATCTACAAATGTAGGTCCAATAGATTGTTGGGCCATGAGAGGACAAATTTTAAAACTGAAAACACTAAAAATTAGGGCTAAAAATACTTTGTTTAAGGACATAAAATGTGCTTTTTGTAAAAGTACATTTTTTTTCTAAATGGTTAATGAATTGCGTACTTTTGTGGCTTTAAAACAGAAATCACACATGTCTAAAAGATATACCATTACTGCAGCGTTACCTTACACCAACGGCCCTATACATATCGGGCATTTAGCAGGTGTTTATGTTCCTGCCGATATTTACGCACGTTATTTACGTTTAACAGGAAACGATGTTCTTTTTATTTGCGGAAGCGACGAACATGGCGTTCCAATTACGATTAAAGCGAAAAAAGAAGGGGTTACCCCTCAAGATATAGTAGATAAATATCATGCCATTATAAAAACATCTTTTGAAGATTTTGGTGTATCCTTCGATAATTATTCACGTACCTCTGCAAAAATTCATCACGATACCGCGTCTGAGTTTTTTACCACGTTGTATAATAAAGGTGAATTTACTGAAGAGACTACAGAGCAGTTATACGACGAAGAAGCTAATCAGTTTTTAGCCGATCGATTTGTTGTAGGAACCTGTCCGAAATGTGGTTACGAAGAAGCCTATGGCGATCAGTGTGAAAAATGTGGAAGCAGTTTAAATGCTACAGATTTAATAAATCCAAAATCTGCCATTACAGGAAATGTACCCACATTAAAACAAACAAAACACTGGTTTTTACCTTTAGACAAGCATGAAGATTTTTTAAAAGAATGGATTTTAAAAGGACATAAAAAAGATTGGAAACCTAATGTTTACGGCCAAGTAAAATCTTGGATCGACGATGGTTTACGTCCACGTGCCGTAACTAGAGATTTAGATTGGGGAATTCCTGTGCCTGTAGAAGGTGCCGATGGAAAAGTATTGTATGTGTGGTTCGATGCTCCTATTGGCTACATCTCGTCTACCAAAGAATGGGCAGCTCGAGAAGGTAAAGATTGGGAACCGTATTGGAAAGATAAAGACACCACTTTAATTCATTTTATAGGTAAAGACAATATCGTTTTTCACTGTATTATTTTTCCTGCCATGCTAAGAGCCGAAGGGTCTTATATTTTACCAGAAAACGTACCAGCAAACGAGTTTTTAAATTTAGAAGGCAACAAATTATCCACGTCTAAAAATTGGGCCGTTTGGTTACCTGAATATCTAGAGGAGTTTCCAAATCAGCAGGATGTATTGCGTTATGCCTTAACAGCAAATGCTCCTGAAACTAAAGATAACGACTTTACTTGGAAAGATTTCCAGGCGAGAAATAATAATGAATTGGTTGCCATTTTCGGAAACTTTATTAATCGCGTGGTGGTCTTAACAAATAAATATTATAACGGTAATGTGCCTACACCAGGTGATTATTCTCAAATAGACGAAGAAACATTGGCCGCTTTAAAAGCATATCCTGCCGTAATTTCAAGTTCTATCGAGCGTTACAGATTTCGCGAGGCAAGTCAGGAATTAATGAATTTAGCCCGACTAGGAAACAAATATTTAGCCGACGAAGAGCCATGGAAAATGATAAAAGTAGACGAAGCTCGTACGCAAACGATTATGTTTGTTGCGCTTCAAATCGCTTCAGGATTAGCAACACTTTGCGAACCATTTTTACCATTTACTTCTTCTAAATTAAAAGGAATTTTAAACCTTTCAGATGAAAATAGTTGGAGCAGTATTTCAACTAGCGATATTTTACTTCCAGCAAATCATCACATTGGAATGGCAGAGTTATTGTTTTCAAAAATTGAAGATGAAACCATCCAAAACCAATTAGATAAATTAATTGCGAGTAAAAAAGCAAATGAAGCCGCCAACAAAGTTGCTGAACCTCAAAAAGATACCATTACTTTCGACGACTTCTCTAAATTAGACCTTCGAGTTGGCACGATTTTAGAAGCAGAGAAAATGCCTAAAGCAAAAAAATTATTGGTTTTAAAAGTCGATACAGGTATCGATGTACGCACCATTGTTTCTGGAATTGCAGAAAGTTTTACCCCAGAAGAGGTTATAGGAAAACGTGTAACGGTATTGGTTAATTTAGCGCCAAGAGCACTACGCGGTGTAGAAAGTGAAGGAATGATTTTAATGACCGAAACTGCCGAAGGGAAACTTGTTTTTGTAAATCCAGACGAAAAAGGAGTGACTAACGGATTACAAATTAGTTAGAATTTTTTCAATATAAATTAATGTCTAAACTAAAATATTATGATAAAAAAAGCATTACCATTTTTAATGATTGCCATTTTAATTGCAAGTTGTAAAAGCAACAAAGAAGCTTCTACCTCTACACCTGTTAATGGAGATAATAGTATGACAAGTTTAGATTGGAATGGAACCTACGTAGGCACTACACCATGTGCAGATTGCGAAGGCCTTAAAACCGTAATTACCTTAAATAAGGATTTAACCTTTACTAAAAAAACGCAGTATTTAGGGAAATCGACAGATGTGAACACCGAAACCGGTTCGTTTACATGGAATAACCTAGGCAATACGGTAACTTTAAAATCGAACGGAACATCGCAAGCTTATTTTGTCGGGGAACATACCCTAACACATTTAGATTTAAATGGGAAGAAAATCACGGGAGATTTAGCCGATAAGTACATTTTAAAACAACAAAATGCCGAGACCTTAAAAGATACACCCTGGAAACTGGTTCAACTTAACGGAAAAACCATAGAAAACGTTTCTAAACAACCTTATTTAATACTGGGTACCGAAGATCATCGTGTTAGTGGAAACACAAGTTGTAATGGATTTGGTGGTGAGTATGAGCTTTTGGAAGGCAATAGAATAACATTTTCTAAAATGATGCACACCATGATGGCGTGCCCAAATATGGAAGTTGAAAATGAATTTATGAAAGTTTTAGAAGTTGCAGACAATTATTCGGTTGTAAACGGAGTTTTAAACTTAAATAAAGGTCGTATGGCCACTATGGCAAAATTTGAAGTAGATTACTTTGTAAACTAGTCTTTTTTGCCCTAAATCAGATTGCAAAGACCTCTCAAGTTTATATTTGAGAGGTCTTTTTATTTCTACAAATTAAGACCATATTTTTCTACCGAACATCGTTATATTTACAGTCCTTTTCAAAATTTAAATATGAGTATTTTACACTATATCATTTCCCAAACTCAACTTCCAGAATCGGGGGTAAAAAACACTTTAGCCCTCTTAAATGAAGACTGTACCATTCCGTTTATTTCACGTTACCGAAAAGAACGAACAGGTAATTTAGATGAAGTTCAAATTGGTGAAATTGTAAAATTCAAAGAGCAATTTGAAGCCTTAGAAAAGCGAAAAAAAGCTATTTTAAAAGCTTTGGAAGATCAAGATGTTTTAACGCCTGAATTAGAACAAAAAATTGAGAAAACCCAGGACTTAACTGCGCTTGAAGATTTGTATCTGCCTTATAAAAAAAGCCGAAAAACAAAAGCCGAAAAAGCCAGACAACAAGGTTTAGAGCCCTTAGCAAAGATTATCATGTCGCAAAATGCTAATGATGTAGAATCTATAGCTTATAAATATGTAAAAGGCGACATCACTTCGGTGGACGAGGCTTTAGAAGGTGCGAGACATATTATTGCCGAATGGATTAACGAGCGTAGTGAGATTCGAAATAACATCCGTCACCAGTTGGAGCGTTTTGCTATGATTTCCACGAAAGTGATAAAAACAAAAGCCGATGATGAAAATGCTCAAAAATTCAGAGATTATTTCGATTGGGAAGAAAGCTTAAGTCGCATGCCTTCGCATCGTTTTTTAGCCATTTTAAGAGCAGAAAAAGAAGGTTTTATTCGCGTTAAAATTTCGATTGATGATGACCGCGCTTTAGATAAAATTGAACAAAAAATAATACGTTCTAGAAACGCTTGCGCAGAACATATCGAACTGGCTATAAAAGATAGTTATAAACGCTTATTGCTGCCATCGTTGGTTAATGAAGCGCTTCAAATTGCTAAAGATAAAGCCGACGAATCTGCCATTAGCGTCTTTGCAAAAAACTTAAAACAGTTGTTGTTGGGATCGCCTTTAGGAGAAAAACGCATTATGGGCATAGATCCGGGTTTTAGAACAGGCTGCAAAGTGGTTTGCTTAGATGCGCAAGGGCAGTTAAAATATAACGAAACCATTTATCCACATCCGCCAAAAAGTGATAGTGTGGGGGCTATGAAAAAGATAAGTTCTTTAGCCGATGCTTATAAAATTGAAGCTATCGCGATTGGAAACGGCACGGCATCACGAGAAACCGAAGCTTTAATTAGAAAAGTGCATTTTAAAAACGATGTTCAGGTATTTGTGGTAAGCGAGGCAGGCGCCAGTATTTATTCGGCATCTAAAATTGCCCGTGAAGAATTCCCAAATTACGATGTTACGGTGCGTGGTTCGGTATCTATTGGTAGACGCTTACAAGATCCTCTAGCCGAATTGGTTAAAATTGATGCCAAATCTATTGGCGTTGGGCAGTATCAACACGATGTCGATCAGGCTAAGCTTCAAAAGCAATTGGATGTGGTGGTTGAAAATTGTGTGAATGCGGTTGGTGTAAACATTAATACGGCGAGCAAATCACTGTTGAGTTATGTTTCGGGAATTGGACCTAAATTGGCCGAAAATATTTTTAACCATAGAAATGAAAATGGGGTATTTACATCTAGAAATGATATTAAAAAAGTACCGCGTTTAGGCGGAAAAGCTTTTGAGCAAGGTGCTGCTTTTTTAAGAATTAAAGGCGCTAAAAATCCTTTAGATGATTCTTCAGTACATCCGGAAAGTTATTCCATCGTTAATAAAATGGCGAAAGATTTAGGGAAATCGGTTCAGGATTTAATAGGGAATTCATCACTACTTCAAAAAATAAATTTAAAACAGTACTGTACGGAAAATGTAGGTTTGCTTACGCTTGAAGATATTATTAAAGAACTTGAAAAGCCAGGTTTAGATATTCGAGAGCAAGCCAAAGTATTTACTTTTAATCAAAATATAAAAACCATTAACGATTTACGTGAAGGGCAATTGCTGCCTGGAATTGTTAATAATATTACCAATTTCGGTTGTTTTGTAGATGTAGGCATCAAAGAAAGTGGCTTGATTCACGTGTCTAATTTATCGGATAGTTTTGTGAAAGATGTTACCGAACACGTAAACTTACATGAACAAATTATTGTAAAAGTGCTCGAAGTTGATGTTCCGCGAAAGCGTATACAATTAAAGTTGCATAAATAATATGCTGAAGATTGCCTATCACCCCATTTACAATCATCCGCTTCCTAAGGGACATCGGTTTCCTATGGAAAAATATGATTTGCTTCCGCAGCAATTATTGCATGAAGGCACTTGTACCGAAGATAATTTTTTCGAACCCGAGTTACTTGTAAATCATAAACCCATATTAGAGGTTCATGACGCAGCATATTTTTACGATTTATTAAATTTAACCTTAAATCAGCGTGCTGCAAGAAAAACGGGATTTCCTTTAAGCCGGCAATTGATACAGCGCGAAATTATTATTGCAGATGGCACCCTAAAAGCCTGCGATTATGCCATAAAACATGGTATTGCAATGAATATAGCAGGAGGAACACATCATGCCTACTCCACTCATGGCGAGGCCTTTTGTTTGCTAAACGATCAAGCTATAGCAGCCAAACAATTAGTACTACAAAATAAAGCGCAACGCATTTTAATTGTAGATTTAGATGTGCATCAGGGTAATGGGACTGCAGAAATATTTAAAAATGAATCGCGTATTTTCACTTTTTCTATGCATGGTAAAAACAACTATCCATTTAAAAAAGAACAAAGCGATTTAGATATCGAATTAGATAACGCCACCACAGATTCTACTTATTTAAACATCTTAAAACAAACCTTACCACATTTAATAGACGAACAGAAACCCGACTTTATATTTTATTTATCTGGAGTCGATGTTATTGCATCTGATAAGTTAGGAAAATTAGGCTTAACTATTCATGGTTGTAAAGCTCGAGATCGATATGTTTTAGAAACTTGTAAACTTCATGCAATCCCAGTTATGTGCAGTATGGGTGGCGGATACACTCCGGAGATAAAAACCATAATAGACGCACATGCAAATACATACCGTTTGGCTCAAGAACTTTTTTTCTAAACAATAACAAAACTTTGTTTTTTAAAAGGTGTCGGTTTGCAATCTACTATACCACATTACCACGTTTTTATTTCTGAAATCTAAATATGGATAATATTTCATCATATTTAGCATACTCGCTATCAATTCTATTTAAAACAAAACTTTAGTTTTGCCGACTTTTTAATTGCACATTATAATGACAAAGCCTAGGATTGCTTTAATAGTTGGAATACTTTGTATTTCAATATTTCCGGTATTGGTACGCCTTAGTTTAACGCCTGGATTAATATCTGCGTTTTACAGAATGGCTATTGCTTCGGCAGTAATATTACCTTATGTTTTAATCACAAAACAGTTTAAAATGCCCTCTACAAAAATTTTTATGTTAGCCTCGCTTTGTGGTGTGGTTTTCGGATTAGATGTAGGCGTTTGGAATATTGCCATTCAAGAATCTTCGGCCACACAAGCTACGCTACTAACCAATTTATCGCCTGTTTGGGTTGGTATAGGAGCCTTTCTGTTTTTAAAAGATAAACCATTACGCAATTTTTGGATTGGGACTGTTATCGCTTTATTTGGGATGGTCATGTTAGTGGGATTCAATTTTTTTATCAATCTCGATTTTAATCTGGCTTTCTTTTTCGCGATCCTCTCTGGTATGTTATACGCCGTTTATATGTTAACCAGTAAGTTTGTTCTAGAAGAAACCGATGTTTTAACCTTTATGACGATAAGCGTAGTTTCTTCTGCTATTGCATTGGGAATTTTAAGCGCCATCATGAAAGAGCCTTTTTCTGGCTTTTCTAATATGGGGTGGTTTGTGTTAGTTATTCAAGGGCTTGTTTGTCAGCTTCTCGCCTGGTTACTTATTAGTTATGCCACCAAACATATGCGTGCCACAAGAGTCTCTGTAAGTTTACTAGGACAGGCTATTTTGGCATCAATTTTAGCGTGGATCTTTTTAAATGAAACCATTACACTACAAATGATGATTGGAGGTTTAATTCTGCTTTTCGGAATTCGAGTAACCTTTTACACTAAAAATATCTCCTTATTTAGAATGCGTAAAAAATTAAAATCTTAAGACTTTTAATTTAAAACTGAACAGTTTTATCTATAACTTTGGTAATAAACAATAGAATTATGTTATCAAAAGTTATAGAAGGAGCTTTAAACAAGCAAATACGAATAGAAGCAGAATCATCGCAAATTTACTTAGCCATGGCTTGTTGGGCTGAAGTAAAAGGACTAGAAGGAATTTCTAATTTCATGTATAAGCAATCTGACGAAGAGCGCGAACATATGCTAAAATTAGTGAAATTTGTAAACGAACGTGGCGGGCATGCCCATATTTCTGAACTAAAAGCACCAAACGTTACCTTTAAATCGTTTAAAGAAATGTTTGAAATGTTATTTAAGCACGAAGTATTTGTAAGCGAAAGTATTAACGATCTCGTACATATCTCTTTAGAAGAACGTGACTATGCAACCCACAACTTTTTACAATGGTATGTCTCTGAACAAATCGAGGAAGAAGCCATGGCCAGAACCATATTAGATAAAATTAATTTAATTGGTGATGATAAAGGTGGATTGTACTTATTTGATAGAGATATCGATAAAATTACAATTACTACAGCGGCTTCAGAAAATCCGATGTAAAATTTAACATTTAACCTTATTTAGATTAAGTAAAAATAATTATTTTTGGAGCCTAAACCTCTAACATAGATTAGTTTTGGGCAAAAAGAAGGAGAAAAAAGCTAAGAAAAAAGAGCTTAAAAAAGCAAAAAAGGTATTATTAAATGCAGGAATTCAGGTTTCAGCCAAATGTAAAACCAAGTGTTGCGAAAAATATATGAAGTCTGAAAAGAAGCGCTGTGGCAAATGCCCTTGTTTCGATCTACTTCAAAAAGTTGCATAAAAAAAGAGGTTGTCTAAAAAGGCAGCCTCTTTTTTTTGGTTTAGATTTTATCAAAAGTTCAGTTTTTCGTATTTTAAAAGTATGAAAAGCAACATTGTATGGAAGACCAATAGTCAGACACAATTGAGTCTTCTTCCTCCGAGTTATGATGATTTTGTTCCAGAACATCACCCTGTGCGTATTGTAAATAGTATTTTAAATCAGATAGACATTCGTTCTATAGAAAACACCTATAAAGGAGGTGGTACTTCTAGCTATCACCCAAGAGATTTACTCAAAATTTTAATCTACGCCTATCTTCGTAATTTATATTCTTCTCGCAAAATAGAACAAGCCTTGGGAGAAAACGTTCATTTTATGTGGCTTAGTGGTTGTATCCAACCCGATCATAATACCATCAGTAATTTTCGTTCAGGAAAACTCAAAGGGAATTTTAAAAAGATATTTAATCAAGTTGTTATTCTCCTTGCTAAGGAAGGTTACTTGAGTTTAAAAGATATTTATGTTGATGGCACCAAAATAGAAGCCAATGCTAATCGCTATACTTTTGTATGGGGCAAAAGCATTAAAACCTCACGCTCACGTATTGAAAAACAACTCAAAGAACTATGGCGTTATGTAGAGACGGTATATGCAGAAGAAGAACAAAAGCCTAACGAGCCAGATAATTTTAAAGCGATAAATCCTGAGCAAGTCTCCCAAACCATAGATAAAATTAATCAAGCACTCCAAGGAAAAGAGATTGATAAAAAAGTGAAGCAAAAGCTTAACTATGCCAAAAAGAACTGGCCTGGGAATATAGCAAAATATAATACCTACCAGCAGCACATGGGGAGTCGCAACTCAATGAGCAAGACAGATCCTGATGCTACTTTTATGAAAATGAAAGAAGACCATATGCTAAATGGACAGCTCAAACCAGGATATAATTTGCAAGCATCTACCAACAATCAGTTTATTACCAATTACACCCTTGCACAAACTACGGCAGATACCACCACACTTATAGAGCATACAGAAGATTTTATTAAGGGATATGGCAAAGCTCCACAAGCCTTAACAGCAGATGCAGGTTATGGTAGTGATGAAAATTACACCTATCTGGAAGATCAGAATATCGAAGCTTTTGTTAAGTACAATTACTTCCATAAAGAACAGTTAGATGAGAAACGAGGTAAGACTAAAAATCCATTTGCAGCAGATAAACTTTTTTATAACCATAATACAGATACGTATTACTGTCCTATGGGACAACCTATGGAAAATATTGGTAGCTACATAAGACAAACAGCTACAGGATATGAACAAAAAATCGATAGATATCAGGCTAAGAATTGCTTCGGATGCCAGCTCCGGAGTCTCTGTCATCAATCAAAATACAACCGCATTATAGAGAGGAATCACAAATTGGTTAGACTCAAAGCAAAAGCCAAACAAAAATTATTAAGCCCAGAAGGAGTTGCTCATAGAAAACAGCGTTGCTGGGATGTTGAAGCTGTTTTTGGTAATATTAAACACAATATGAACTTCAAAAGGTTTATGTTAAGAGGACTTGATAAAGTAATTACCGAAATAGGACTTATTGCAATGGCACATAACCTTAAAAAAGTGAGTTTAGCCATATAAAATCACAGTGCCTATTTTTAACTAGACTCGAATTACTAAGTAAAAAAGAAAATCCTGATTAAACCCAAAATGTTCAAAAAATAAAAGGTCGCCTAATTGGTTTTTAGACGACCTCTTTTTCATTTTATAATATTCAGAGGCTTAAGCCGAGTTTCTACTCGCATTAATATTTCCGAATAAAGAACGAGTTACTAAGCTCTCGTAAATTTTAATTTGCTCTTCATCTCTTACTTCAGCTTTCTCTAACTCTTGAATTTTTCTTAAAGCGAATTGCTGTATTGTTAATAAAGGTAGTACAATAGATTCTCTTATGTCGATAGAAGCCTTACCTGCTGGTTCTTCCTCCATCAATTCTTTGTAACCTGTTAACTTTAATAACATACGTTTTGTGGTTTCATATTCTGCATGAATAATTTTCCAGAATTCACCAAATTCAGCATCATCGGCCATGTATTTCGTTAAATCGAAAAAGGATTTCGATAAAGACATCATACTGTTCTCAATCAAGGTTTTAAAGAAGCTAGACGAAGTATAAAGCGCTTGTACTTTATCAAATTCACCTGCATCTTCATATTTCTTTAATGCTGTTCCTACCCCGAAGAATCCAGGAACGTTTTGTTTTAACTGACTCCACGACCCCACAAAAGGAATTGCTCTTAAATCTTCAAAAACCAATCCGTCACCTTTTCCACGCTTAGACGGGCGACTACCTATATTTGTTTTAGCGTAGTATTTTAAAGTACTCATACGCTCTAAATACGGCACAAACATTGGGTGATTTTTAAAGTCTACATAGGTTTTATAGCTAATCTGAGACAAATCTGTCATAACCGCAGTATTTTCATCAGACATAGCCGCATTAGTATCGTTAAGACGGTTGTAAATACCCGAACTAATTAACTGCTCTAAATTGTATTGCGACGAATCTAAAGTTCCGAAATTAGAACTAATGGTTTGTCCTTGAATAGTAAGTTGTACTTCTTTATCCTCGATTGTTGGACCTAAAGAGGCATAAAACTGATGTGTTTTTCCACCACCACGTGCAGGAGGTCCTCCACGTCCGTCAAAGAATAATACCGTTACATCGTACTTTCTAGAAATTTCTGTAAGACGTTCTTTAGCTTTAAAAATAGCCCAGTTTGCCATTAAGTATCCACCATCTTTAGTACCATCCGAGAATCCTAACATAATGGTTTGTCTGTTTCCTCTCGATTTTAAGTGTGCGCTATATGCAGGATTTGTATATAATTCCTCCATTACTAAATGTGCATTCTCTAAATCGGTAATGGTTTCAAATAATGGTCCGATATCTACAGTTAATTTGTCTTGAAAAGCCACGAGCTTTAACATAGCAAATAACTGCATGACATTTAAAGTGGTCTGGTTATTACTAATAATATAACGGTTTGCAGCGCGCTCCCCATTATGATCTTGAATTTCTTTTATCGCCAACATGGTGTTTAATGTTTTTAAAACATCCTCGTCTTGGAATAGCGACATATCTATTTTTCCTTCAATTTTAGAAAGTATAGCGACCTGCTCCTGCTGTGATAATTGATTGTAATCTTTAGGAAAAATATCACTTCCCGAAGCGATTACCGTATCTACCATATCTGTAAATACTTTATCGTGCGCACGGCTATCTTGCCTGATATCTAAGCTTGCAAAATGGAATCCGAATAATTTCACTTTATTCATAAAACTTTTCACCTCGGTAACGTAAAGTGATTGGTGCTTTTCTTCTAAAGTATCAATAATCCCTTGTAACTCAGATTTTAGTTCTGTTGAGGTAATAATTGAATCGTTTTTAGGATCTATCATGTGCGCATACAACTTATTTTCTAAATCTACGATACGCTCTTCTACACCTTTAAACGTAAGCCTACGTCTTAATCGACGTGCATCTCTATAATAATTTTTTAATACGGTTTGCTTTAATCTACCAGCTACTTTTAAAGTAATTTCTGGAGTTACAAAAGGGTTACCATCGCGATCTCCTCCTGGCCAAAAACCAATATTAAGAATATCGTTATCTATCTCTTTATTGTTGAAAATATTTTGCTGAATATAATCGTAAATCGACCCGAAAGAATAATAAAATACATTTTCTAGATACCATATTAAACTGATGGCCTCATCGTATGGCGTCGGTTTTTTATGTTTAAAAAATGGTGTTTTACCAAGCTGCGCTAGTAAATCGTTTATTAATAGCAAATTGTTTTCCTGAATTGCTTTCGTTAAATCGGTGATAATTCCTAAAACAGAACCTGGATAGAATTGTGTAGGATGCGCTGTAAGTACAATACGCACTTTAAATTCTTCTAGATACTTTTTTAAGAGTTCGGTTTTATTTTCAGAACTAGCAATTTCTTTTAAACTTCTAAGCGTACCAATACCTTCCATGTTATTTACCACAGGAAAAGCGGCATCTTCAATGGCATCAAATAATACCACTTGTCGTTCTATGTATTGAATAAATCTGAATAATAAATTGATTTGACTTTCATCTGAGCGTCGTGCTTGATATTTTTCAAAAAATGTTTCAACAATTGTTGAAGGATTATCCCCATTCTGGAAACCTTTTTTACATGTTTCATGAAAAAGTGGTAACAACACACCCGTCTTCGTGATGGAATCAAACGGAAGTGTCATAAAAATACTATTGTATATCTGATACTTAGATAATACATTTTGATTAAATCTGGTTAATTTTGGTTGTACTGACATCGTTCTCTTACTTCTTTATTTTTCATAAAAATACTAAAGGATAATTGAAAGCCTATCATAGTTTTATAAAATTTGTGTAATTTTAAAATAAACTAAAAAATAAATTGATTTTAATGAATAAAATGCTGTATTTCTTTAATTATATTGGTTTTATTTGTTAATTCGTAACGCCAGCTTTTAAATGAAATTCTACTTAGAATTATTCGTGGTATATAAAAGCTAAATGAATAAGGTTGAATAGAAAATTTAAATTAACACATGCGCAAAAAAACTTCAAAAATAATATTAGGGCTCTGCTGGATTGCTTTCATTATTTGGGAAATCTTAGTGATAAATTGGGCAAAGAAGCAAGAAGATGCTGTTATTAGAATAGATCTTGTAATTATTCTACCTATTCTTATACTGTTCACCATTTTTATGTTGTTCAATATTTATCGAGACAAAAAGGAAAAAAAATAATGTTCATCTTAATTAAAAAATAAAAGAGAATAATCTTTCCAGATTATCCTCTTTGTGTATATTCTTAACCCTATGTACCCCATACGGTTTCTATATATTATTTCCCCAGCATAACAATCTCGTTACAGACCACTTCTGTAACAAAGCGTTTTTCGCCTTCTTTAGTTTCATAACTTCTAGAAGTTAATTTACCATCAATAGCAACTTCCTTTCCTTTAGTTAAATAATTTTCTACCAATTTAGCCGTTGGTCCCCAAGCCACAATATTATGCCATTGCGTATCTGTAACTTTTTCGCCAGCTTTATTTTTATAACTTTCGTTAGTAGCTATAGAAAATTTGGCTAGTGTACTACCCGATTCTAAATTAATGATTTCTGGATCGTTCCCTAAGTTTCCAATCAACTGTACTTTGTTTCTAAGTGTGCTCATAATGTTATATTTTAATGTTAAACAGTTAATACATGCCTTAGTATTTAAGACCTTACAAAGGTGAACATCTGTTTTAAAAACAATCGGTATTTAATTATTTAGATTCGATTATAACCGGTTGTAGTCGTTTGCAAACGATTATATAAAACCACTCTTATTCAAAAATTAAACTGAATATTAAACGACATATGTAATATTTAATTAACTTTATTGAAAACCAAACCACGATGAAAAACATAATATTTTGCTTTACATTTATTCTTTTAGGTGTTTATACTAGTAACGCACAAGAATCGGAAATTGAAACCGAAACAGAATCTGAAGAGCATTTTAATCACCATCAAATAGGCATTTTACTTGGTCATTCACACATTAGTCAAGGTCCCAATAGCGAAGGCAAAAAATGGGTGACTGCCGCTATGTTTAGTTTAAATTACAATTATTGGTTTAACAGACATTGGGCTCTTGGTGTACACACAGATATAGTACCTGAAACTTTAAAAATTATTAGAGAAGAAGACAATGGAGAAACAGATGTTTACGAGCGTGAAGTCCCTATTGCTCCAGCCTTAATGTTATGCTACAAACCAGGTAAACATTTTACATATATGCTTGGTGCCGGTGAAGAATTTGCAAAAGAAGAAAATCTTTTTCTTGTTCGGGCCGAAGTAGAATACAGTGTAGAAATGCCTAAAGAATTTGAATTTGGAGCTGGTATTGGTTACGATATACGTTTTAATGCTTACGATTCTTGGGTGCTTTCTGTAGGTGTTTCTAAAATTTTCTAAAAGTTAATTATGGATAAAACGTGTTTAGAATGTGGTGAAAAAATTATCGGACGATCGGACAAAAAATTTTGTAACGATTATTGCAGAAATGCATATAACAATAAGATAAATAAGGACACTAAAAACTTAATACGGAATACAAACAATACTTTACGTAGAAATTGGCGGATTTTAGAACGTTTAAATCCGGACCAAAAAACAAAAACCACTAAACTAAAGTTAATTAATTTAGGGTTCGATTTTAATTTATTTACTAGCATTTACACAACAAAGGCAGGAACTACATACTACTTTGTATATAATCAGGGCTATTTGCCTTTAGAAGGTGATTTTTATGCTTTAGTAAAACGGAATGATTAATCCTTAATGATTACCTTATTTCCAATTGTGTCCTTTTAACTTTAAGGCCGCAATTAAAACGTCCTTCTGGCTAATTTGCCCAACTAGTTTACCATCTTGTACGATAGGAAAACGACGTCTTTTAGATTCTAAAAATTTATTGGCAGCATCAAAAATATTCATGTTACCGTCAATAGTTTCCACATCTTTAATCATACGTGCTTCGACCCTATGCTGCTCCATTGGCATGTTGTAATATCTGCTATCACTAATATCTTTTAAACAATCTCCTTCAGAAATAATTCCAATTAATTCGTAATTCTCATTTACAACAGGTCCACCAGATATTTTATGAGCGATTAGCTTATGAATAACGTCTTCTACCATTTGGTCGGCTTTAAACGTTATAAGCTCTCGACTCATATAATCACTTACCCGAACTGGAATATGTTCTACTTCTTTCTGCTGCTGCTTCCTCGCGCCTTGAAAACTCTTAATGCCCATAATAAAAAAATTTAAGTTTAAATTTAAAGTTACTGAATTATAATCAGTTAACCTAAGCATTTTTTTAAGTCAAAGCAATTTTTTGACGCAACTACAAATTACATCTTAAGGAGATTCTATCAAATACAAATTTATCGGGTAAACGCCTCACCAATTCTAAAATACACACCCCAATCATCACGACCAATGGCTGCATCTACGCCTATATTAATTTTAGCTTTAGGAATAGCCATATAACGTATTCCCGCTCCAACGGCTGGCAATGTATTATCTAAACTAATATCACTAGCACCATTAATTGCGGTGGCAACACCTGCAAATGCAACATACCCCCATTTATTAGCAAACGAATGTCTGTATGCTGTTTGTATATCGTATACCTGGTCGGCTCTGTATTTACCATTCGAATACCCTCTTAAATCATCTCTTCCCACCACATTTTGTCCAGCAAAAGGCACATCTCCAACAGCAACTTGACCGTAAGTCCTTAATAAAATGGTATTACGTTCTTGTAGCGGATAATATTTATTGAATTCAAAATTTATGTTAGTATAGTCGTTCGTGCTTCCTAAACTTTGTAAAAAGGTCATGGTGTTAAACTTAACATTCATTCCTTTTAGTGGTCGCATTTGATCATCACGAGTATCATATACGGAAGACACCCCAACACCTAACTGACTAAGTTCTTCATCCTGTTTTAATGGTACATCAAAAGTCGTAATATTATGAGAATAAAGCACCCGTGCCCCAACATAAAGCTTTTTGTAAGTTTCGGTCATAAACTCTACCATAGCAAATTGCATCGCGTTATTATAATCGACAAACTCTCCGCCCTCTGGTAAATTAAAGATACCTTGAGGTAAATCGCCTAAAAAGTCACCCCAATCTACATAAGTTTGAAAATTAACAGACCCAACTCCTAACACCACTGTAGCCCGATGTCTGTCTTCATTAAAATAAAATTTACTAGGTAAAACGGCATACCATGTTTTATTAGTTGAATAGTTTGCAACAAAAGTTGTTTTAGATAAAGGAGAAATCGAATCGTTTTTCTTCGTCTTATAAAACCCAGAGGCCATTACACCAAAAATGGTCCCAAAGCTATTATTATAAGTTATGGTTGGAATAATAACCGTTTTAATTTTCCTATCCTTTTTAATCTCAGATTTAGAAATAGAATCGTTAATCGGTTTTGCTTGTTGTGCATGAACAACCACCGATAAAAAAAGTATTATGCAAACTGAGACAAAATATTTCATGAAGAATTTCTAGAATTGATTAATTAGGTTTAAAGCTAACCAAAATTATTGTTTAAACGATTTTTCTATATTAGAATCTGCAGTGGCTTTTAATGTTGTAACCGCTTTCATATCTGGGTTTGGTATGGTTGCCGAAAGCACATAGTGTGCAATTTTCCAGGTACCTTTTACATATTCCATTACTCCAGAACCTCTACAAACACCCATTTGCGTTTTTAATAATTCATCGAACCAGGCTAGTTTACTAGGTTCAGAAACATAAATATGACGTTCTAGTGCCGTAAAACTCCAAGCTTTCCCTGCATCGAAATGTGGCTTACTGTAGGCTTTAAAAGCTTGGATATCCCAATGTTCGGAAGCATCAGTCCCTACAAATACAGCATCGCATGTCATTAAGTTAAAATAAGCATTAAAATTCGCTTCGGAAGCCGCCTTATGCCAAGCATCTAAACTTTTGCTAATTGCAGTTTTAATGGTTGAATCCTGCTGAATATTTTCAGAATGTAATGTTTGTGCATTTAATACACAAACAGGTATCAGCATGAAAATAAAACAACACATTATAAATTTTATTCGATTCATGGTTTATTAATCTTTTGGGCGTCCTTCTCGTATTTTTTATTTATCTGTAAATTTAAATTAGAATAAGCTACCAATATTTCTTTTATAGCCTGCAATTGGTCATCTTCTGGAATATTTCGTAAACTTAAAAGACTCTGTAATTTAAGCATTTTCGTTTCTAAAGTCAAAAATCGGGCTGCAATAGATGGCGATGTTATTTTTTCTGGCATAGATTCCTTTACCTCTTTCATTAATAATAAAATGGTTTTAGAGTCTCCTTGAAAATAGGATACATCTCCCGCTTTTAACTGAGAAATTACGCCTGACAATTCTGCAAATTTATCCCAAGTTTCAGTATCTACTTTAGCTTTTTCATCTAAACCATACTCTACATATTTCAATTTAGAAATATCATCTTTTAATACATAGGGAGAGACTTCCTCTTCGATTGGCTCGACTTCCTTTTTATCTGAGGAGTTACAAGCCCATAGACTCAAACAAATCAGTATAACACTAAATCTTTTCATTTTAAGTTCATTGTTGTGAAACAAATATATAAGGTGTATGAATTTTAATCTAATTTTTATCAAAAATTTAATTTGATCCATAAAATCTTTATATTTTTGAAGACTATTTAAAAATACATCTAAATGACTCCTAAAATCTTAATAGTTGGTGCCTGCGGACAAATTGGTTCAGAATTAACATTCAGATTAAGACAAATATATGGTGATACAAATGTAATTGCTAGTGATATTAGTTATAATAATTCAGAAATAGTCAATTCTGGTATTTTCGAAATTCTTGATGCCAAAGATGCTACGGCCATGAAAATTTGTGTAGAAAAATACAAAATAAACACGGTATATTTAATGGCTGCTATGTTAAGTGCTACAGGCGAAAAATTCCCTTTAAAAGCCTGGGATTTAAATACCGAATCGCTTTTTCATGTTTTAGATTTAGCCAAAGCCGGTGTAATAAAAAAAATATTTTGGCCTTCTAGTATTGCCGTTTTTGGTCAGACAACTCCAAAACAAAACACCCCACAATATACTATTATGGAGCCTTCAACAGTATATGGCATTACAAAACAAGTTGGCGAACGCTGGTGCGAATATTATTATAATAAATACGGCGTAGATGTAAGAAGTATTCGCTATCCTGGCATTATTAGCTGGAAAACTTTACCTGGTGGTGGCACCACAGATTATGCCGTAGACATTTACCATAAAGCACTTGAAGAGGGGCATTACGACTGTTTTCTATCTGAAAATACAGCCCTACCCATGATGTATATGGACGATGCTATTGAAGCTACAGTATCTATTATGGCAGCTCCTTCAGAATCTATTAAGATTAGATCGTCTTACAACTTATCGGCTGTTAGTTTTACACCAAACGATGTGGTAAAATCTATAAAAAAACACCTACCCGAATTTAAAATCACCTATAATCCAGATTTTAGACAAGCCATTGCAGACAGTTGGCCACAAAGCATAGACGATAGCCATGCTCGCGAAGATTGGGGTTGGAACCATAAGTTTTCTTTAGATGATATTACTACCGAAATGTTGACAAATTTAAAAGCAAAACAAAAAATTTAATAAAAACCATTACAAGCCATAAATCATAAAAAGTTGTTGCTTCCATTAAATAATCTTATTTTTATTTAAAAAATAACGATAATTTTCACTTTTAAAATTAAAAAACTATGAAACATATTATAGCATTATTCTGTTTAGCCCTAGTATTTACTGCCTGTGAAGGAGACCAAGGACCTCCAGGGCCTCCTGGAATTGACGGCGAAGTTGCTCCTGCTTTCGAGATTGAAGTTGACTTTAATGCAGCGAACAATTACTCTGTAACGCAAACGTATGGATTTAATATTGTACCATCAGACGTGGTACTGGTATACATCTCTTGGGAAACAGATAACGGTACAGAAATTTGGAGACTTGTACCACAACATCAAATCTTTGATGAAGGTGTTTTAACGTATAACTACGATTTTACCGATACCGATTTCATGATTTTCCTAGATGCTACTTTCGATTTAAATTTACTAGGAAACGAATGGACACAAAACCAACTATTTAGAGTTGTAGTTGTACCTGCAGATTATATAAATGGTGTAGACACTACAAATTACGACGAGGTGATTAAAGCTTCAAACATTTCAAGTTTCGATACGCTTGAAACGATGTAATACAAGCATATCTCATATATTAAAAATCGGTTTGAATACATTTCAAACCGATTTTTTTTGATCTAAAGTGATTAAGAATTACTAAATTGTTCCGTCTATAATAGCCTATGAAAGTTAAATTTAAAATATTTAAAGAAGTTGCATTAAACCTAAGCTTTACTAAGTCTGCCGAAATTTTAAACTTATCGCAACCCGCAGTTTCTAAAACCATTCGCACTTTAGAGGATACTTATAAAAAAACCTTTTTTACCCGTTTAGGAAATAACATAGAACTTACTCCCGATGGACTAGACTTCTTAGATTATGTAGAGAAAATACTAGCGCTTCATGCCGATTTAGACAATCATTTTTTAACCTTAGAT
This sequence comes from Formosa haliotis, assembly GCF_001685485.1. Classification (NCBI taxonomy): domain Bacteria; kingdom Pseudomonadati; phylum Bacteroidota; class Flavobacteriia; order Flavobacteriales; family Flavobacteriaceae; genus Formosa; species Formosa haliotis. The sequence goes on along the minus strand of NZ_BDEL01000001.1, from coordinate 2,836,871 downwards.
CAAGACGAACAAAAACACATAAAATTTGGAGCAAGTACAACTTTAGCCGATTTTATTCTTCCTCAAATTTTAGCAAAGTCTGAAAAAAACACGCCTAACACAACCATTCAATTAATTAGTGGAAACACCGAGCATATTGAACATTTAATTACGAGCTTACAATTAGATTTCGGAATTATTGAAGGTAGCAGCCATAACAAACAATTACAATACGAAAAGTTTATTAAAGATGAAATTGTATTAGTAACTCATGCAAATAACCCGAAATTTAAAACAGGTGTTTTACAGCTAGAAGATTTAAAAAACCTACCTATGGTAGAGCGCGAACATGGTTCTGGAACACGAGAAATTATCTATAAAAAATTAAATGAATATGGCATTAAGCAGTTAAACTCGAACGTAACACTTCATAGCACAATTGCCATAAAAAATTATTTGTACCACTCTAAAAGTTATGCCCTGCTCTCTATCCATTCTGTAAGCGACGATTTGCTAAATAACAAACTTAAAGTTATCGATATTCAGAATTTTAATTTCGAGCGTTGGTTTTATTTTGTTTCACGACAAGGTTTTCAGTCGAAAACAAAAGATTTTTTCGAGAAACTCATTAAACTTAATCATAACTAAAAGTTATTACGTATAACTTTTTTCATTTCACTTTAATTATAGTGTCGTTGTATCTTTGTTTCAAATTTGAAACCTATGAAAACGCACTTAGCAAAAATTTACTTTTTCGGAGTTATTGCATTGGCTTTAGCAGGATTACTTTCTAGCCCAGTAGCGCTAGGTTTGGGGTTTATATTTACCCTATTTTTTAAACATCCGTTTTTACAACAAAGTCAGAAGAGTATAAATGTACTTTTAAAAGTTGCTGTGGTTGGCTTAGGATTTGGAATGGCTATTGTTGAAACTTTACAAACTAGTATTTCAAGTTTTGGTCTTACTTTATTTTGCGTATTCTTAACTGTAAGTTTCGGTCTAGTGCTATCGCGGTATTTACATTTAGACAAATCGCTTGGACACCTTATAACATCGGGAACTTCTATTTGCGGCGGTAGTGCCATTGCAGCAATTTCTCCAATTATAAAAGCCGATACAAAAACCATTACCATGGCCTTAGGGGTTGTTTTCTTTTTAAACGCCTTAGCTTTAATTTTATTTCCGTTTTTCGGACACCTTTTGGGGTTAAACCAACATCAATTTGGGTTATGGTGTGCCGTAGCTATTCACGATACAAGCTCGGTGGTTGGAGCTGCCTTAAATTATGGAGAAGAAGCTTTACACATAGCAACTACAGTAAAATTATCGAGAACCTTATGGATAATTCCTATGTCTGTAGTATCTATGTTTTTGTTTAAAAATAGTCGGCAAAAAATTAAATTCCCGTTTTTTATACTGTTGTTTATTACAGCCATTCTAATAAATAGTTCTCATATACTTCCCGAAGTAATCACAACGACTTTTGTTGGAATATCTAAACATTTATTAGTAGTCACTTTATTTTTAGTTGGCACTACTATGTCTGTATCCGATTTAAAAACCACAGGTTGGAAGCCTATGGTCTTTGCTGCAACGCTTTGGGGATTTGTTTCTATAATCTCTTTATTCTACATTCTCAATTTTTCTGTTTAAAACAAACTAACGTTTACATTCTCCACTAAAACCAAATTATATGGAACGTAAATTAAACCAGCGCAAAACCTACCAAAAAGCAAAACTGATTGTCTTAAAACAAACGGTATTAAATCCTATAGACCACTTATGGTCGTTTATAGGAGCCTTTGTTGGCATTGCATTAATTGGCGGTCTGCAAAGTTTATCTTTGTCTTCATTAGACAACACTTTTTTAATTGGTTCGTTTGGCGCCTCGGCAGTACTTATTTATGGCGAAACCAATAGCCCTTTGTCACAACCTAGAAATCTGGTGGGTGGTCATATTTTAAGTGCTCTTATTGGCGTATGTGTCGCAAAACTTATTCCGTATTCTAATTTAAGCTGGCTAGCATGTGCCCTAGCTGTTTCCTCTGCTATTGTAGGTATGCAAATCACAAAAACCATGCATCCTCCTGGAGGTGCCACGGCCTTAATTGCAGTTATTGGCAGCCACCAAATTAAAGATTTAGGCTTTTTATATGTAATAAATCCCGTGGGTATTGGCGTCCTAATTTTACTGGTAACAGCCTATATTACAAATAGATTTGCACGCCACAGACAATATCCTTTTAAATCAAAAGAAAATAAGAACGCTAATATTTAAAATAACTGTATTTTAGCCTTTCAACTATATCAATTTTTGAGAGCAAAGCTTCATTACAAACTTATTATTTTTAGATGTTTCATAGTTGTTTTGGCAACCTGTTACTTGGCAGCTCCTTTAAAACATACCGTATTCAATCTGCTTCATATTGCGGCACATTATATTGAAGACAAACTTATTATAAACGAACAGCATTCTGCACCTAGTACCATTGTTCATACTAATAATATTTTAGGGCATTTAACGACTACTGAAGCACCACCCCTAGCAAACCATTCGCATACTGCAACAGGGAAAATTGTACCCAATTATTCTCATAGGGTTCTTGTCGTTTTAGATGGCATTCTCTCAGCGTCTGAAGAACAACAAGAGCACCAAAAATCACTGTTTAAATCCGACATAGACAAACATCTTCTAACTTCAAAATACCATTACAAAACAGATTCATTCACAAGCATTTCAAAACAATCTTGGTATGCTATTCCGTCTTGTTACGAATTTTATCTTGTAATGATTTCTCCCCCTCCAAAGTATATTTCATAATATAATTCAGTCAAAATAAAACCCTCTTTAAACTATTTGCGTAAGTACACGTGAACGGTCTAAAACAGACTGCTTTGCTTTTTGCAAAAGCTTCTACATGGACTACAACCAAATAGTAACATCTTGTTTACCACAATAAACAAAGGATAACCAAATTATGAAATAGATGAAAAATATTTTAACCGTATGCGTATTACTACTCACGAATTTAATTTGCGCACAACACATCTCAGGAAAAATTACAACCTCTGAAAACAAACCTATCGAGGATGTAAGTATTTATAATAAAACCACCGAAATACACACGCACAGCTCGCCAACAGGAGCATTTACCCTGAACAAAACACAAGTAAACGACACGCTTTACATTTCTCGTTTAGGCTACAAACCAAAAACAATTCGTGTATCACAATCAGATTTAGACGAGCCCATGTCTATAATCATATACTCGGCAAACATTTCTTTAGATCAAGTTATGCTATTAGCCGATGTCGATGTATTAAGTAAGTTTGTAGATGTAGATATTCAGGCAAGTCCTGTAAAATCTTCTCAAGAAATTTTAAGAAAAGTGCCTGGCTTAATTATCGGACAACATGCCGGTGGCGGAAAAGCCGAACAAATATTTTTAAGAGGATTTGATATCGATCATGGTACAGATATTAATCTTACAGTAGACGGGCTACCTGTAAACATGGTATCGCACGCTCACGGCCAAGGGTACTCCGATTTGCATTTTGTAATTCCCGAAACTATTGAAAACATCAACTTTGGGAAAGGTCCATACTTTGCAGATAAAGGAAATTTTGCTACTGCTGGGTATGTAAATTTAGGCCTAAAAAAAACAATCGATAATAATTATGTTTCGTTAGAAGCTGGGCAATTTAACACCAACCGTCTCATGGGGATGTTTAATGTTTTAGACACAGAAAATAGCAGTGCTTATATTGCATCAGAATTATCGCTAACCGATGGTCCTTTCGACTCTCCTCAAAATTTTAACCGCTTTAATATACTTGGGCGTTACAATTATAAATTAGCTGGCAATCAAGAATTAAACGTTACAGCCTCTTATTTTCAAAGTAAATGGGATGCTTCTGGCCAAATTCCGCAGCGTGCTGTAGACGATGGAAGCATTGATCGATTTGGTGCTATAGACGATACCGAAGGAGGAGAAACAAGTAGAACAAACCTTTTGGTAAATCATATTAAAGCCATAGACGAGAATCAATCTTTAAAAACAACCGCCTTTATTTCGCAATACAATTTTGAATTGTTTTCTAATTTCACATTCTATTTAGACGAACCTATTAATGGCGACCAAATTAGACAGTTTGAAAACAGATTAACTACAGGAGCTAATACAGTTTACGAACAAAGAAATATAGAATTAGGCGACAAAACGATATTTAAGTACGAAGCCGGAATTGGATTTAGATATGATAATGTTGATGATGTAGAATTATCTCACACCCTAAACAGAAAAACCATTTTAGATTACAAAGCTCTGGGCGATGTGGACGAAGTAAATACCTATGCTTTTTTAAATACCGAATTTAAAACCGGAAAATGGACGTTTAATCCATCGGCAAGGATTGATTATTTTAAGTTTCAATATCAAGATCAACTTTCGGAAACTTACAGCGATTTAAGTGAAACCAAAATACGTGTTAGTCCAAAAATGAATACTTTATATTCCGTTAACAAAAACGTACAATTATTTTTAAAAGCAGGTGTAGGGTTCCACTCTAACGACACTAGGGTTGTTATAGCCAATAACGCAGAATCTATACTTCCTGCTGCTTATGGTGCCGACTTAGGAACCATTTTAAAACCTACGGAGCGTTTGGTATTAAATGCTAGTTTATGGTATTTATTTTTAGAACAAGAATTTGTCTATGTTGGAGATGCAGCCATAGTAGAACCCAGCGGAAGAACACAGCGTTTAGGTGCAGATTTTGGAGTACGTTACCAAGCTCTAGATTGGCTTTATCTTTCTGCCGATGCGAATTATTCTCACGGCAGAAGCATAGACGATCCGGATGGCGAAAACTACATTCCGTTAGCTCCAGATTTCACCTCATCAGGGGGACTGTTTGTAGATAATTTAGGCCGCTTTTCTGGAGGAATAAATTACAGATATGTAGATGACAGACCAGCTAACGAAGACGATTCCATTATTGCCGAAGGTTATTTTGTAACAGATTTCAACATAAACTATGCTTGGAAAAACTGGACCTACAGCATCATTATTGAAAATCTTTTTAACACCGAATGGAACGAAACTCAATTTGCTACAGAAAGTAGATTGTTTAATGAACCTGCTCCTGTAGAAGAAATTCACTTTACACCAGGAACACCATTTTTTATTCGTGGAAAAATAGCACTAACCTTTTAATTTCTACTGTTACCTACTTATTAAACAAAAAGGCTGTTTAAAACATATTGAATGTTTTAGGCAGCCTTTTTAATTTATAGAAAACTCAGATTTTTAATAAATAAGTCTAGTTAAACGAAAAACAAATTCTTCATTTTATCAAAGTTTTATTGTATATTTAAAACGCATATTTCAATAATTTAAACCTTTTTTTATGAAACCAATAAATGTAGATTACCCAGGACTTTCAATTAATTTTAAAGATGCTAATCACCACGATGCCGATATATTATGGGAACCTACCGGTGATGTAGAAATTGACGGAAAACAATATAAAGCAGGAGATCAAGTTCATATCATGTCGGTGGAGTATGATGTGGAAGACAATAATTATTCGCTATTAAATAAATTTTTCTCTGCACATACTTTAGAAATGTCTACTGCAGATTTTGAAGCGCTTAAACAAGCCATTCTTTCTCATAAAAACGACAGCACAAAACTATATTTTAACGACAGACTTATTGTTGCAAAATAAATTGCATAGACTCAATTTATATTTAGAAAACTGACTCCAAAGTTCGAATGCTTTGGAGTTTTTTTTTATCAGATAACGTTACTTTTTTAATGCATAGAGAAATAATTTATCGTGCAAACCGCGTACTTTTACTTTTAAAACATTTCGTATATGAAGAAATCTACTGTTGAAGAAATTAAAGAACGATTTGATAATGATGTTGAACGTTTTTCAGATCTTGATACTGGACAATTAACAACCATAGATGCCAATATTTCTTTAGAACTCATTACAGAATCGGCGAAGCGCATTGTACCACAGGCTACTCACCTACTCGACGTGGGTTGTGGAGCAGGAAATTACACCTTAAAAATGCTTTCAAAATCGCCAAACTTAAACTGTACTCTTGTCGATTTAAGTAAACCTATGCTAGATAAAGCCAAGGAACGCCTAACCGAAGAATCTAACGTAACTTTTAAATGTATACAAGGCGATATTCGGGAAATAAACCTTGAAGAAAATCAGTTCGATATTATATTGGCGGGAGCCGTTTTACATCATTTAAGAGATGATAACGATTGGGAAACCACATTTACAAAACTATACAAACTCTTAAAACCAGGAGGCTGTTTAATGATTTCCGATTTGATTACTCAAGATACCGAAGCCTTAACGGAATATACTTGGGAACGCTATGGCGATTATCTTGAAGCGCTGCAAAACAAGGAATATCGCGACAAAGTTTTAGCCTATATTTCTAAGGAAGATTCACCCAGATCTTTAAATTATCAACTAAATCTTATGAAAAATGTTGGATTTAAAGCCGTTGAAATTCTTCATAAAAACATGTGTTTTGCTGCTTTTGGAGGTATTAAATAACAATAATTAAAATCTTTATATATGGCTTCGAATCTCATTTGGGGCCATACGTTTTTAACTTTATTAGACCAACAAAACCCCAAGCCTACCAACTATAATTCAATATTTCAAGTTCCAAATGTGTGCTTTAGAAGTTGTAAATCTGTGTAATTCTATCATAAAAAATGTTGTTATCTTAAACCAAGATATTCTTTTTTAGTCTAAGAGATTAAACAAACTAAGCGATGAAAACCAAACACATTCAGCATTTATATTTTAGAGCAGGATTTGGCTTAGACTACACTACGCTTGAACAACTTAGAAAACAATCTAAAACAACAATCATTTCTAACCTTTTTGAAGCTTCAAGAAATGTAGAACCCCTAGAAATTGACCTTTCAGGTTTTGAATCCTATTTCAATTCAGGTTTTAAAAAACCCGAAACGGAAGAAGACAAGGCCAAACAAAAAGAACTTCAGAAATCAAGTCGTGAAAAAACAGTTGAGTTTAATGCACTATGGATTGACAGACTTACAAGTTCAGATGCCATTCTTGCAGAAAAAATGACCCTATTTTGGGCCAATGTTTTTGTGTGTCGCGACAATGCTATATACCATATGCAACGGTATAACAATATGCTTAGGCGATTTGCCTTAGGTAATTTTGGCGAATTTGTAAAAGCCATGGCTCGCGAAGCTTCTATGAGCAAATACTTAAATAACAGACAAAACGTAAAGGCAAGTCCTAACGAGAATTTTGCGAGAGAACTCATGGAGTTATTTACTTTAGGCGTTGGAAATTATTCTGAAGCCGACATTAAAGCGGCTGCGCGCGCCTTTACAGGTTGGTCTTTTAAACGCGATGGGACGTTTCATCTGCGAAAAAAACAACATGATTTTGGTGAAAAAACATTTTTTGGCCAAACCGGAATTTTTAATGGCGACGACATTATCGATATCATCTTACAACAAAAGCAATGTGCTCGATTCATTTGCGATAAAATTTACAGATATTTTGTAAATCCAGAGCCCGATGCCCAACATATTGAAGCTTTAACAAATCAATTTTACAAAAATTACGATATCAAAGCTTTGATGTTTTATCTCTTTAATTCCGACTGGTTTTACGACCAAAAAAACATAGGGTCGAAAATAAAATCACCTATAGAACTTTTAATAGGCATACAAAAAACGGTGCCAATTACATTTCAAAAAAAGAAACAACTCCTATACTTACAAAAAGTTATGGGGCAAGTTTTATTATACCCACCCAATGTTGCGGGGTGGAAAGGGGATAAAAATTGGATAGATAGCAACACTCTTATGTTGCGCCTAAAATTACCCGCCATACTTTTAAATAATGCAGTAATTAATGTGGATGAAAAAGGCACTTTAGAAGACGATTTTGAGGCGTATTACGCTTCAAAAAACAATAAACAGCGTTTTATTAAAACAACTATACATTGGGCTGTTTTTGAAAAAGAATATATAAATGTTTCGCAACAAGATTTAAAAAACACCTTAATTATTGCTAAAATAGACCCCGATACAGATGCCCTTTTATCTCGTTTAAAATTCGAAGATCAAAAAAATTATTGCATCCAACTTATGTCTATTCCAGAATATCAACTGTGCTAAATTATAGATTATGAAACGACGCGATTTTTTGAAACAGAGCTCATTAGCGAGTAGTTTATTTTTTGTACCTAGTTTTATTAGTGCTTTTCAGAAGGTGAATAGCACAACTTTAAGTCATAAAAAACTGGTAGTTATCCAGTTAGCTGGAGGTAATGATGGGTTGAACACTATTGTCCCTTTTACAAATGATATTTACTACCAAAACAGACCAGAGATAAGCCTACAAAATCAGGACCTCATCAAAGCAACCTCCGATCTTGGTTTCCATAAAAATTTAGGTCCCCTAAAACAGTTATACGATAAAGGATATTTAACTGTAATTAATAATGTAGGATATCCTAACCCTAACCGGTCTCATTTTAGATCGACAGATATTTGGCAAACGGCAAGTGCATCGAATGAATTTTTAAGCTCAGGTTGGCTTGGCCGTTATTTAGATGAATATGTTAAGAAACCTTATGGCGGCATTGAAATAGACGATAGTTTATCCTTAATTTTAAAAGGAGAGACGCTTAACGGTATTGCTACAAAAAATCCAGCGATTTTAAACCGAAATATGCAAACAGCATATTTTAAAAAAGTACTTAACACCCAAAGCGATGCGCATTTAAGCGAACATAATTTAGGCTATTTATATCAAACTATGATAGAAGCACAATCCTCGGCTAAATATATTTTCGAGACTTCTAAAACATATAAAAGCAAGCAAGATTACCCTAACAATCCCTTTGCAAAGCAACTAAAAACAACCGCCGAATTTATAAATTCTAATCTTAGTAGTAGTGTATACTATGTGGCTATGGGCGGCTTTGACACCCATGCAGGACAAATAAACCGACAAAGCAAATTGTTAGACATGTACGCCAGTTCTATAGAAACATTTGTAAAAGATTTAGAGGCAAACGATACGTTTAAGGACACGCTTATTTTAACTTTTTCTGAATTTGGCCGCCGCCTAAAACAAAACGCTGGACAAGGTACAGATCACGGTGCCGCCAATAACGTTTTTTTAATTGGAAAAAACTTGAAAACACCTGGGTTTTATAATGAATCTCCCAATTTAGTAGATTTAGATAGTAATGGAGACCTAAAATATACCGTAGATTTTAGATCTATTTATGCCACAATTTTAAATTCATGGTTAGCCGTAAACGATGAAACTATTTTAAATAAATCGTTTAACAAACTCAGCTTCATTTAAGCAAGTTTTATTTTTTTTGGTCAGAATTAAAACCTTTTTATTTGGAAAGCAAAAAGAAGAGCCAAATAAATTCTCTAATACCAGACTTTCAAATGGCCTAACTAGCAACGTTTTGTGCTTTACTAATGCTTAAATAAGAAGTGTTTTCTTACTAAAAAAGCATTTCACAAGCAATTAATTCTTCAATCTTATAGTGTAAACCATAACAATTGTTTATCATTTTACCCTGAACACCAATACTTTAACAAAGTATAGACAAAAATTTTAATGATTTTAAAATATTTTTTTTGCGTGTAATATTGAAATCCTATAGTTTTGTTCACGTATGAGATTTTTCAAAAATTATTTATTCTTATTAAGTACATTAGTTTTAAGTGGGTTTGCAACCTTATACGCAAATCTAGATTCGTGTACTATTGAAAATGCCTCACAAGAAGAGTCTAGGCAGACTAATCCAGATTTTAAGTCCACGTTATTATCCTTTGGCTCTGTTATTTCATCGCATTCTAGTACCGAGCATAAGGCTAGCTTTATAGAAGAGCTTATTAACAATGAAAATTTAGAAAACGAAGCTGTAACTTCAGATAACTTTCTAAACAATAGCCTGTCTGCAGCTGCTTTAAAAAATGCACAGCAATTACAATTTTTAGCGGTACAACATCAAAACGATGTATATAGATTTCAGTCTAATACCACAGTTTCCCTACTACGGTTACATGTAAAATTCCAAGTTTTTAGAATTTAATACCATACAATTTCAGTCCACATATTCTGTGGCAAATCCTATTATATCACATAAAAGTATGTTATAAAAACAGAGGGAACCCTAATATTTAGGGCTTTATACCCCTGTAATCTATTCTAAAAAAAATTTAATCTATTACCTATGAGGAATTTCCCCTTGATAGCCTGCATATGTGTATTGCTGTGCTACGCAACCAGCTGTGATGCTAAAAAAGAAAAGAAACACGAAGACACTAAATACCTAGTTACTAACCCTATAAAAAAAGACACATCGATTACAAAAGATTATGTTGCCCAAATTCACTCGATTCGACATATCGAATTAAGAGCTTTAGAACGCGGTTATTTGCAAAAAATATTTGTTGATGAAGGACAACATGTAAAGAAGGGACAAAAAATGTTCCAAATCATGCCTAATATTTACAAGGCAGATTTACAAAAAGCGGCTGCAGAATCTAAGGTTGCAGAAATTGAGCTTGAAAACACCCAATTATTAGCAGATGGCGATGTTGTTTCTGCTAACGAACTCGCCATGGCAAAGGCCAATTACGACAAGGCAAAAGCTGAGGTTGCCTTGGCCCAAACGCATTTAGGTTTTACAGATATAAGAGCTCCTTTTGATGGTATTATGGACCATCTGCATGCACGTGAAGGTAGTCTTTTAGACGAAGGAGAACTGCTCACTACCTTATCGGACAATAGTAAAATGTGGGTCTATTTTAATGTGCCAGAATCTGAATATTTAGATTACATTATTAGCAACAACAAAGACCAAAAACAAGACGTGGGACTGTTAATGGCAAATAATAAGCGTTTTAATCAAAATGGTGTTGTTGAAACCATTCAAGGTGAATTCGATAACGAAACAGGAAATATTGCTTTTAGAGCTACATTTCCAAATCCCGATGGTATTTTAAGACATGGTGAAACCGGAAGTATCCTTATGGAAGTACCATTTCAAGGTGCAATTATTATTCCGCAGAAAGCCACCTTCGAGATTTTAGATAAAAAATATGTGTTTGTAGTCGACAAAGACAACGTGGTTAGCCAACGCGAAATTACGGTTGGAGCAGAGCTTCCTCACTTATTTGTTGTAGAAAAAGGACTTTCTGAAAATGATAAAATTTTACTAGAAGGCATCCGTATGGTAAAAGATAAAGAAAAAATACACTGCAAGTATTTAGAACCTAATCAGGTTTTAGCACACTTAGACTTATACGCAGAGTAACCCTTTAATCTTAAAAACAGATGTTTAGTAAATTTATAAAAAGACCGGTATTGGCCATAGTCATATCGGTAATAATCGTATTTACGGGTATGCTTGCCATTAAGCAATTACCCATTTCACAATTCCCGCAAATTGCACCAACAACGGTTAACGTATTTATCGCGTATCCAGGAGCAAGTGCAGATGTATTAGTGAACTCGACCCTTATTCCTATAGAAACCGCCATTAACGGGGTGCAAGGAATGCGCTATATTGCTTCTGATGCCACTAGTGCTGGAGAAGGAACGCTTCGTGTAATTTTTGAACCTGGAACCGACCCCAATCAGGCGGTTGTTATGGTAAAAACCAGAGTCGATCAAGTAATGCCTTTACTCCCAGAATTGGTACAACGTGAAGGTGTTGTTATTACACCCGTTCAGCCTAGTATGCTTATGTATGTAAACTTATTTGGCGACCAAAAGAAGAACGACGAAAAGTTTTTATACAACTATGCGTATACCAAAATTATTCCCGAAATACAACGTATTAACGGTATTGCAAGTGCTCAAATTTTAGGTAGTAGAAAGTATGCTATGCGTGTGTGGTTAAAACCAGACCGTATGCGAGCTTATAATATTTCTGCCGAAGAAATTTTAGAAGCTATGGACGAGCAAAGTATTATTGCTAGGCCAGGACGTTTGGGGCAAAGCTCCGGAAAAACAGCACAATCTTTAGAATATGTGTTAACCTACCAAAACAGGTATAACGAACCCGAGCAATACAAAGATATTATCTTAAAATCGACTAGCGAAGGTGAGTCTATACATTTAAAAGATGTCGCCGATGTTGAGCTTGGAAGTGAGTTTTTTGATATCTATTCTAATTTAGATGGAAAACCTTCTGCTTCTATCGTATTAAAACAAACACTTGGTAGTAATGGTAGTGATGTGATTGATGCCGTTAAAGAAAAATTAAAAGAACTAAAAGAAGAACTCCCTCCTGGAATTCATTATAAAATTAGTTACGATGTTTCAAACTTCCTAGACGCTTCTATAGAACAAGTATTACACACACTGCGCGATGCCTTTATCTTAGTGGCCATAGTAGTATTCCTGTTTTTAGGCGATTGGCGCTCTACCTTAATTCCAATTATTGCCGTGCCGGTGTCTTTGGTTGGAACCTTTTTTGTGATGCAAATTTTCGGATTATCCATCAATATGATTACGCTATTTGCCTTGGTTTTAGCCATAGGTATTGTGGTTGATAATGCCATTGTCGTCGTTGAAGCTGTGCATGTTAAAATGGAAGAAGAACATCTCTCTCCTTACAAAGCATCGCATGCTGTTTTAGGCGAAATTGGTGGTGCCATTATCGCAATTACATTGGTTATGGTATCTGTATTTATTCCTATTTCGTTTATGACCGGACCTGTGGGAGTTTTCTACCGACAATTCTCTATTACCATGGCTGGTGCCATAGTAATTTCGGCCATAGTTGCACTTACTTTAACACCTGTGCTTTGTGCCATGATGTTAAAAAACAACCATGGTAAAGCACGAAAAAAATCATTTATAGACAAATTTATCGATTGGTTTAACAGAGGATTTGAAAAGCTTACAGGTAAATATGTTAGTGTATTAAATGTAATTGTAAACCGTAGAGTGATCACTTTTGGTATATTAATCGCCTTCTGTGTAGGTATATTTATAACCAATAAAACACTACCAGCAGGATTTATTCCGAATGAAGACCAAGGTATGATTTACGCTATCATACAAACCCCTCCAGGAGCTACACTAGAGCGCACCAATGAAGTGGCTAGAAAACTTCAAAAAATTTGCGAAGAAACAGAAGGCGTAGAATCTGTATCCTCTTTAGCTGGTTACGAAATCATGACCGAAGGGCGTGGGTCTAATGCAGGAACCTGTTTAATCAACCTTAAATCTTGGGGCGAGCGTGAACATTCTGTGCATGAAATCATGGAAGAGTTAGAAGAAGAAACCAAAGATTTAGGAGCTGTAATTGAATATTTTGAACCACCTGCAGTACCTGGTTTTGGATCTTCTGGAGGATTTTCTTTACGTCTATTAGACAAAACAAATTCAACCGATTATCAAGGTTTCGAGAAAATCAATAACGAATTTATGGAGAACCTATCCAAACGTAAAGAACTCTCTGGTTTATTTACTTTTTTCTCTGCCAACTATCCGCAGTACGAAATAAAAATAAATAATAAGATTGCCATGCAAAAAGGTGTTAGCATTGGTAAGGCTATGGAAAACCTAAACATTTTAATAGGTAGTACCTACGAACAAGGGTTTATTAGATTTGGTCGTTTCTTTAAGGTCTACACACAAGCGGCACCAGAATATAGAGCGCTTCCTACAGATTTAGACAAACTTTACGTTAAAAATGAAGAAGGCGAAATGGTACCCTATTCTGCATTTATGTCTTTAGAAAAACATTTAGGTCCTAACGAAATTACACGATATAACTTATACAACTCGGCAGCTATTAAAGGGCTTCCTGCCCCTGGTTATACTACTGGTGATGCTATACAAGCCATAAAAGAAGTAGCCGAGGTATCCTTACCAAGAGGCTACGATATTGCATGGGAAGGTTTGTCTTACGACGAAGCCAATCGCGGAAGCGAATCTATATTAATCTTTGCAGTGGTATTAATCTTTGTGTATTTCGTTTTAGCTGCCCAATACGAAAGTTTCTTATTGCCTTTTGCGGTAATACTTTCGCTTCCTGTTGGGGTATTCGGCTCGTTTGCCCTATTAAAACTCATGGGATTATCTAACGATGTTTACGCTCAAATTGGAGTTATCATGCTGGTGGGACTACTCGGTAAAAATGCCGTTTTAATTGTAGAGTTTGCGGTGCAGAAACGCAATCAGGGCGCAAGTATTTTAGAAGCAGCTATTGAAGGTTCTAAGGCCCGTTTCAGACCAATTTTAATGACCTCTTTTGCATTTATTGCTGGATTAATTCCTTTAGTTATCGCCAATGGTGCCGGTGCTATTGGAAATAAAACTATTGGTGGTTCGGCACTTGGAGGCATGTTAATAGGAACCATTTTTGGAGTTTTAGTTATCCCAGGACTCTATTACATTTTTGGTAACATGGCCGATGGTAGAAGTTTAATTAAAGACGAACATTTTGAACCGATTTCTGAAGAGCTTATGCGTACCTCTGAAAGTGAAAATAGAACCGAAGCTAAACTTCAGAAAATAACAAAACTTCTAAAAAAATTAACCAAAAAAAATGAAGATGAACAAGATAGTTAGGAACATAATAACGCACAAAAAACTGGGCATTATGGTCGTAATTACGGCCATGGTATGCTATTCTTGTGCACCAACAAAAGATGTAAGAGAAGCAAATACCACCGTTCCAGAGGCTTTTAAAACACAAACTACCGATACTATAAACACGGCGCAGTTACAGTGGAAAGAATTTTTCTCGGACCCTTACTTGCAAACCTTAATTGATTCGGCTTTGGTTAATAATCAAGAGCTGAATATTATTTTGCAACAAGTAGACATGTCTCAAAACGAGATAAAAGCCAGAAAGGGAGAATATTTACCTTTTGTTAGTATGTATGGTGGTGCAGAAGTTGAAAAAGTTGGAGAGTACACTAGAAATGGTGCTGTAGAACACAACTTAGATATAAAAGACGGCAAAGAATTTCCTGAACCTTTACCAAATTTTGGGGTAGGACTTTCGGCCACTTGGGAACTCGATATTTGGAAAAAATTACGAAACTCTAAAAAAGCTGCTGTTTTTGAGTATTTATCGAGTGTTGAAGGGAAGCATTTTATGGTGACTCATTTGGTTTCGGAAATTGCTGATGCCTATTACGAATTAGTTGCTTTAGACAATCAGATGGAAATTATCGATCAGAATTTAGACATTCAGCAGCAAGCTCTTAAAATGGTTAGATTACAAAAGCAAGCAGCACGAGTTACCGAATTAGCCGTTCGAAGATTTGAAGCCGAAATGCTAAAAAACCAGAGTCATAAATTCGAGGTGCAGCAACAAATTGTAGAAACCGAAAATGAAATCAATTTCTTAATTGGTTCTAAACCAAAACATATTGCCAGAGATTCTGAGCATTTCATTGAAAAAGAAATCGATACTATTTACACCGGAATTCCATCGCAATTACTTCAAAATCGTCCAGACATTCGTCAGGCCGAATACGAATTAGCAGCCGCAAAATTAGATGTAAAAGTAGCTCGTGCTAACTTTTATCCATCTATTGGTATTCATGCTGGAGTTGGTTTAGAAGCATTCGACTTAAAATATCTATTTACCACGCCAGAATCCCTTTTATACGGATTGGTTGGAGATGCTATTGGACCTTTAATTAATAAAAATGCCATTAAAGCGGAATATTACAACGCAACCGACAAACAGTTGCAAGCCGTGTTCGAGTATGAAAAAACAATTTTAAGCGCCTATATTGAAGTAGCCAACGAACTGTCTAATATCGATAATTTAAAATCGAGTTACAATTTAAAACAAGATCAAGTAAATAAACTTACCGAGTCTATAGATATTTCTATGCGTCTCTTTCAATCGGCTAGAGCAGAATATATTGAAGTTTTGCTTACACAACGTGAAGCTTTAGATTCTAGAATTGAATTGGTAGAAACTAAAAAAGAGCAAATGTTAGCTAGAATAAATATGTATCAAGCGCTTGGAGGCGGTTGGAATTAGTCCCCTAGTAGGATAGCTTTAACTTGAAAGCGGCTTCTAAAACGTTTAGTTTTCGTCAACCTGAACTCCTGTCTTACGACGGGCACGATAATTCAGATTCTCACATATTTAATTATCTATGTGATGAGATTCTGAAATAAACTCAGAATGACGGGTTCTAATACTTTTTAGACAGCCGCTTTTATTTATTTTGTGAGTGTATTAAAATTCACGTTTTCCAAATTCACTTTCTATGAATTTTGATTCGTTTTTCCTGTTGTTAAAAGAATAGGTAAGATTTAAAAATACCATATCTACCTCATAAACATAATTAGTGGTGGTATAAAACGACCCGGGAACTTCGGTAGTTATGCGCTGTTCGTTGGTATACAACAAACCTAAATCTATATTTTGCCATTGCAAAGTAGCCACTAATTTATTATCTAAAAACGTTTTTTTAAAGGCTAAATTAGGAGAGTAAAAGGCAGAATCTTCACCTTGAGCTGTAACGCGTTTCGATAAATAATTAAACGTAAATTGCAAAGATGTTGTAGGATTAAATGTATAGGTTGAGTTTGCATTTAAAGCGTATACAAAACTACTCGTATCAATTGTATTACCGTCGTACTCCCCATCAATAGTATATCCATATAAATTTGCACCTAACACATTTCGCCACTTTTTAGAGAATTTTACTTCAGATCCTAATTCTATTCCAAAGGAGGTTCCTGTACCCACATTCGAATAAATTCGGTTTAAAATAGTATCGTTATACACAGTATTTACGCGGTTTACCAAATTCTTTACATAACGATAATACCCCGTTGCATATATAGAATTTCCTTGTTCAAAATCCTTTACTATTCCAACCTCAACCAAATCTATAAATTCTGGTTTTAACGTTGGATCGCCTTGCTCTAAGGTTTCAGAATGTTCACGTTCTGGAAATGGGTTCATCTTAAACGATGTTGTACGCTCTACACGCTTGCTATAGGCCGCTTTCAGTTTTAAATTCTCATTTAATTTATATTGCACAGAAGCCGACGGAAATAATTTGATATAATCGTAATAGTATGTGGTGTCTACAACGCCAACTTTATCTTGTAAATACAATTCCCGATCCATACTTTCTAAACGCACACCAACACTATAGTCTAATTTATCTGAGGTATGATCCAGTTGCACATATCCCGAATTTATTTGTCGTTTTAAATCTACTGTGCTCGAAAATTCTGGCACCAATTCAAATTCGCCGGTATCTAAATTTTTTCGTTCGTAAACAAAATCACCTTTATGATCTAAGTTCCGAAATTGATACCCCATAGCCAGCGTTCCGAAATCTAAAGGTTTCATTTCGTAATCGACTTGTGCTCGAATTCCATTTAACGGATTGTCGTTTGTATTATACTCTTCTTGAAGAATTTCGGAAGTATCTGGCCAACTCAAATTTTCGTTCGTTGTTGGTCCGCCCAACATAGTATATTCATATAAAATAGAAGTAGATAGATTTGATTTATTTTTAAAAGTATGATCGTAATCGAAACTTGCAACAAAAAAATCACTTCTTCGTATTCGTAAATTATCGTTTAAATACTGAAACGTATAGATGCGGTCTGTTATATCGTCGCCATCGGCAGGTGTGATGGCGTGATTATCGTAATACAAAATGGTGGCACGTCTATCTTTAGATTGTTTACCCGCATACACTCCCAAGGAGTAGTTGTTCTGTTCATCTGGAAAAAAATCGACAGTAAATCGACCTGAATAATTAATTTCATCGAAACTACGTTCTCCATCTGAGGGGAATCGTGTTAAGGTATCGTTTATAATGGTATACACATCGCCTTCTCGCCTTCCAGCGATATCGTTACGCTGATAACTTCCTCCCAAAGAAAAATTCCACTTATCTTGTCTTAAATTATAAGTTACATCGGCCCCATAGCGCTGTGCGTATTCGTCGTTATTGTAGTGCTCTATACTTGGTGCGCCTAACTTGACATTAACTTGTGTAAAGGCTCCGTTTAAAGCTCCTTTTTTGGTAACCACGTTAATAATTCCGGCTTTACCCTCTGGGTCGTATTTAGCCGAAGGTGCTGTAATGACCTCTACCCGCTCTATTGCATTGGCTGGCAGATTCATTAAAATTTGAGTAGCATTGCTCTGGATAGGCTTTCCGTTTAAAAGCAACACAAAGTTTACACTTCCTCTTAAGGCAATTTCGCCTTCTCCATTTACGACTATAGATGGGACATTACTTAAAACATCTACTCCTGTTCCGCCAATGGCATTTTGAAAATTCTTAGCTGCAAACACCTGTCTATCGGCTTTATTCATGACAGCATTTGTAGTTCCTGCTACAACCACTTCGTTAAGCATTTCTGCACTTGGATCGATTAATACCTGCCCTAAATTTTTTAATTCGCCAGACTTAGAGATTACGAAAGATTCGGTTTTAGTATGCTGATAACCGACAAATGACGCTTCTAAATAATAGGTACCACGTTTTATATTTTTTAAGGAAAACTTACCCAATTCACTACTTACAGTTCCAGACACCAAAGTACTATCTGGCAATTGATACAAGGCTACAGTTGCAAAGTCGATACCAACTTTATCTTTAGAATCGACTACATTTCCAATTATTTGAGCCGAAAGAGCTGGTGTAAAAAATACAGCAAAGCACAAGAGTTCAAAACATTTCAATTTCATTAAAAAAACTTATAATTAATACATTTCAAATGTAAAATATAAATGATCTACCCTACGGTATATATGAAAAAGTTATGGTGTTTACTGCAAGCCTATTTTTCTATAGTTTAACGGTGTAATTTGATTACTTTTTTTGAAGTATTTTACAAAGTGAGACACATCGTTAAATTGAAGTTGATGTGCTATTTCGGTGATGTTTAAATTAGTGTATAACAATAAACGTTTAGCCTCCTTATTTACATAAATGGCTATGACCTCTGAAGCTGATTTTTGTAATTGCGATTGACACAGGCTGTTTAAATGTTGGGGAGAAATGTGTAATTGCTCGGCGTAAAACGATACGCTGTTCTGTGGTTTGTTGTTTAAAAGTAGCACTAATTCATCGACCTTGTTTTTCGGAAGTTCAGATTTAAATAGTTTGCACCCCACTACAATTTTAGTAAACAAAGCCTTTAGTAAACCCTCTGTGACATCTTTATTTTTTGTCGTTTTTTGCTCTAAACATAATAATTCAAAAAGTTGCTCTATAACAAATGGCTCATCGACTTTTAAATGATTTAACTTTGTTATCTGAATTAGTAAATTATTGATTTGCTTGTCTGAAGTTTCCTCGATAAAGGCATCTTTAAAAATAATTACAAATCCTTTAGGCATACTGTCTATTGCCCAATGGTGCACTTCTCCTCTTTTTACAAAATAAAATACTGGGGGCTGAATGGTATATACTTTAGAGTCTATAGTATGCGTTCCAGAACCTTCAGACAAATACACTATCTCAATATATTTATTGTGCTTATGCGGTTTAGAATAGCGCTTCGTCGTATCGAAAGGTTCTATTTTTAAAGTAGAAACCTCGCCAATTTTATTTTTAATATGAATTCGATCTGATTTCATTTCATGCAACTTCAACCTTTAGAATTTAAAACTTTTCACTTCCGTAAACATATTAATTTTAGATACAAAATCCGGCCAATTATTTGCTTTTAACAGCAATAGAATAAATGAGTATGGTTTCTTGTCTCATTTTCAATTGATTATTTGAGTTAAACAATTGGTATACAATTCAGATTAAAAAGTGGGTATCTTTTTTAGATTTTTGGGTACCTTTTTTTCTCCCTTTTTTCACAAAAAAACTTGGCAAGTTGTCGTTTTAGTAGCATTACTAATACCTCCTTCAATAACACGGTTATAAATAAAAAAACAAAAAAATTTGTGCACATTATCTATTTCATGCACAAAAATTCGTAATTTACTGTGCATGTTAGTGAAACATAAACAATATAACACACAGAATTGTGCATAAGATTAAAAAGATGTCAGAGATAACTATAAACCCCTTGCCTCCTAAGATAGATTGTGAATCTATAGCTATTTTAAAAGTCTTAACTAAAGCTAGTAGAGCTCTAGGAGAACTTAAAGGCGAAGTCAAGAAAATTCCAAATTCTCAAATATTGATAGATACACTTTCTCTTCAAGAAGCTAAAGACAGTAATGAAGTAGAAAATATAGTAACTACAGATGATGAACTGTATCAAGCTGCTGTTGATGAAAAAGTCACTTCTATAGCCGCTAAAGAGGCTAAAAATTATGCGGATGCTCTCAAACTAGGTTATAATATAATTAATGAAAAAGGAATTCTAACTACCAATGATATTATTAAAATTCAAAAAAAAATAGCTCCTAATCACCCACTAAGAAAAGTTCCTGGCACTGTTTTGAAAAACCCAAGAACTGATGAAGTAATATTTACTCCACCTCAAAATTATAACGAAATAAAATCCTTATTAGAGAATTTAGAAATTTATATAAATAGCCCAGAATTTCATGATATAGATGGCTTAATAAAGATGCCCATTATACATTACCAGTTTGAAAGCATTCACCCTTTTTATGATGGTAATGGGAGAACAGGAAGGATTATAAATATGTTGTATTTGGTACAACAAAAATTATTAGATATTCCTGTTTTATACTTAAGTAGTTATATCATTAGAAATAAGAATGATTATTATAGGTTATTACAGGAAGTAAGAACTAAAAACTCTTGGGAGGAATGGATTATATGGATGTTAAAAGGCATTGAAATAACAGCACTTGAAACCATTAAAGTGGTAAATAAAATAAAAATTCTAATGGATGACTATAAAAAGGAAATTCGGTCTGAATTTAGTTTTTATAGTCATGATCTAATAAACATCTTATTCAAGCATCCCTACACAAAAATAGATTTTCTTCAAAGGGAGTTAGGCGTTCATAGAAATACTGCTAGTAGCTATTTGAATGCACTTACAAACCATGGTTTATTAACCAAAGTTAAAATAGGAAAAAGCAACTACTATATTAACCAAAAATTATTTAACACATTAACTAAAAGAAATTACTCATTTAACACAAGCATTTAGAATTCAGATGAAAATGGGATACCCAGAAGGTAAAATGGAATACCTGTAGGGATACCTAATTTCACCAATAAACTTGACAAGTTGTCGTTTTAGTAGAATTTCCAACTTCGCTTTAAACACAGGACAATCCCGGCTCAACACAAAAAGTTGTGGAGTACAAAAAATTGGAAGACCTTTGAATAAAAGAAATACATGTCCTCAGACACTCTATTATCAATTGCTAATTTATTACTTCCAGAAGTTTTAGTAACCTATTTTGACTTAACTAAGCATGAGGTTAAAGCTGAAGAAATTCATTTTTATTTCACAGAACTAAACAATGCACCATTGGATCATAAAGATGAAAAACTACACTCTAAAGGTTTTTTTCCAGAAGCTAGTATTCAGGATTTCCCCATAAGAGGTAAGAATGTTTTCTTACATATCACTAGACGAAGATGGATTAATCAAGACACTAATAAAGTGGTTACAAGGGATTGGAAATTAGTAGCAAAAGGCACTAGAATGACTAGTGAATTTGCTGCTTTTTTAAAAGAACTCTATTAGTAATAATGCTTCTTGCACAACTCTGGTCGCTAAATTCTATGGAGTAAACCCTAGAAGTATGCAAAGACAATATAAAGATTATTTAAGTGACTTTAAATCTTGGGATCAAAAGTCGCATGCAAGAAATTGGATGTTATTTCCTCAAAACATCGGGGGTTACCTTTCATTGGACGAAACAGCTTTCTCCAATGGTGATTTATATACCATAATAACAAATAAATCCGCAAAAGGAAAGACAGGAGCTATAATAGCAATGGTAAAAGGAACCAAAGCTGAAACGGTTATTAATATACTACGCAAAATCCCTCTAAAACAAAGAAGTAAGGTTAAGGAAGTAACTTTAGATATGGCTGGAAATATGGGACTGATAGTTAAGAAATCATTCCCCAATGCGACATTGGTTATAGATCGTTTCCATGTTCAAAAATTAGCACTAGATGCATTACAAGAGATTAGAATTAAGCATAGATGGGATGCTATAGACCTAGAAAACGATGCTATAGAAAAAGCAAGAAGTAAATCCCTGAAGTTTACCCCTGAACTCCTTAAAAATGGAGATACACTCAAACAGTTACTCGCTAGAAGCAGATATTTACTATACAAATCAAGTTCAAAATGGACTAAAAATCAATCTCAAAGAGCGGAAGTTCTATTTCAGAGATATCCAGATTTAGAAAAGGCATATAATCTATGTCAGAACTTATCATGGATATTTAATAATTCAAAAGATAAAACATCTGCATTAATTAGACTAGCGAAATGGGATGAAAAAGTAAGAAAAGCGGAGTTTAAAAGCTTTAATACAATAGCAAGAACCATGTCTATTCATTACAAAAATATACTAAATTATTTCGATAACAGAAGTACAAACGCATCGGCTGAATCTTTCAATGCTAAAATAAAAGCTTTTAGAGCACAATTTAGAGGTGTCAGAAATATAGATTTTTTCTTATTTAGACTAGCATCTATTTATGCGTAATATATAAATCCCACAACTTTTAGACTTGATCCACAATCCCAGTAATAGCAAAGGATAAAGCATAAAAAAAGCCTCTCATTTCTGAAAGGCTTTCTGCTAGCTTGCTCCCCCTCTTGGGCTCGAACCAAGGACCCTCTGATTAACAGTCAGATGCTCTAACCAACTGAGCTAAGGAGGAGTGTTTTGCTTTTGCGAGTGCAAATATATATCTTTAGATGAAACACTCCAAACTTTTTTAAACTTTTTTTTTATTTTTTATTTAAACAGGGCTTTAAAGATGTCGTTTCCATTGGCAAACAGCACTAATGCTATAAGCAAGAAGAACCCAACCATCTGTGCATTCTCTAAAAATTTATCGCTTGGCTTACGTCCAGAGATAATTTCATATAGTAAGAACATAACATGTCCTCCATCTAAAGCAGGAATAGGTAATAAATTAAGCACTCCTAACATAATCGATAAAAAGGCTGTAAGTTGCCAGAAATCTGGCCAACTCCATGTAGCAGGGAAAATATCAAAAATAGCTTTAAATCCGCCTACACCCTTGTACGCTCCAGTGCTTGGATTGAAAATCTTTCCTAATTGCCCCCAATAAGATGCGACTTGATCCTTAAATTTCGTAGCTCCTACTCCAATACTTTCACCAAAGGTATACTCTTTGTTAATAATGGTGAAATATCCTAAATCTGCAAAGCGTTTAAGGTTTGTTCCTGGATAGATGCCCAACTTACCATTCTCGTCTACCTGAAGTGCTCTAACAAATGTGTCATCGCCACGTTGTACAGTAACATCTACAGTCTGATTTTTAAGCGGTAATAAGGTATCTTTATAAAGATCGAAATAAGGAACAGGCTTATTATTTATAGCCTTCAAAATATCGCCTTCTTTTAAATCTACACCTTTATTCAATGAAGAATCGGAAACTGCTGCAACCATGAACGGAATTCGCAATTCAAAAAATCCGTGTTCATCTTTTGGCATGCTAGAAAGTTGACCTAAGAAATCTTCGGGCATTTCAATTTTCTGTTCTTTACCATCGCGAACTATGGTATAGTTATCTCCTTCAATTATAGATTGTCTTAACTCAGAATAGGTATTTATTTTAGTACCATTAACCGCAATAATATCATCTCCTGTTTTAAACCCAATATCTTGTAGCAACTTGTTTTCTATCCAATAACCTCCTTTAAGGCTATGCGCATCAACATCTGTATCGCCATAAGCAAATGCCATGACCATATAAATAACGGCTGCCAAAATAAAGTTTACGGTTACACCACCAAGCATAATAATTAAACGTTGCCAAGCGGGTTTACTTCTAAACTCCCAAGGTTGTGGTGGTAAGGCCATTTGCTCCTTATCCATACTTTCGTCAATCATCCCGGCAATTTTCACGTAACCTCCTAAAGGTAACCACCCAATACCGTAAACGGTTTCTCCTATTTTCTTTTTAAACAAAGAAAATTTAACATCGAAGAATAAATAGAATTTTTCTACCCGTGTTTTAAATAGTTTTGCAGGAATAAAATGCCCAAGTTCGTGCAATACAATAAGTAGGGAAAGGCTTAATAGAAATTGAGAAATCTTAATTAGAAACTCCATGTAGTTTATACAGTTATATTTTAACCGGCAAAAATACATTTTTTAAAGTCGTAAAAAAATATAAACCGTGCTAGTCCTACTTTTTTAACATGTATTTATTACAAAAATGGGATAGTAAAACACAATTTTCCGTGTATTTTTGCGAAACTCAAGATTTATACTGCAGCATGTTATCATTTTTTAAAGCCTACAAAAATTTCGCCATTGTATTTGCTATCATTTCAATTATCATTATAAGTATTATTTACAATATTTTAAATGTAGAAAAACCATTACCAATTTACCAACCGGCACAAGTGGAGCAAGAATTAGTAGACAGCACCTTATTTGATGTAAGGAAATATCATAAAATTGCCGATTTCAGTCTTATTAATCAAAATGGAAAAACCATTACGCAAAACGATTATAAGGATAAAATTTATGTAGCTGATTTCTTTTTTACAACCTGCCAAACTATTTGTCCAATCATGACAGATCATATGGTAAAAATTCAGAATGAAACTTTAAACGATGACGAGGTTATGCTATTGTCGCATACGGTAACTCCAGAAATAGATTCGGTCCCGCAATTAAAAAAATATACCTTAAAGAAAGGGGTGATAGATAACAAATGGAATTTAGTTACTGGCGATAAAAAACAAATTTACGACTTAGCCAGAAAAAGTTATTTAGCCGTAAAAACGGTTGGAGATGGTGATGAATTCGATATGATACATACCGAAAATTTTATGCTAATCGATAAGAAAAAACAAATTCGCGGATTTTACGATGGTACAGACCCTGAAGCCATAAAACAGTTATTAAAAGATATAGAAGTCTTAAAAAGAGAGTATAAAAAGTAGTTTTGATGCTACAATTTTTTTAGCATCAGTTTTTAGCTTACTTTTGCTTCTTTAAAATCAATCTAAATAAGTTTGCAGACAACTTTAGCACATCTTAAACGCGGAGAAACAGCTGTAATAACAGACGTTTCATCTGAAAAAATTCCTTTAAAACTATTAGAAATGGGTTGCCTTCCTGGCAATCAGGTCGAACTCGTACAAATTGCACCGTTTAAAGACCCCATTTATTTAAATATTAATGGATCGCATTTAGCAATTAGGATAGAAACCGCAAGCCATATTTTAATTGAAAAATTATCGCATGAGTAAACAAATTAATGTTGCTTTAATAGGAAACCCGAACACAGGAAAAACTTCGGTATTTAATGCCCTAACGGGATTACATCAAAAAGTTGGAAATTATCCAGGAATCACCGTTGAAAAAAAGGAAGGGATTTGCAAACTACCACGTGGTGTAAAAGCCCATATTATTGATTTGCCGGGAACCTA
Organism: Formosa haliotis; assembly: GCF_001685485.1. Lineage (NCBI taxonomy): Bacteria > Pseudomonadati > Bacteroidota > Flavobacteriia > Flavobacteriales > Flavobacteriaceae > Formosa > Formosa haliotis. The sequence continues at coordinate 2,811,260 of NZ_BDEL01000001.1, read as the reverse complement.
CAGTTTAAATGCATCTTCGCTTGACGAAAATGTGGTTATAGAATTACTACTCAATAAAAACGATAAAGATTTCCCCGATATTGCTATTGTGGTTAGCGATGTAGAAAACCTAAAGCGAAATTTACTACTTTTTACCCAAATAAAGGATCTAGAAATTCCAACCATTTTGGTAATTAACATGGCAGACCGCATGAGTCACCGTGGTATTACATTAGATATCCCGTATCTAGAATCGCAACTGCAAACTAAAATAGCAGTAGTGAGCACACGTAAAAACGAGGGGATCGATAAAATAAAAGAACTAATTGCAAATTACCGCGAGCAGTCTACCACACCGTGTTTAAATTATTCTGAAATAGATAGTGCTTATTTTGAACGCTTAGAAAAAGCATTCCCAAATCAACTACTCTATAAGCTTTGGTTGGTAATTACCCAAGATGTAAATTTTGGAAAAATAGACCGGAATGAATTTGAAGCGGTTACCGATTTTAAAACAAAAAGCAAAACAGATTTAAAGCGGTTACAACAAAAAGAGACCATAAAACGCTATCAATTTATAAATAACACCCTTAAAAAGGGACAAAAAATAGATCCTAGCAAAGCAAAAGATTTAAGGTCTAAACTAGACCGCGTACTAACCCATAAAGTATGGGGTTACGTTATTTTTATTGCTATTTTACTTCTTATATTCCAAGCGATTTACGATTGGTCTAGTGCCCCAATGGATTTTATTGATTCCTCGTTTGCAGCTATGGGCGAATGGGTTAAAACCGAACTCCCTGCCGGTGCTTTTACCAATTTATTAGCCGAAGGTATTATTCCCGGACTTGGCGGAATTGTTATTTTTATTCCGCAAATTGCCTTTCTATTTTTATTTATTTCCATTTTAGAGGAAAGCGGATATATGAGTCGTGTGGTCTTTTTAATGGATCGCATTATGCGACGTTTTGGTTTAAGCGGAAAAAGTGTAGTTCCATTAATTTCTGGAACAGCATGTGCTATTCCTGCAATTATGGCTACAAGAAATATTGAAAGCTGGAAAGAGCGCTTAATTACCATATTAGTTACGCCGTTTACTACCTGTTCTGCAAGACTACCCGTATATTTAATTATAATTAGTTTAGTAATTCCTAAAGGAAGCTTTATAGGGTTTAGCTATCAAGCACTAACTTTAATGCTACTTTATTTATTAGGATTTGGAACCGCAATTTGTGCAGCCTATATTCTTGATAGAGTTATGAAACTGAAGAGTAAAACATTCTTTGTGGTCGAAATGCCTAACTACAAGCTACCACTATTAAAAAATGTAGGGTTAACCGTTTTAGAGAAAACAAAATCGTTTGTGTTTGGTGCCGGAAAAATCATCCTAGCCATTTCTATTATTCTATGGTTCTTGGCATCTTATGGTCCCGGACAAAATTTTAACGATGCCGAAAACATAATTACTAAAGAGTATGCCTCGCAAAACTTAAATCAAGAAGATTTAGATCATAAAATAGATTCTTATAAATTAGAACATTCTTATATTGGTATTGCCGGACGTGCTATAGAACCTGTAATTAGACCTTTAGGCTACGACTGGAAAATAGGAATTGCTATAGTGAGTTCATTTGCTGCTCGCGAAGTGTTTGTGGGCACATTGGCTACCATTTATAGTGTTGGTAGCGATCAAGAAGAAACTATTAAAAACAGAATGGCTGGCGAGGTAAATCCTATTTTAGGAGGTCCGTTATTTAATTTTGCATCCGGAATTTCGCTCTTATTATTTTATGCTTTTGCCATGCAATGTATGAGTACGCTTGCTATTGTTAAACGAGAAACTAATAGCTGGAAATGGCCAACACTTCAGTTGGTGTTTATGACTGGTTTAGCCTATGTTTCGGCCTTAATTGCTTATCAAGTTTTAATTTAAAAGTAAGGGCACTAAAGGCTTCACGACAAAATAATTATGAACACCTTCATTCAAAACATACTCACATTTGCAACCTTAGGTTTTGCCTTGTATTTTCTTTATAAAAAGTTTTTTGTAAAAAAAGGCAAATCAAAAAAAGGGTGCGGATCAGATGGCGATGGCTGTGGTTGTTCTTAATTCGAACATGAATAGAAATTGAAGCTACTTTAGATTCTAGATGTATTTTAATTCTGAAGTATTTCCCTTTTTTAAAAAGAAACTTATGGCCGAATTTTGGGAGTCAAACTTTAAAGACAAGCAAAGTATGTGGGGATACGAACCTGCAGATGTTGCCGTAACCACTTTAGATTTTTTCCAGAAGAAAGGCTTTAAAAACATTCTCATACCCGGTTTTGGATACGGCAGGAATGCAAAGATTTTTTCCGAAAATGGCTTTAACGTTACGGGTATCGAAATTTCTAAAACCGCCATTAACATCGCGACTAAGCAGTTTGATAAAGACATCAAAATTTATCATGGTTCTGTAACCGAAATGCCATTTGATACGATACAATACGATGGTATTTTTTGTTATGCTTTAATTCATCTACTCAACCAAAAAGATCGCGCTAAACTTATTTCAGACTGTTTTAACCAGCTTAAACCCGGCGGATACATGGTTTTTGTAGCTATTTCAACTTCTGATAGGTCTTACGGAAAAGGTAAACTTTTAGATAAAGACCTCTATTTAACTAAACATGGTGTTGCGTTATTCTTTTATAATGAAGACTCAATCACCGAAGCGTTTAAAGATTTTGGCTTAATGAAAACTAAAGAAATCAGTGAACCCACAAAACATGTTGAAAACAAACAGTCTCAGATATTTTGGGAAATCGTCTGTAAAAAACCAATTAATTTATAAGTGATTATCCTCCACAATCCTGATCAGTAAAGACAAAATAAAACTAAATTTTGAGATTGCTTAAAGAGTCAAACAATCTCAAAAAATTAAAATATTAATCTCCAAATCTGAGCTACCAAAAAGGTTACAATAAAACCTAAAATTACCGGCATAACAGAGGCTACTGTTGTCCATTTTACACTATTTGTTTCTTTATAAATGGTGTAAATCGTGGTACTACAAGGATTGTGTAACAAACTAAAAAGCATCAAATTAATTGCGGTTAATAAAGTCCACCCTCCTGCTTTTAAAATATCCCCTGTAGCATTTATAGAATCTAACTCGAACATCACTCCTGCACCAGCTCCGCCACCAATTCCCGTAACCATTACGGTTAGCATTAAAATGGTAGGAATAACTATTTCGTTTGCTGGAATAGCCACGATATAGGCTAATAAAATAACACCGTTTAAACCTAACAGAAAACCAAAACCATCCATACCATTAATTAGCCAAGCAGCAATAGTTTCATCTCCAATATGAAGATTAGAAATTAACCAAATGACAGCTCCTGCAGGTGCCGCAAATACAATAGCACGCCACAATACAATTAACGTTCTATCTATTAACGAGGTGTAAATGGTTTTCCAAAAACGCGGTGGTCTATACGGAGGCAACTCTAAATTAAATGTTGAAACCTCCCCTTTTAAGACGGTTTTAGATAGTGCCCACGACACACCAAACATAAAAGCCATTCCTAAAACAGCAATACCTATCACCGCTAATAACGATGCAAAACTAGACAACGATTTTGGTACCACGGCACCAATAAAAATTGTTGCAATTAAAATTTGGGTTGGCCAGCGTCCGTTACACAATGAAAAATTATTTGTAATTATAGCTATTAATCGCTCTCTCGGACTATCTATAATACGCGTTGCAACAACCCCTGCAGCATTACAACCAAACCCCATACTCATGGTTAGAGCCTGTTTACCATGAGCTCCAGATTTATTAAATAACGAATCTAAATTAAACGCCACTCTAGGTAAGTACCCAAAATCTTCTAATAAGGTGAACATCGGGAAAAATATAGCCATGGGCGGTAGCATTACGGCAATTACCCAAGCCACGGCCAAATACACGCCGTCTATTAAAAAGCCGGCAAGCCACCATGGCATATTAATACTTTCTGCACCACTTTTTAAAATCGGATGAACGGTATCTAACAAGACATTTGCTAATAACGACGAGGGGTAGTTTGCACCTACAATAGTAAGCCATAATACGGTTCCTAAAATTAAAAACATGATAGGAAATCCCCAGGTTTTACTCGTTACTATTTTATCTATTTTAGAATCTAAACGAAATCGCTTTTCTCCATCTTCCGTTTTCACTGAATCCTTAACTATATCGGCAGCATCAGCATAAATACTTTCGGTAAGGTTATCGTGAAATTCATCGCCAATTTGCCAACGTAACTCGTTAGATAATTCGATGATATGGTCTATATTGCTTTCTTTCATGGGCTTGAAAATTTAAAGAAACTCTCCTGTTTTTAATGCATTTATAATTTGAGTATCACCTTCTAATAATCTAAATGCAATCCAGCGACTATTTGGGATATTAGGAAACTCCTTTTCTATTTCTGCAGTTAACGTTTTAACTGCCTTTTCTATGTTTTTTGGCACATTTTTAATCCTGTGAGGTTTACACACTATAGCTCCACTAGCAATTTCACTTATAGTCTGAATTAACTCGGGGATACCTTGATTAAACCTTGCACTTGCAGGCACTACAGGAATGCCTAAATCGCGCGACAATGTTCTTACATCAATCTCTACTTTATTTCGTTTTGCTTCATCCATTAGGTTTAAGCATAACACAGCTTTATCTGTAATTTCAAGAATTTGAAGTACTAAATTTAAATTGCGCTCTAACCGATTGGCATCTGCAACAATAACGGTAACATCTGGTTTTCCGAAAAGAATAAAATCGCGTGCAGCTTCTTCATCTTCAGAAGTCGACAGTAGCGAATAGGTGCCCGGTAAATCGACCAATTTATAGGTGTTACTATTATATTCAAAACCCCCTTCTGCTCGTGTTACGGTCTTTCCTGGCCAGTTTCCGGTATGCTGTCTTAAACCCGTTAAGGCATTAAACACCGTACTTTTTCCAGTATTCGGATTTCCAGCCAAAGCCACCACAAAATCGAAATCATCGGTATGAATACCCAATTTTTTTAAACCATCTTTATTAAACTGTGCACACGTTTCGCAAGCACTTTTTACTTTTGTTTCCATAGTTTAATCCTTTTTAATTAAGATTTTTGAGGCTTGATCTTTTCGCAAAGCAATAGACGTTCCTTTGATTAAAAACGCATTAGGATCGCCTAACGGATTTAAAAGATCGATACTAACATCTGAGCCTTTTACAAATCCGAGATCTAATAATCGGCGCCTGCTTTCTCCTCGACTTTCTCTAGAAATTCCGATAATTTTAGCGGTTTCATCTGCTTTTAAACTGGACAATCGCGCTATATTATCTTCTACAACCACTTCCTTTTCTATAAGTGCTACAGTTAAATTTGCAGCAACAATAGGTGCTAACTTAAACTCTTCGCCTTCCGACCGGAATACTATTCTAGTGGCATTATTTTCTATCACTTTAAGCACAGAACCCATATGAATGTTTTCGGCTAAAATTTGCTTATAAATAACTTCTGGCTCATCTTCAATATGTGTAATCTTACCCACAGAGCCAACCGGTAAAAGAGGCAATTCTACACCCTGAACAGGTGCCATTTTACCTGTTTTTGTTGGAATAGGATCGCCATGCGGATCGAATTTTGGATGCCCTAAACGCGCCGATAACTGTTCGGCATCATCATGACTTAAACGATGCTCCATAGACTCTGCCCTGTCGTGCCATTCTGTTTTGTGAATACCGGTTTTATCGGCCAAATAACGTTCCCATAAACGGTGAACACGAACAATACGAAGGGCATAATCGCGACCTGCTTCTGTTAATTTTAAAACATCAGATTCTGAATAAATTAAATCATTAATCGTCATTTTTTTTACAGCTTCAACAATACTGTGGTTACTAAAATCTAATAGCTGAACTAAAGTTTTCATATCCACTTTATTATCTGATTGCTCAAAATGATAAAGCTGTTTTAAAATATCTTCGGTAATAACTTTCTCGTTGCTTTTAAACGCTTTTCTAATAATCCAATACCATCCTTTGCTTGGCCTAAATAAAGCTAATAGAAGAGCAACAACTATAAAAAATATAATGAGTGACCATAGTGGGCTGTACGTTTCCATAGTTATAAGCTTAAATATAAATTTTTAGCAACTTCGTTAGAAATTATCATTTTTTGACTTGACGTTTCTATAGTCAACGACTTGTCGAAAGGTTCGAAATCTAGAATTTTAATTCTATCGCCGAGTGCTAATTTGTTTTTGTTTAAATATTTTAAAAATACATCAGACGAATCTTTTACTAAGGCCAAAACACCAACATCTCCAGTTTTTAATTCTAAAATATTGACACTTTTTATAGGCGCATAATTTCCATTTTTATCTGGAATAGGATCGCCATGGGGATCGTGAGACGGAAAATCTAAAAAAGCGTCAAGTTCGTTAACCAATTTTAAAGATTTTATATGCTCTAATTGCTCTGCAACCTCGTGCACTTCGTCCCAAGAAAAATTTAATTTCTCTACTAAAAACACTTCCCAAAGCCGATGTTTTCTCACCACTAATGCTGCTACCAACCGACCCTTTTCGGTTAAAGTAACCCCTTGGTATTTTACATAGTTGGCCAAATTTTTCTCGGCTAATTTTTTAACCATATCGGTAACAGAAGATGCTTTCGACTCAATTTTTTCTGCAATAGCATTGGTACTTACCGCAACCGAACCTTGTTTACCTAAATGGTAAATGGCTTTTAAATAATTTTCTTCAGATAATGTAACCACTAAATTCGTATTTATCACAAAGATACACTTTTTACTTGAATACAAATATATTTTTAGTCTTGTCTAAAAATTAGTTTACCTTTGTGAAAAATAATATTTTCATGAAACAAACTTTACTTCTATTTTTATGTTCCATAGTATCGGTATATGCACAAGAAAACGGAGCTGTTTTAGGGCATATAACATCGGAAGGCGCCCCTCTAGCCTATGTTAATGTATATTTAGAAAACACATCTATAGGCACTACAACAAATGAAGACGGACAGTTTAAAATTGAAAATATTCCATACGGAACACACACCATTGTTGCTTCTTTTACCGGATTTAAAACAAAACGGCAAACTATAAACCTCAACAAACCTTCTATTTCTGTTCTATTTGATTTAAATGAAAACGAATCTTTAGATGAAATTGTAGTTTCTGGCACCTTAAAACCCGTGTCCAGAAAAGATAGTCCAGTGCCGGTAGAAGTGTATTCGCCAGCATTTCTTAAAAAAAATCCTACCCCCAATATTTTTGATGCTTTACAAAATGTAAATGGTGTACGCCCCCAGCTTAATTGTAATGTCTGCAACACCGGAGATATACACATAAATGGTTTAGAGGGCCCCTACACCCTAGTATTAATAGACGGCATGCCCATTGTAAGCGGACTTTCCACCGTTTACGGTTTATCTGGTATACCGAATGCTTTAATTGAACAAATAGAAATTATTAAAGGCCCTGCCTCGTCTCTTTACGGTAGCGAAGCTGTTGGTGGCCTGATAAATGTAATCACAAAATCGGCAGAAAATACTTCTAAATTTTCTGCCGATGCTTTTCTTACGTCTTGGGGAGAATTAAATGTAGACCTTGGTTATAAGGCTAATATTGGAGAAAAGACAGCCATGCTTTTAGGTGTAAATTATTATAATTACAACAATCCTATAGATAATAATAACGACAATTTTACCGATGTTACGTTACAAAATCGGGTTTCATTATTTCAGAAATGGAATTTTAAAAGATCAAGCAACAAAGCGTTTAGCCTTGCAGGACGCGCTTTTTACGAAGATCGTTGGGGAGGCGAAATGCAATGGAACCCAAGTTACCGTGGCGGAAACGAGGTGTACGGGGAAAGCATTTACACAAAACGTTTTGAATTACTTGGAAATTATGAGTTACCCGTTTCGGAAAACATTGTCCTCCAGTTTTCTTATACCAATCATGACCAAAATTCGGTGTATGGCGATGTACCCTATTTAGCGCAGCAACGCATAGGCTTTTCGCAACTTACTTGGTACAAAACCTTAAATACACACGACTTACTTTTTGGTGCAGCCACAAAGTACACCTATTACGACGACAACACACCTGCAACAAGACAGGCAGACGAAGTAGTAATCCCTTCGCTTTTTATTCAAGACAACATAACAATAAACAACAATAACACCCTTTTACTTGGGTCGCGCTTAGATTACGATTCCCGCCATGGTATTATTTTTACGCCTCGGGTAGCGTATCGATTTAAATCGGATTCTGAATCTATTTTCAGGATTAATGCAGGAACAGGGTTTCGTGTAGTAAACCTCTTTACCGAAGAGCACGCCGCCCTTACAGGATCTCGTGATGTAATTATTGAAAATGAGTTAAAACCCGAACGCTCTTACAACATTAACCTAAATTATTTAAAAACATTTTACACCAAACAGCATCAAATAATTACAGTTGATGCCTCTGCTTGGTACACGTATTTTACAAATGTAATTTTACCCGACTACGACACGAATCCGAACCAGATTATTTACGACAATTTAGATGGCTATGCTGTTACTACTGGTGTTTCTGCAAATATAGACATGATGTTTACCAATGGCCTAAAAGTGATGCTAGGTGCCACTTATCAAGATGTGAGCAAGACAGAAGCCGGCATAACTCAAGATCAAATTTTAACCGAAAATTTTTCTGGAACCTGGAGCATATCGTATACATTTTACAATCCTAAAATCGCTATCGATTATACCGGAAATATATATGGCCCCATGCGCTTGCCGCTTTTAGGCGACTTAGATCCAAGAGAACCGTATTCGCCCGTGTGGAGCATACAAAACATACAAGCAACCTATGCTTTTTCTAATTTCGAACTTTATGGCGGCATTAAAAACCTATTAAACTGGACCCCAAACAAAGGCAATCCGTTTATTATAGCCAGGGCAAACGACCCTTTTGATAAAGATGTAGAGTTTGATAATGATGGCAATGTAATTGCAACACCAGACAACCCGTACGCCTTAACGTTCGACCCTTCTTATGTATACGCGCCTAACCAAGGCCGACGTATATTTTTAGGACTGCGATATAGGCTCAATTAAAATCCGCGTTCTTTTTGAAGCTGATCGTAAGCTTCTTGAACTTGACGGAATTTTTCTTCGGCTCCTTTTTGATGTTCAGGACCTAAATGAATAACTTTATCTGGGTGATATTTTTTCGCCATGTTACGGTAGGCTTTTTTAATCTCCTCGGTAGTGGCCGATTTATCTATTTCGAGAATTTTATAAGCATTATCGCTACTGTTATAGAACATGGCTTTAATACTTTCGAAATCTAAAGAACGGATGCCCAAATAATTTGAAATGGTATGAATAACATTTACTTCGGCCGTACTCACATTACCATCGGCTTTAGCGATACCAAATAAAAAATGTAGTAATTGCAAACGCGATGGGTGATCCATCATTTGTTTTATTTGCAAACACACATCGCGAACTGGAATATTGTTTTGCTGACTAATAGACTTGAATAGTTTAAAAGCATGGTTAGCACGCTCTTTGCCGTACATTCCAACAAATTGGGCACGTACATAATCTAACTCGCGTTTATCGCTACTCCCATCGGCTTTAATTACAACCGCTGCTAGTATTAATAAACTAACTTCGAAATCGCCCGATCTGGTTCGGCTTTGAGTTGGTGCACCGAAATTACCTTGGTTAACTTTAATACCGCCATTAGAAAAGCCATCGACTAAACTTCCTAAGGCAAATCCTAAAATAGCACCTATTGGGCCTCCAAACGACCATCCTAAAGTGGCGCCTAACCATTTTGAAATACTCATAGTTCAATTTTTATTTCTGCAAATATACTACTTGTAGTTTTAAGTGTTAGGCTTTATATGATTTTGGTTAACATTTGCATTAGGGATAGTAGCGGCATCCTTTTTGTTTACTTTTAAAACAAAAAGATATAGCGAATAGCCCGACCTTGCCCAAGCAAGGTAACGCCCAAAAATTTAAGAATTTAAAGTAATTTTAGGTTTCGTTAAAGTAGCGACCTCTTCTGTTTTAATTATGTATATTTGCACTTTATTTGTTAAACATAAAATTTAAAATATGTATCCAGCAGAATTAGTAAAACCAATGCGCGAAGACTTAACCAAAGTTGGTTTTGAAGAATTACATACCGCCGAAGCTGTAGATGCGGCCTTAGCAAAGCAAGGAACAACTTTAGTAGTTGTTAATTCGGTTTGTGGTTGTGCTGCAGCAAATGCACGTCCGGGCGCAAGCATGAGTATACAAAACGAAAAACACCCCGACCATTTGGTAACGGTGTTTGCAGGTGTAGATAAAGAAGCAGTTGATAAAGCGAGAAGTTATATGATTCCTTTTCCTCCTAGTTCACCTTGTATTGCCTTATTTAAGGATGGTGAATTGGTACACATGTTAGAGCGTCACCACATTGAAGGACGTCCTGCAGAAATGATTGCCGACAATCTTAAAGATGCTTTTAACCAAGTTTGTTAAGTTATTTTTATAGAAAAATATAAACCACGCTTTTGGCGTGGTTTTTTTATATCTTATTTTAGCGCGAAATCTAAATTACCAAAAGACCAATAATGAAACTATTAGCGTATCCTTTAACTGTATTATATGCTCTTGCTTTTTTATTATCCATAGTTATATTTCATCCTATTTTATGGATAAGCCATCGCGTTTTTGGCTATAATGCGCTACAACGCAGTGTAAACGCTCTGCAATTTGTGCTGTTGCGATGTTTAAATATTTTAGGAACCAGGTTCACGTTTACGAATCATTTCGATGACGAAATCCCGAAAGATAAACCTTTAATTATCGTGTCTAATCACCAAAGTATGTACGATATATCGCCTATTCTTTGGTATATGAGACCTTACCACCCTAAATTTATTAGTAAAATTGAATTAGGAAAAGGTATACCAAGTGTGTCGTATAATTTACGCCATGGCGGATCTGCTTTAATAGATAGAAAGAACCCAAGACAATCTATAAAAGCGATAAACGAATTCTCGAAATTTATAAACGAAAAAAAATATGCTGCAGTAATTTTTCCTGAAGGAACACGCAGTAAAGATGGCGTGCCAAAACCGTTTCAACGTCGTGGTTTGCAAACCTTAATAAAAAATATCCCAACAGCTACTATAGTGCCACTAACTATAAATAACTCATGGAAAACGTTAAAATACGGGAAATTTCCTATGGGATTAGGCGCACATATTACATTAACCGCGCATAAACCCATAAATTTATCTACCTTTACTGGAAATACAGACACTTTAATTGACCAAATAGAGCATACTGTAACACAGAGTATAAACCAATAAAACTTAACATTATGTCATTAAAAAATGTAAGGTTAGAGGTGATGCAGTTTTTAGAAAAAGATGTAGACACTTTAATAGAAAAATATTTAATCCCGATAGAAACCATATGGCAACCAACAGATTTTTTACCAGATTCTGAAGGTCCAAATTTTTTCGAGGAGGTTAAAGAGATACGAGAGTTAGCAAAAGACTTACCATACGATTTTTGGGTGGTTTTAGTTGGCGATATGATTACCGAAGAAGCCTTACCAACTTACGAATCTTGGCTTATGGATGTAGAAGGCGTAGGACAAATAGAACGTAATGGCTGGTCTAAATGGGTGCGCCATTGGACGGGTGAAGAAAACAGACATGGCGATGTGTTAAACAAATATTTATACCTTTCTGGGCGTGTAAATATGCGCGAAATTGAAAAAACTACACAGCATTTAATTGCCGATGGTTTTGATATTGGAACCGATCGCGACCCTTATAAAAACTTTGTTTACACCAGTTTCCAGGAATTGGCAACTTACATTTCGCATAACCGTGTGGCCAAATTAGCTAAAGAGCGCGGGAACAAACAACTAAGTAAAATGTGTAGAATTATTTCAGGAGATGAAATGAGACACCACAATGCTTATAGTGAATTTGTAGAGCGTATTTTTGCCGTAGACCCTAGCCAAATGATGATGGCTTTTCATTATATGATGAAACAAAAAATTACCATGCCTGCCCACTTTTTAAGAGAATCTGGAGGCTCTATAGGTTCTGCTTTCGAAGAGTTTTCGAATACCGCACAGCGTATAGGCGTTTACACCTCTATGGACTATATAAATATTCTTGAGAAATTATTAAAACGTTGGGAAATTGAAAAAATAACAGGTTTAACCGACGAAGCAGAGAAAGCAAGAGACTATCTTATAAAACTTCCTTCGCGAATGACTAGGATTGCAGAACGCATGAAAGTTCCTGAAAACTCGTTCCAATTTAAATGGGTAGAACCTGCTAAATTGTAAAATACAACATATTTTAAACTAAAAATTCCTTTCTACCACAGTTAGGAATTTTTACTTTTATGGCATGACTAAAGATCTTCAAATACAAACGACCATTAATTTTGTTAAACAACAATTAGAAGATGCCGAAGGCGGGCATGATTGGTTTCATATAGAACGTGTTTATAAAAACGCTAAACTAATAGCTAAAACAGAACCTGTCGATTTATTTATTGTAGAATTGGGAGCCTTACTGCACGATATTGCTGATAGTAAATTTCATGACGGCGATGAAACCTTGGGTCCAAAAATAGCTTCAGCATTTTTGAAAGATATAGATGTTGATGAAGACACTATTAATCATGTGATTAATATCATTAAAAACATATCGTATAAAGGTGGGAATTTTAAAGCGACATTTTCTTCTCCCGAATTACAAGTTGTACAAGATGCAGACCGATTAGATGCTATTGGTGCTATAGGAATTGCACGTACCTTTAATTATGGTGGTTTTAAAAACCGTGCAATTTACAATCCAGACATTGCACCAAACTTAAATATGACTAAGGAAGAATATAAAAACTCTACCGCCCCTACCATTAATCATTTTTATGAAAAGCTTTTATTATTAAAAGATAAGATGAATACCGAAACAGGCAAAAAGATAGCTATACAACGCCACGAATTTATGACACTCTTTTTAGATCAGTTTTATGCCGAATGGAACGGTGAAAAATAGATCTATTATATATAGGTATAAAACACCAGTTTATTTTATTGAATAATACGAGTCATTTCGCTTCTATATTTTGAAGCACTTGTTCCTGTAATTTCGTTGAAGAATTTATTAAAATGCGAAAAGTTATTAAACCCGCATGCGAAACAAATATCGGTAATACTCATTTCACTTTCTTGCAAAAGTTTGGTAGCATGCACCACACGATATTCATTTACTAACTTGGTAAATGTTTTACCCGTTGCCTTTTTAAAAATCTGCAAAATGCAGGAACCGTCATATTTGCTTGATCGGCAATTTCCTCTAAACTGATATGGCGTTGAAAGTGGGTATTTATATATCTAAAAATAACATCAACCTTGGCACTATCTTGTGGTTCTGTTTCAAAAGCAACACCGTCTACATTTAATAGACTATAATGCTCAGACAAAGCTAAGTCGTGTAAAATCTCTAATAGCTTAATAACACGGTTAAAGCCTTGCACTTCCATTAAGGCTTCTATTTTAGGCCCCACAACAACTTTGGTTTCAGGTTTAAATAGCACACCTTTTTTAGCGCGCTCAAACAACATGGCTATACGTTCCATTTCTGGTAGCTTTAAAAACGTATCTCCTAGAAAGTTTGGCATAAACTGCACGATGGTTTCTAACCCACGCGTAGTAAGACGATCTACAAACCCATTATGTGGTAAATTAGAACCTATTAATATAAGTTGACTGTTGTTAAAATAAGATAGGTGATTACCAATATGTCTTTTTCCCTGCCCTTTATTTACGTATACCAATTCTAACTCTGGATGGAAATGCCAAAACGCTGAGCTTTTTAGAGCTTCCTGCGTGTGCTGTCTAACCACCAAAGAACTTCCAAAACTTGGAGTTACTTTCTTATATGTAGGCTTTAACTTCATTAGAATTATTTCTTATATAAAACAAAAGTACAAAATGTATACGGTATAGTATGTGTAAAATTAACCATAAGATGTGGTATTTTAACAACACAAAAGCTTAACAATTATTTCACAGTTAATATAGCACATAAAGTAGCCAATATCGATGTTTTCTAACATCTAGATCTGCCATATCTTTGCCATGTAATTAAGTTATAAAATTTAATATTATGAAAAAAGTAATAACACTTAGTATTTACATGTTAGCAATGGTAACTGGAATGGCAACTTACGCTAACACAGCCTCAACTAATTTTGATGGAGGAAAAAAGAAAGAAATTACCTTAACCTTAAATAATGTAAAAGAAGGACAAAAATTATCAATTAAAGATAATTACGGAACTATTTTATACAACACTAAAATTGCTTCAACTGGATTTTACAACAACAAATTTGATTTAACAGCTTTACCTAATGGTGAATATTCTTTTGAGCATGAAAAAGGATACGAAATTAAAGTTATTCCTTTTACAGTAGCTAAAGGAGAAGTAACTTTTAACAAGCAAAAAGAAGTTAGCGTTTTCAAACCAGTTGTAAACTTTAAGGATAACAATGTTTACGTTAATAAATTAGATTTAAACAAAGAAAAAGTAAACGTAAACATCTATTACGCTTCTAATGATTCAGAATTCCAATTAATTCACTCTGATGAAATTACAGACACTACAAATGTAAAACGTATTTACGGTTTATCTCAAAAACGTGCTGGAAGCTACAAAGTAATAATAAATGCCGACGGAAGAGACTACGTTGAGTATTTCAAAATATAGTTTTAATTTTAAATGAATAGTTAGTTTAAACTATGTCAATTAGTTAGTTTGTTTGTAAGAGTGGGACTGGTTATCCCACTCTTTTTTTTGCCTTTTTTCTAGCGAAAATCTTAAAAGCCATTTAAAGTTTTTAACTTTATAATTATTAACAGGCCGAAAGAAAACAACTTATGAAAACCATTAAAAACCTACTGCTTCCTGGAATACACAACAAACCTATTTTAACCGATGTATTCTACTTAGAAAACAGCACCCCCAAACCCATAGTTATTTTCTGTCATGGGTACAAAGGTTTTAAAGATTGGGGCGCTTGGGATTTAATGGCTCAAGCTTTTGCCCAAGCAGGATTTTTCTTGATTAAATTTAATTTCTCTCATAATGGCGGTACGCCAGAACAACCTATAGATTTCCACGATTTAGAAGCTTTCGGACAAAATAATTACACCAAAGAACTAGACGACCTAAAGTCTGTTATAGATTGGATCTCTTCCAACTCAGAATTTAAACCCGAAGCAAACAACAATGCTATTACTTTAATTGGCCATAGCCGTGGCGGAGGTATAGTTACCATAAAAGCCGAAGAAGATAACCGTATTAGCAAAGTAATTAGTCTGGCTGGAGTTTCCGATTTCGGAAAACGTATGGCAACAGCTGCAGCTTTAGAACAATGGAAAAACGATGGCGTTATGTATGTTGAAAATGGGCGCACCAAACAACAAATGCCTCATTACTATCAATTTTTCGAAAATTTTAAAGCGAATGAAGAGCGCTTAACAATAAAACGAGCGGTTTCGAATTTACAGATTCCTTATCTTATTATTCACGGTAATGCCGACACTAGTGTTTTATTAGAAGAAGCACAGCAACTTCATAAATGGAATCAGGAAAGTAAGTTGGAAATTATAGAAGGCGCCAATCACGTTTTTGAAGCTTCGCATCCTTGGGCAAGTAGCCAACTGCCAGATTCCCTTAAATACGTAACAACTATTATGATTGCTTTTATAAATGAAACAGCCTAGTTGTATAAACATCCTTCCTCCCAAAAAATAGGTGACAAGTTAATTACCTCAATTCATTTATTATACAATCTAAACTACTAGAATAATTCGTTAGAATTTATGCTCTTAAAACCTAAGTAGCAGTAAAACCTAATTTATTTTTCAATAGCTAAAATTCAACATATTTCTAAAATTAACCCACTTCTATACTATTTTAACCCAGCCTGTTAACATATGTAATCTGCCTGTTAAAATAGAACATAAAGTAGCCAATATCCTTGTTTTTAGACTGTGTTTACCGCTCTATATTTGTCACATGTTAATCCATAAAATATTTGAATTATGAAAAAAATAATGACACTCAGTATTTGCCTACTAGCAACGATTACTAGTATCGCATCAAGTTTTAGCTCTAATTTGTCATTTAGTTTTGATGAAGGGAAGAACAAAGAAATTACGTTAACATTGAACGATGTAAAAGAAGGACAGGTTTTATCTGTTAAAGACATAGATGGTTTTGTACTATATAAAAAGGCGTTTGAAAAAACAGACAACAATGCAAGTCATAAATTTGATTTTACAGATCTACCAAACGGAACGTATTATTTTGAACACGAAAAAGCGTATCAAACTAAAGTTATTCCTTTTAAAGTACACTTTGGAGATGTAACTTTCGATGAAGCCAATGTAAAGACAATCTATAAGCCTGTTGTTCGTGTTAAAGACAACAACATTTATTTTTCTAAGTTAGAATTAAATAAAGAGGATGTAGAAGTTAGAATTTACTTTGAAGAAGACCAAGGAAATCATTACAAATTAGTACACACTGAAACTATTTCTGATGCTCTTAAAGCAGAGCGTGTATTTAGTTTATCAAAAAAGCATACTGGTAACTATAAAATTGTAACAGTTTCTAACGACAAAGAATATATTGAATACATTAAGATCTAAAAATAGATTTAAACACCCCGAATCAAAAGAGTGAACCTTCCAAAGTTCACTCTTTTTTTGTGCCATATTTTTACTAAATCTAAAAGGCAAATACCATTCAACAAT
This sequence comes from Formosa haliotis, assembly GCF_001685485.1. Lineage (NCBI taxonomy): Bacteria > Pseudomonadati > Bacteroidota > Flavobacteriia > Flavobacteriales > Flavobacteriaceae > Formosa > Formosa haliotis. Next base: position 2,794,388 of record NZ_BDEL01000001.1, on the reverse strand, counting down.
ACCATGAAGCTTCTCAGCTTAACTCATATAAATCCTAACAAGATAATTATCTATCAGCTAAAAGCGAGTGTATACACAAACTAGCAAGTCAACTCTTTTCACCTCATTATCAGTAAACTATCAAGAATTAACCCGAATCTATGCTATATTAACTTCATAATTTGATAACTATAATTTAACGGTTAATATAGAACATAAAGTAGCCAATATCCTTGTTTTTAGACTGTGTTTACCATCCTATATTTGTCATATGTTAATCTATAAAACATTTGAATTATGAAAAAAGTAATGACACTCAGTATTTGCCTACTAGTAACGATTACTAGTATCGCATCAAATTTCACACCTTCATTTAGTTATGACGAAGGAAAAAACAAGGAGATTACATTAACATTAGACAACGTAAAAGAAGGACAGCTATTATCTGTTAAAGATGAACACGGTTTTGTACTATATAAAAAGGAGTTTGAAAAAACAGGAAATAGCACAAGTCATAAATTCGACTTTACAGATTTACCAAACGGAACGTATTATTTTGAACACGAAAAAGCATATCAAGTTAAAATTATACCTTTTAAGGTACATTTTGGAGATGTAACTTTCGATGAAGCTAATGTAAAGACAATCTACAAGCCAGTTGTTCGTGTTAAAGACAACAACATCTATTTTTCTAAATTAGAATTAAACAGAGATGATGTAGAAGTTAGAATCTACTTTGAAGAAGACAAAGGAAATTATTACAAATTATTACACACTGAAACTATAGAAGATACTACGAAAGTAGAGCGTGTGTTTAGTTTATCAAAAAATCATGCTGGTAACTATAAAATTGTAACAATTTCTAACGATAATGAATATGTTGAATACATCAAGATCTAAAAATAGATTTCAATCCCACACAAAAGAGTGAACCTTCCATAGTTCACTCTTTTTTTTATGCTTTATTTTTTCAAAGCTTAATATAGTTTCATTGGCTTTACACCTAACCGCTATTCTGCTCTCAATAAAAAAAGTTAGACAAATGCCTAAAAGCTTCCCTTTTGTTGGTTAAATACTGAAAAATTTCCACAAAAAAGTCATTTTGTAGAACACCAAAAAATTAACCTAAATATATGCTATTTTAACCTTACAATTTCGTAACGATAATTTAACGGTTAATATAGAACATAAAATAGCCAATATAGATGTTTTCAACTCCCCTGTAACCCTCTATCTTTGAATAAGTTAATCGATAAAAAATTTGAATTATGAAAAAAGTAATCACACACAGTATTTGCATGTTAGTTATGGTTACTAGCATCGCAACAAGTTTTGCCAATCCACTTTCATTAGAAAACAAAGAAAGAATGGATATGGAAATTACGTTAACACTTGGAAATGTAAAAGCAGGACAGCAACTCTTTATTAAAGACGTTAACGGCATGATCCTTTACAAAAAGACCATTGAGAAATCGGGTATTTTTGCGAATAAATTTGATTTAACAGCTTTACCAAACGGGAAGTATTATTTTGAACATGAAAAAGATTTTCAAATTAAAATAATTCCTTTTAAAGTGACTTTCAACGAAGTAAAGTTCGACAAATTAAATGAGAAAATTATTTTTAAACCTGTAGTACGTGTTAACAACAATCATTTATACTTTTCTAAATTAGATTTAGACAAAGAAGATGTAGAAGTTAATATTTATTACGACGGAAGCCGAGACAGTGCTGGCTACGATTTAATTCACACTGAAAATTTCACCGACACTGCAAAGATTGAGCGTATTTACAGTCTTTCTAAGACGCGTGGCGGTAATTACAAAGTGGTAGTTAAAGCTAACGGCAGAAATTATGTAGAATACTTTAGCATCTAAACTTAATTAAAAACTAAACGAAAAGAGTGGGCATAAAACCCACTCTTTTTTTTATTTAATTTCCAGTAAAATTTGCTTTACGTTTTTCCAAAAAGGCTGTTGTGCCTTCGGTAAAATCTTCGGTTCCAAAACATTTCCCGAAACCTTTTATTTCCTTTTTATATCCATTTACCCCCGACTTAAATCCGGCGTTAATAGATTTTATAGCTTCACCAATGGCTTTTGGCGAGTTATTCATTATTTTTTTAGCTATACCCTCGCAAAACGGTATTAACTCCTCTTGGGTAACCACATGGTTAACTAAGCCGTAATCTAGAGCTTGATCCGCAGTAATCATTCCGGCAGTCATTATCATTTCCATGGCACGACCTTTTCCTACCAATTGAGGTAAACGCTGCGTCCCACCGTAACCAGGAATAACCCCTAAAGACACTTCTGGCAATCCCATTTTAGCATTTGTACTAGCAACTCTAAAATGACAAGCCATAGCTAATTCTAGGCCTCCTCCTAAAGCAAAACCATTTACAGCCGCAATAACTGGTGTAGATAAATTTTCAACAAAATCGAAAAGGGTTTTATGCCCCTTAGCCGCTAATTTTAATCCTTCTTTTACATCAAAACTAGAAAACTCACTAATATCTGCTCCTGCAACAAAAGCCTTTTCACCACTTCCTGTTACCAAAATAACACGTGTTTTACTATCGGTGTCTGCCGCTTTAAAAGCATAATGTAATTCCTTAATAGTTTCCTTATTTAAAGCATTAAGTTTCGTAGGTCTATTAATGGTAATGGTTGTAATTCCATTTTTAAATTCAGAAATAATAGTATTAAAATCCATAATTTATGTTTTAGGAAAGGTTACAATAAATGTAGTCCCTTTTTGTTGTTGCGTTTTAAAAGTAATATGGCCATTATAAGATTCTACAATATTCTTAACCATAGCCAAACCAAGTCCAGTACCTCCGGATTTTGTAGTAAATTTAGGCTCGAAAATTTTAGTTTCATTCCCTTCCTCTATCCCCACACCATTATCTGAAACTGTAATTTGCACCTCACTGTCATGTAATGAAACATGTACTACAATTTTTGGAATCCGATCATCTGGAATGGCCTGAATGGCGTTTTTAACCAAATTCGTTACAATTCTAATAAGTTGTGTTTTATCAAAAGTAGTAATGATTTCTTCACGTTCGGCAAGAAATACGATATAATCTTTGTTAAAAATATCTAAAGCAAGCCTAACCGTATTTACCACATTTAGCGTTTCATTCTGCTGTGCTGGCATATTAGCAAAATTAGAAAACGCCGATGCTATAGCACTCATGGTATCTATTTGCTGAATTAAAGTTTCGGAATACTCCTCTACTTTTTGATTAATATTTGGATCGTCTGGACTAAACTTACGCTGAAAATTCTGAACGGTTAATCGCATTGGAGTCAACGGATTTTTAATCTCGTGAGCGACTTGTTTCGCCATTTCACGCCAAGCTTGTTCTCGCTCACTTCTAGCTAGTTTTTTGGCGCTTTCTTCCAATTGATCGATCATACTATTGTACGATTCTACCAGCGTTGTTATTTCCTCACTAGCATCTTCTACATCTATACGTTTATTAACGGTTTCTAAACTTGTAGAGTTAATTTTATCGCTTATCGTTTTAATAGATTTCGTAATATAATTCGCTAGAAAGAATGCTATAGCCGAAGCTAAAATCAACATAAATAAATACGCATAACTAATACGCTCTAAAAACTCGTCTAACTCTTTAGCTAAAAAATCATCATCTTCAAGATAAGGTAAGTTTAATATTGCTAAAGGCTTAAATTTTTGATCGGTAATATACGAATAGGACGATTGATATAACTTATTGTTTTCACTACGCTGTTCTACATAGGTATGCTGAGCCGTATTGGCTAGTGTATTTAAAATATCGGCATGAATACATTGTGCTAAGGAATCTTGTGCAAAACCTGCTCGAGAAGAGGTTAAAATAGCGCCATCTAAATCGTAAATATTAATTTTTAAATTATGAATATTAGCAATCTCGTAAATCTTTTCCTTTAAAATAAGAGGAATTTTTTCGGTCTTTACCTCGTAAGATGTTTGCTTAATAACAAAATTAAGATGCGATTTAATATTCTTCTCCTTACGTTCTAGACGTTGTTGATGATAGTCGACTGCCTCTTCCCCATACTGATAGATAGCCACGCCAACAATTAATATTGAAGCCAATAGCACAACAAAAAGCATTGCGACAAATATGCGAAGCCGTAAAGAGATTTTTTTAAGTTTCATGTTTTAAATCCTGTTCCAATACTTAACAAGAATCAAGCCATTAATTTTAAGCATTTGGATTTTTAGCTCTTATACGTTTATAGACTTTAAAACCAATCATAATCAGTATACCAAGCACAAAAATACCAACTACACCAAAGATCCAGTTTAAACTACTTTTCAAGATAACCAAAAATACCACAGCAAAGAGAATAAATGTAGCCCCTTCATTCCAAAGTCTCATAAAACCAGAAGTCTTTCTTACATCGTCGCGTTGCAATTGTTTAAAAAACTGATGTGTTTTTAAATGGTAAACAATTAGTAATAACACAAAAAACAGTTTCACGTGCATCCATGGTTCTTCTAACCAATACGGCATAAGAATAAGTAACCAAATTGCAAAAATAGTGGCCAAAATAGCCGACGGCCAAGTTATAATATACCACAACCGTTTTGCCATTAATTTTAACTGCTCGCCTAAAATTTCTTTATCTGGAGAAGGTTTATGAAAGGCTTCTATTTGATAAACAAATAATCTTGGAATGTAAAATAAGCCTGCAAACCAGGTAATAACAAAAATAAGATGAAGGGATTTTATATAATTGTAATATTCCATAACTATGGGTTAAGTTGCAATTGCACTTTTTTGATTAAATCTGATTTAATTTCTTTATTTAAAAAATATCCAGTAACTATAGTTGAAAGCACATCGGAAATTGGAAATGACATCCACACTCCTAATTCTCCATAAAACTTAGGTAGAATTAAAATTAACGGAATAAAGAAAAATCCTTGCCGGGTTAAGGTTAACAATAAGGCCGGTTTTGCTTTCCCTATGGCCTGAAAATAGGCCGCTCCAATTAATTGCAATGCAATAATTGGGGTTGCTGCAAAAACCCATCGCATGGCCGAAGGTGTTTCTTTTAAAACTTCTGGATCTTGAGTAAACATTTTTGTTATGGCTTCTGGAAAAACCATAAGTAATATAAAGACTATAGTCGCTAAAATAGCAGCGTATTTTACAGCAATATTTATTGATTCTCGAACGCGGTCGTATTGTTTTGCACCATAGTTATACCCTGCTATTGGTAAAAATCCTTGTGTTATACCAAACACAGGAAACAAGGCAAACATTAACATTCGGCCTACAATGGCATAGGCCGTCACAGAGACTTCTCCGCCTAAATCGAATAGAATATTATTCATAAATAAATAGGTAACGCTTACCACAGCCTGACGTGCCAAAGTAACAAAACCAAGCGAGCCAATTTCGGAAATAACATTCCATTTAAGTCGTAAATAAGACCAATCTATTTTTAAATCGGAATGATCTGAGAAGAAATACCAAACCACATAAATAAGACATAACATATACGAGCCAGAGGTTGCCCACGCAGCTCCCATCATGCCCCAATCTAAAATATTTATAAAAATATAATCGAAAATAAGATTCCCAATGGATGGAATCATCATGGCATACATGGCGAATTTGGGTTTCCCCTCGGCGCGAATAACGTTATTTCCCATCATACAAAGTCCTAAAAAAGGAACACCATAAAGTACGATGGTATAATAAATTTTTGCGGGTTCGAAAATCTCCCCTTTTCCTCCAAAAGATTGAATTATACTGTCCTCAAAATACAATCCTAATCCGGCCAAAACGGTAGTAAAAAGAATGGTAAGGGTAATCTGGTTTCCAAAAGTAGCTCTAGCCTTTTCTTTATTATTGGCACCTAAAGCACGCGAAATAATAGAAGACCCTCCAATCCCTATTGCCATACCCAGAGCGGCAATAAAAAAGGAAACTGGTAGCACTACATTTATCGCTGCAATAGCAATAGACCCTATCCAATTTCCCACAAAAATGGTATCGACAAGAACGTTAAGAGACATAACCAAAATCCCAATAGACGCAGGTACAGCTTGCTTAATTAAAAGTTTGCTTATGGATTCTGTTCCTAAATCTACCGATACCTTTTCTTTCATATAGTTTTAAACACTAACCGATTTATCTGCCCAAGCCTTTATCCATTTTGCCAGCAATGCTGCCCAAGGTTCGTCGTCGTTTAAACAAGGTACTGTAGTAAATTCTTTACCACCAACTTCGTGAAAAAGCTCTTTCCCTTCCATAGCAATTTCCTCTAAAGTTTCTAAACAATCGCTAACAAATGCCGGTGTAACAATGGCCATATTTTTGATACCTTCCAAGCCTAATCGCTCAATAGTTCTGTCGGTATAAGGCAACAACCACGGGTCGAATCCTAAACGTGATTGAAAGGAGGTAGAATAGGTTCCGGCTTCTAGACCAAGACGTTCTGCTACAAGCCTAGTAACTTCTAAACACTGATGTTTATAACAAAATTCGTGTGCTTTAGAAGGAGTTACACAGCATGAGCCGTCTAATTTACAATGCGACTGTGTGACATCGCTTTTTTTAATATGACGTTCCGGGATACCATGATAAGAAAACAGAATATGATCTAACTGTTTATCTTCTAAACTATTTTTAATCGCATCAGATAATACCGCGATATAATCGGGTTTGTTATAAAATGCTGGTAAATGTTCAATTTTTATATTCGGAAAGTGTTCGGCTCGTAATTCTTCGGCCAAGACCAAAATGGTTTCGGTAGTAGCCATAGCAAACTGCGGATATAGTGGAATTAAAAACACCTCATCTACACCTTGATCAACCAACTCCTGAATACCTTTCTTTATGGTCATGCTTCCGTAACGCATAGCCAATGCAACAGGATAATCTACTTTGTCTTGCACCTTCTTTTTAAGCCGTTCTGAAATGACTATTAATGGTGAACCCTCGTCCCACCAAATTTTCTTATAGGCAGCTGCAGAAGCCTTAGGTCTTGTTTTTAAAATAATTCCTTTTACTAGGGCAGTTCTGGCAACTAACGGTATATCTATAACCCGCTCGTCCATTAAAAATTCGCCTAGATATGTTTTTACATCTTTTGGAGTAGGGCTGTCTGGAGACCCTAAATTAACAAGTAAAATTCCTTTTTTCATAATACAAAAGTACAATAGAAATTGCGATCATACCACGATATAACCATAGTATTATCTTATCAATAATTAAATCGAATTGATCACAATACGCGTCATAGATCTAAAGAAACTACAACGTTTTGTCAGCTTTATTGTTTTGCTGATTATTTTTAACTTTAGGTTCTTCGTTAGAACTACAATCTTGAAAGATGCCGCAAGACACACCTGGTCTTACCAACGATTTTTCATCATTTCGTTTGGACCACGCTTCTATTTCTGGAGATAAATACGTCATAATAAATAAGTTATAATAGTATTAAATATAACAAAATTATCGCTTTAAACAATATTGTATGCCACCCCACAAATGCGCAATAAAATCAGGATCTGTATACGATTCTTTAGTATGCCCTAATCCGGTATAAAAAGAACGACCTCCATCGTATTCTTGATACCAAGCAATAGGATGGTAATCGCCATTTTCTCCACCTGGGTAAGAGGTTTCATCTAACATTAAAAGCGGTTTAATATCTGGACTAATAGATTTAAAATTATACCATTCATCAAAACGAATCCAATCTTCTTTTAAATGATTTATTGCGGGGTGATTGGTGTGGACTTTAATTACATCTGCCTCGCAAGCTTTCGGGTGACTCACAAAATAGGCTCCAACTAGTTTCCCGTACCAAGGCCAATCAAATTCGGTGTCTGATGCTGCATGCACTCCCAAAAAATTACCTCCATTATTAATATAACTCTTAAACGCTGCTTGTTCTTTATCGTTTAAAACATCGCCAGTGGTATTTAAAAATATAACCAGTTTGTAGTTTTTTAAATTTTCGGTAGTAAAAGCTTTAGAATCTTCGGTATGTGTTACTTTAAAATTATTCTGCTCTCCCAAGTCTTGTATAGTCTTCACTCCTATTTCGATGGATTCATGCCTAAACCCCATAGTTTTGGAGAAAACAAGCACTTCGTCTGTTGGTGGATTAACGCCTGTTAACCAAGCCAAAACAAAAATCAACACAAATTTCATGGTCTACTAATTTATTGATTGTAAATATTTTTTTGGAGTCGTTCCGTACTTCTTTTTAAAAGCAGCTATAAAATGACTCGACGTACTATACCCTACTTTTAGGCCCACTTCATTGACATTAAATTGACCCGATTCTAGTAGTTTTCGAGCTTCTTCTAACTTGTAATCGAATAAAAAACTGTAGACAGAATCGCCATAAATTTGCTTAAATCCTTCTTTTAGCTTCTTTAAACTTAAATCAATTTCGTCAGCCAATTCTTGTAACGACGGTGGTTCTGCCATGCGCGAAATAATAATATCTTTAGCGGCTCGTATTTTTATAACATTGGTTTCATCGACTAAAAACGGACAATGTTCTATACTTGCATCTTCGCTTCTATTAAAATACAAACTCAACAATTCGTAAGCCTTACCTTTATAATAAAGATTTTTAATAGATGTGTTTAAATTAAAATGCATTATTTGGGTAAGAACTATGGCCATAGAAGGCGAAATTTTTCCGTCCTTATAATATTTCTTATCCTTATTATCGTCACTTAAAAATGAAATATAATCGGCTTCTTGAGAAAATAAGGCATGGAATTTTTTAATAGAAATTAGTAAGGTAATTAACCACGAATTAGGGTTAACCTCTAAATGTATTGGTAAATCTTGTTGCGGGTTATAAAGTAGCAAAGAATTTTCTTCATTAATATGTAATGCATAGCTCCCTTTATTGAATTTAAATGTAGAGGAACCCTTTAAACAAAAATGAAATTGAATATAGCTACTGTCTATTTCCTTTTCTACTGTTTCTACTTCTAACCGCTCATTTTGATAGGTTAAGACTAAAAAACCTTCCTCTATAAAGGTCTCATTAAAAGTACCTACAGCGTTATTTTTTCCTTCTGCAAACATAATTAATATAATTTTTTAATTTAGAATTATTCTAAAATAGTATTTTCAAAAGCGCTATAACTGCTACAAATGTATAATATTTATTATATTCGATTGAAAAAACCAACCAAAAAACTTAAAACGACACTAAAAGTTCCTTGAGCGTTATTTTTTTAAGTTTAGGCACTATACATTTGTTCAAAATTTCCAACTACTAAAGTTAATGAATCAAAATCACGGATCTAGAGGCACTTATTTTTATGCTATCGGATTAAGTTATAAGAAGGCAGACGCAGAAATTAGAGGACATTTTAGTCTTGATAATGATGCTAAACTAAATTTACTTAACCAAGCAAAAGAAAACGGTATTGAAAGTTTAATAGTAACTTCTACCTGCAACAGAACCGAAATTTATGGTTATGCCGAACACCCTTTTCAACTTATTAAATTGTTGTGCGACAACACAAAAGGAACTGTAGACGAGTTTCAAAAAGTAGCTTACGTACATAAAAACAAAGAAGCCGTTTCGCATATGTTTCGTGTGGGTTCTGGTCTAGACAGTCAAATTCTTGGAGATTTCGAAATTATAAGTCAGTTAAAAACCAGTGCAAGATTATCTAAAAAATTAGGCTTACTTAACACCTTTTTAGAGCGCTTAATTAATATGGTTACCCAAGCGAGTAAACGTATTAAAACCGAAACCGAGATTTCTTCGGGTGCAACTTCGGTATCTTTTGCATCTGTTCATTACATATTAAATAATGTGCCAGAGGTTTCTAATAAAAATATTTTACTGTTCGGAACTGGTAAAATTGGAAGAAATACCTGTGAAAATTTAGTAAAGCACACTAAAAACGATCACATTACTTTAATAAACAGAACCAAAGATAAAGCAGAACGTGTTGCTGGAAAATTCAATCTTTTGGTTAAAGATTATGCTAATTTACAGGAGGAAATAAATAATTCTGATGTGCTAGTAGTCGCCACAGGAGCTCAAAACCCAACTGTAGACAAGCATTTAATTCAGACAAAAAAACCACTTTTAATTTTAGATTTATCGATTCCGAAGAATGTACACGAAAATGTTACCGAACTAGAAGGTGTGTCGTTAATACATTTAGATCATTTATCTCAAATTACCGATGAAACTTTAGAAAGAAGAAAAGCACATATTCCTGTTGCCGAAACCATAATTGAAGACGTTAAAAAAGAATTTAACGACTGGTTAGAAACTAGAAAATTTGCACCTACAATAAAAGCTTTAAAGAATAAATTACTGGACTTTAAATCTGCAGAATTAGATGTTCAACGTAAAAAAATTACTGATTTTAACGAAGAACAAGCAGAGCTGATAAGCAATAACATTATTCAGAAAATAACAAATCACTTTGCGCATCATTTAAAGGACGAAGATTTTTCTACTAACGAAAGTTTAGAACTCATTAAAAAAGTGTTTCACCTAGAAACATCATCAAATGCATAAAACCATACGCATTGGCACAAGAGACAGTAAGCTAGCTCTTTGGCAAGCACACACCGTACAAAAGCGTCTTGAAGATTTAGGCTTTTCTACAGAAATTATTGCAGTTAAATCTACCGGCGATATTGTTTTAGATAAACCTTTATACGAATTAGGTATAACCGGAATTTTTACAAAAACTTTAGATGTTGCCATGCTAAATGGCACTGTCGATATTGCTGTGCATTCCATGAAAGATGTTCCGACTGCGCTTCCTAAGGGTATAGTACAAACAGCAGTTTTAGAACGTGCCAACGTAAACGATATTTTGGTTTACAAAAATTTAGAGTTCTTAAAAACGAAAGGAGTAATAGCCACCGGAAGTCTTAGACGACAAGCGCAATGGCTTAACAAATACCCTAATCACCAAGTTGAAGATTTAAGAGGAAATGTTATTACAAGACTCCAAAAATTAGAAACTAATAATTGGGATGCAGCTATTTTTGCTAAAGCTGGTTTAGAACGCATAAATGTACTCCCAGACCAATATATAGAGTTAGATTGGATGATTCCTGCTCCGGCTCAAGGTGCCATGGTTGTGGTAACCTTAGCCAAGGACAAGGACATTACAGAAGCTGTTTCAAAATTAAATCACACGCCTACAGATATTTGCACTCATGTAGAACGTGAATTTTTACGTATATTAGAAGCAGGTTGTACAGCACCCATTGGTGGTATGGCAACTATAACTAATGATACAATTACTTTTACTGGTGTTTTATTAGCCTTAGACGGAAGTAAAAAACTAAGTATAACTAAAACTGAATCTCTTTTAAACTATAAAGAATTTGGAAAACGTTGTGCTTTAGAAATCATTGAAAATGGTGGAAAAGAACTCATGAATTCAATTAAAAAAGAAATGAATTCATAAAAAACCTCAAAAAATAATGAAGCTTAAAACGTTGCAAAAACTATATCGTTTTACTGATATTCTCATTTTATTTTTTTTAATTTTCGATTTCGGATTCACAATAAACGAGGACTATAAACCTTTTAGAATTCTTATTTATTCTTCAATAACTTTACTTTTAATTACATTTAATTTAATAAAGTATTTCCAATACGCCAAAAGTATTCCTGCTGGTAAAAAAACCATCGAATTCAACATAGGTATATTAGTCACCACGCTCGTATCGGCATTTACAATATACTATTTAAACCAGCATTTACCACCTGTAGAACAGCTTATGCGGCCTAAAGTGGTTTTTGAACTGGGCCTGTTTTTTTATCTGTTAATACGCCTTACCTTTTTTATAAAATACATTTATAAAATTTACTTCAACCCTGCTATTTTATTTGTGGGTAGTTTTTTTATTTTAATACTTATTGGCGCCTTGTTACTCATGCTTCCAAGGGTAACGGTAAATGGCATTTCGTTTATCGATGCCTTATTCACTGCTACAAGTGCAATATGCGTTACAGGTTTAGCAGTTTTAGATACGGGGAAAGATTTTACAGAACTAGGACAAACCTTGATTATTATTTTAATTCAGATTGGAGGTTTGGGCATACTAACATTTACTTCGTTTTTTGCCTATTTCTTTAAAGAAAACTCGTCGTATAGAGAAAGTATGTATATGAAAGATTATACATCTACAGAAAACCTACAAGATGTGTTTAAAATTACCGCTCAAATTGTTGGGTTTACCTTAGCTTTAGAATTGGTTGGAGCTATATTAATTTACCTTTCTATAGATACGATTAGTACGATAGACAATAAAATTTTCTTTTCTATTTTTCATTCCATTTCTGCATTTTGTAATGCTGGATTTTCAACTTCATCATCAAGTTTTTACGAGCCTACCTTACGATACGACTATTCGCTGCAATGGGTACTTATGCTACTCATAGTGATTGGAGGTATAGGATATAGTTTTATTTTCAATTCCTTCTCGTATTTAAAACGTAGTTTTTTAAACTTGTTCAGAAAGAAAAACAAATTAAAAACCACCGTAAGAGTATTTACTTTAAACTCTAAAATCACCATAGTAACCACAAGTATTTTATTAGTTGTAGGGTTTATTTTCTTCTATTTTTCTGAAGCAAACTTTAGTTTACAAGACCACGATTCGGCATATGGAAAAATAACTACAGCCATGTTTTCATCGGTTACACCCCGAACGGCAGGATTTAACACAGTAGATTACACCCAGGTCGCCACACCATCATTATTATTTGTAATTTTACTGATGTGGATTGGAGCATCTCCCGGATCGACCGGAGGTGGTATAAAAACCAGTACATTTGCAATAGCAACCCTTAATATTTTGGCTACGGCAAGAGGTAAAAAAAGAATTGAATTAAACACAAGAGAAATTTCTAGTAGCACTGTAAATCGTGCCTTCTCTATTATTTGCATCTCTTTAATTACCATAGGTACAGCCATATTATTATTGTTGTTTTTTGAACCTGATAAAGATTTATTAGCCATCGCTTTCGAATGTTTTTCAGCGTATAGCACCGTAGGTTTAAGTTTAAATTTAACCCCTACTTTAAGCGACCCAAGCAAATACGTTATAATAGCCGTGATGTTTGTTGGTCGTATCGGACTCTTAAACTTGCTCTTCGGTATGTTGGGGCAAGTAGAACAAAAATTTTACCAATATCCACAAGAAAATATTTTAATAAACTAAGATATATTTAAAATGAAAATCATCATTTTTGGTCTCGGAAATTTCGGAATGTCGCTAGCTTTAAACCTTACCGAAACAGGTAATGAAGTTGTAGGTGTAGACAAAAACATGGAGAAAGTAAATCTTGTAAAAGACAAAATTGCTCATAGTATTTGTTTAGATTCTACAAACGAATTGGCCTACCAAGCCTTGCCAATGAAACAAACAGACATTGCTGTTGTAGCCATTGGAGAAAACGAAGGGGCCGCAATTATTACTACGGCTATTCTAAAAAAAACAACCACTTTAAAAGTAATTAGTCGTTCGCTATCGCCAATTCACGATACCGTTTTACAAGCTATGGGTATTACATCTATTGTGCACCCAGAACAGGAAGCCGCTCAAAAACTTACCAATAAAATAAATCTTAAAAATTTAATCGATCATTTTAAAATTGACGAAAAATATTCTATTTCAGAAATTAAAACCCCAGTCGAGTTTATTGGAAAAACGATTTCAGAATTAGAAGTCAGATCGAAATACAAATTAAACATTGTTACTATAGTTCGGAAAAACGAAAAAGTAAACCTTATAGGAAACACCACCTCGATAAAAGAAGTTGTGGGTATTCCGTCTGCCAATACCGTTATAAAAGAGGGCGATGTGTTAGTCGTTTTCGGACTCAATGATGATATTTCTAAAATTTGTGACCACAATCAATAATGCCTATTAAATCTATCTTATCAACCAAAACGCTTAATAAAGACCAGAAAGCGTTACTTACTAAAGCACAAATTCAAGTAACCGAATATAATGCTATAACCATAGAAGCGGTACCATTCGACTCTGAAATTATTGTTGAAAATGCAATTATTACAAGTCAGAATGCAGCCAAAGCAGTCATTGAACATAAGGTTGTAATTCGCAATTGCTTTTGTGTTGGCGAAAAAACCATGGCCTTTTTAGAAGAACACGGGCAAAATGTATCTAAAATGAAATTATATGGCTCAGATTTGGCCAATTATATTGTAAAATACCACAAGAATGAAAGTTTTATTTTTTTCTGCGGAAAAATTAGACAAGATATTTTACCCGATACTTTAGCCCAACACAACGTACCATTAAAAGAAATTGTGGTGTATAACACCCTTCCAAACCCCAAAAAAATTGAAGGTATTTTTGACGCTATTTTGTTTTTTAGTCCAAGTGGTGTTTCTAGCTATGTTACTGAAAATACCATTACTAATGAAGCCATTTTTTGCATAGGAAAAACCACCGAAGAAGCGGTTAAAACCTATTCAAAACAAACGTATACACCCTCAAATCCCACTATAGAAAACGTACTACAAACCGTAGTTAAATACTCAAAAAAATAATGATTAAAAACGATTTATACTTAAGAGCATTAAAAGGTGAAACGGTAGAGCGTCCTCCTGTTTGGATGATGCGTCAGGCCGGAAGATACCTTCCAGAATTTATAGCTATTCGCGAAAAATACGATTTTTTTACGCGTTGTAGAACTCCCGAATTAGCCAGTGAAATTACCGTACAACCTATTAGACGCTATGGTATGGACGCTGCTATTTTATTTAGCGACATTTTGGTAATTCCACAAGCCATGAATATAGAAGTGGAAATGAAACCAAATTTCGGACCTTATTTACCAAATCCAGTTCGCGATCAAAAAGGTGTAGACAACGTTATTGTTCCAGATGTAAATGTGGAATTAGATTACGTAATGCAAGCCATTAAAGCCACAAAAGAATTACTTAAAAATGAAATTCCACTTATTGGTTTCGCAGGTTCTCCATGGACTATTTTATGCTATGTAGTACAAGGTCAAGGCAGTAAAAATTTCGATAAAGCCAAAGAATTTTGTTTTACAAACCCAATAGCAGCTCACCAATTGCTTCAAAAAATCACCGACACAACTATTGCCTATTTAAAAGCAAAAGTTGAAGCCGGAGTAGATGCCGTTCAAATTTTCGATTCTTGGGGAGGTATGCTTTCTCCAACAGATTATAAAGAATTTTCTTGGCAATACATCGATCAAATTATAGAAGCCCTTAAAGATGATGCTCCTGTAATTGCTTTCGGGAAAGGCTGTTGGTTTGCCCTTGGCGATATGGCTAAAAGTAACGCTGCGGCCCTTGGTGTAGACTGGACCTGTTCTCCGCAAAATGCAAGATATTTAACAGGAGGAAATATTACTCTTCAAGGTAATTTTGATCCGTCTCGTTTATTATCACCGCCTTCAGAAATTAAAAAAATGGTCCACCAAATGATTAATGAGTTTGGTAAAGACAAATACATCGTAAATTTAGGACACGGCATATTACCTAATATCCCATTAGATCATGCCAAAGCCTTTATAGACGCTGTTAAAGAATATAAATAGTATGAAAAACAATTCGTTTTACATTCAACCCATTCGCGAACATGATGCAGAACATCTGCATAAATTCATGATGGATAATGTAAAACGATTTGTTACCTATTTACCCAATATACTTGCCAAAAATCTAAATATTGAAGCCTCGAAAGATTATATTCTATATCAGCAAAAACAACGAGAACAGGGCTTTGAATTTACATTTGTATTAAAAGATATTACCACCAATTTTATCGTGGGACTAGTGATTTTAAAAGAGATTAATTGGAAAAAAAAGCAAGGCGAGTTTGCCTACTGCGTTGATGCAAAACACGAAAACAAAGGTATTATTTCGTCTGCAATAGAAGATTTAGCGTATTTAGCATTTGAAAAATTACATCTTAAAACACTTCAAATTATATCGCACAAAAGTAATATAGGTAGTATAAAAGTGGCTACAAACTGTGGGTTTGTGTGGAAAGAAACATTAAAAAACGAATATGCGCCACCAAACGCACCAACCTTAGATATGGAGTTATATGAACTATACAATTAAGGATAAATTTTATCAATATATTCAAGAGTTACAAGATAAGATTACTACAGCTTTAGAAGCCGTAGATGGAAAAGCAACTTTTAAAGAAGATCTTTGGGACCGCCCAGAAGGTGGTGGTGGTCGTACTCGAGTAATAGAAAATGGTGCTGTTTTCGAAAAAGGTGGTGTAAATATTTCTGCCGTTCATGGAAAACTGCCCGAAAGTATGCAAAGCTATTTCGGAGTTAAAGATGCCAATTTCTTTGCCTGCGGACTCAGCTTAGTGCTGCATCCAAAAAATCCTATGGTACCAACCGTACATGCCAATTGGCGCTATTTTGAAATGTATAACCAAGAAGGAGATATTGTAGACCAATGGTTTGGTGGAGGTCAAGATTTAACACCCTACTATCTTTTTGAAGAGGATGCCAAACATTTTCATACTATTTGTAAAACCGCTTGCGATAAACATAACGACAGTTTTTACGACCTATATAAAGAAAAATGCGACACTTATTTTTGGAATGCTCACAGGCATGAAGCCAGAGGTATAGGCGGATTATTCTTCGATTACTGTAAAGCCAATACCTATATGAGCATGGAGCATTGGTATAATTTTACGACCGAAGTGGGCAATAGTTTTTTAGAAAGCTATTTACCCATTGTCGAAAAAAGAAAAAATTTACCCTATACCGAAGCCCAACGAAACTGGCAAGAAATTCGTCGAGGACGCTATGTCGAATTCAATTTGGTTCATGACAAAGGCACCTTATTCGGATTAAAAACTAATGGAAGGATTGAGAGTATTTTAATGAGCCTACCACCACATGTGCAATGGGTTTATAACCACGAAATAGAACCTAATAGTCCAGAGGAGCACTTATTAACTGTTTTAAAAAAACCTAAGTCATGGGTTTAAAAACGCTTCTTACTGTAATCTTAATAACTGTTATGGCTAATCTCTGCCACGCGCAAGATAGCATACCGAATGTTGAACAAGATAGTATTATTTACGACGAGTCTAACGAATACATTCATGTCTATAAAAACAGAATTACAGCACGTGCGTTTTTTGTAAGTACCTCCAATTCGTTAACTTTAGTCGATCGAGATACCGATTTCAGCATTGATTTAACACCCAACAAACAAGACCGTATTGGTGCCTCGGTAGCTTTTAGATTTATTAATATATCGTATTCCTTTGCTCCAGATTTTATAGCTAAAAACAAGGACAACGACGACTCGAAACTCTTTAACTTAAATATTAGAACGTATTTTGGCAAGCATTGGATGCAAACGCTAGACATCTACAAAGAAAAAGGCTTTTATGTAGAAAATGAAGATTTCCAGGAATATCTCCCAAGAACCAAATGGTTAAAAGTCGGTGGATCTACTTCTTATATCTTTAACGAAAACTTCTCTTTTAGGGCTATTGCTTCTCAAGACGAAAAGCAATTAAAAAGTGTAGGAAGTTTTATACCTAGCATATTGTATTATTACACAGATTACGACATTTTTTGGGACACAGGAGACCCCTCCAATTCTATAGACGATTCTTCTAAATCTTTCGACATTGCTTTGGCACCCGCTTATTATTACAATTTTGTACCCACCCGAAACCTATTCATCTCTGCTGGATTTTCGGCAGGTATAGGCATGCATTATGCCAAAGACAGTACAACTAGCGAAATAACACTTCTAACAGAATTCAATTTAAGAACCTCTTTAACCTACGATATCGATAATTTGTACCTTGGCGCATATTATAGCTATTTGGTACTAAACTACAATTCCGAAAACACCGTAAATGTAAGCGACAACATACCTTTTTTTCAGGCGTTTATAGGGTATCGCTTTAAAGCTCCTAAAAAAATAGTAAAAACTGCAGACGATTTTAATGCTAAATTTATACCTTAAATAAAACCCTATTTCAAAAAATAAAATAGCCCCAAAGCACTCCCTATGATATTGAAAAGCACGACATTTTACCTATTATTTTTTATAACAACCTATGCCTGCTTTGCTCAAAAACAAACCCAAAAAGACTCTCTTTTCGATAAAGAAAACGAATATGTTAGATTTTATAAAAACAGAATCACGGCTCGCGTTTTTTATGTAAATACTTCCAATTCTCTCTCGTTGAACGACGATAACTCGCAACAAGTTTTAAACTTAAATGCAAACAAACAATCTCGAATTGGAGCCAGTGTGTTTTTTAGGATGCTCACCATTTCTTACTCGTTTGCACCAAATTTTTTAAATGCCAATAAAAATAATGAGGACTCCAAATTATACGCTTTAAATCTAAGAGGGTTTTATAAAAGGAGATGGATGCAAACCATTAAATTATATAATGAAAAAGGTTTTTTTCTGAAAAATGACAATTATAATATCTATCTACCCAAAACGAAATCTTTTCAAATTGGTGGCTCGACCTCCTATATTTTAAACGATAATTTTTCATATAGAGCTATTGCGTCTCAGAACGAAAAACAATTAAAAAGTGCAGGAAGTTTCGTTCCTAGCATAACTTATTTTTATTCCACATTCAATATAAATTCCGAAGATAAACTTCAGTTTAACACCATAGATAAAGATTTCAAGTCCTTCGATTTGGCCTTTTCTCCAGCCTATTATTACAACTATGTGCCCAATCAAAATTTATTTATTTCTGCTGGAGCTTCACTCGGAGTAGGATTAAATCACGCCTCGTCAAACAGCGGAAATCTCACAACTTTACTTACCGAATTTAGTTTTAAAGCCACAGCAACTTACGATTTTGAAAATCTTTATTTCGGCGCTCATTTTAATTACTTAATTTTAAATCATAGTAGCAAACGTGATTTATATATCACAGATAACATACCATTTTCGCAAGTTTTTATAGGCTATCGCTTTAGAGCACCTCAAAAGGTTATAAAAACTGCTGAAGATTTTAACGAAAAATTAAATATAAAATCATAATCATGTATCCACTTAAAAGAAACAGACGATTAAGAAGCAACGAAGCCATTAGGTCTTTAGTTCGCGAAACCATCATATCTCCAAACGATTTTTAGTACCGCTTTTTGTTGTTGAAGGCAAAGGCATTAAGGAAGAAATTCCGTCTATGCCTAACTACTTCCGCTTAAGTTTAGACTTGCTTGAAGCTGAAGTAAAAGAATTGTGGTCTTTAGGCTTAAAGTCGGTATTATTATTTGTAAAAGTAGACGACAAGTTAAAAGACAATAAAGGTACCGAAGCTTTAAACCCGAAAGGTTTAATGCAACGTGCCATTAAAACTGTAAAAAATGCTTGTCCAGATATGTTGGTTATGACCGATGTGGCGTTAGATCCGTTCTCGTCTTACGGGCACGATGGTATAATAAAAAACGGCATGATTTTAAACGATGAATCCTCAGCTGTTTTAGCCGAAATGGCTTTAAGTCACGCACAAGCTGGAGCCGATTTTGTAGCCCCTAGCGACATGATGGATGGTCGTATTCTTGAAATGCGCGAACTTCTAGAGGACGAAGGTTTTATTAACACAGGTATCATGTCTTACAGCGCCAAATATGCTTCAGCATTTTACGGTCCGTTTAGAGATGCTTTAGATTCTGCACCCGTAGATATGGTTGATGTTCCTAAAGACAAAAAATCTTACCAAATGGATTATGCTAACCGCTTGGAAGCCATTCGCGAAACCGAAATGGATATAGACGAAGGTGCCGATATTGTTATGGTAAAACCAGGTTTATGTTATTTAGATATTGTTCGAGATATTAAAAATGAAGTCGATGTTCCTGTTGCCGTATATCAAGTTTCTGGCGAATATGCCATGCTTAAAGCTGCAGCAGAACGTGGGTGGCTAGACCACGATGCTGTTATGATGGAACAAGTTACGGCTATAAAAAGAGCTGGTGCAGATATAATTGCAAGCTATTTTGCTAAGGATGTTGTGAAATTGATTTCGTAACTTAGCACTAAATCAATTTAAATATATGGGAGCACTTATCTTTTGGGCAACAATTTCAATATTCTTTTCGTTTCTATGTTCTATTCTAGAAGCTGTTTTTTGAGCGTGACACCAACGTTTATAAATGTAAAAAAGAATGAAGGCAAGGACTATGCTACCACGCTAGAAAATCTTAAAAAGGATGTAGATCAGCCTTTAATTGCCATTTTAACTCTAAACACGATTGCCCATACCCTGGGTGCCATGATGGTGGGTATAGAAGCGGAAAAACTTCCCTATAAATTTGAAATTTTTGGAATAAATACCGTAGGAATAGTTTCTGCAATCATGACCTTTTTAATATTAGTGGTTTCAGAAATTATTCCAAAAACTATTGGTGCTAAGTATTGGCAAACCTTAGCCAACTTCACCTCTAAAGCTTTAACGGTTTTAATCTTTCCATTAAAATGGACCGGACTATTATGGTTATTGCAACTCACCACTAAACTTATTGGTGGCAAGGGGCACGGTAGTGTGTTAAGTCGTGAAGATTTTCATGCTATGGCAGATATGGCAGAAAAAGACGGCGTATTTCAAGAATCTGAAAGTAAAATTCTGAAAAACCTTTTAACCTTTAAAGATATTCTTGCCAAAGATATTATGACGCCAAGAACGGTTATAAAAACAGCTAATGAAACAACTTCTGTTCAAGAGTTTTTTAAGGCAAATTCTAATATCCGATTTTCTAGAATTCCGGTGTATACCGATTCTCCAGACAACATTACTGGGCTCGTTTTAAAAGATGAAGTTTTTAAAGAAATGGCCCTTGGAAACGGCAAAAAAACGTTAAAAGATTTAAAACGTAATATAATCATTGTAAATAGAAATATTGCCATTCCTACCCTGTTCGAACAGCTTGTAGAAAGCAAAAACCACATGGCTTTAGTAGTAGACGAATACGGTTCTGTAAGTGGTATTGTTACTATGGAAGATGTTATTGAAACTCTTTTAGGTCTTGAAATTATGGACGAAAGCGACCATGTAGCCAATCTTCAAGCTTTGGCTAGAAAAAGTTGGGAAGCAAGAGCGAAACGTTTAGGCTTAATTAATGAGGATATCGAAGAAAATTAATGGATACTTGCATTATAGCATCACCATTAGGATTTACTAAAATTGAAGGCAATTCAGAGGGTATTTCGGCCATCACGGTATTAAATTCTGATGAAGAACCTAGTAGAACTATTCCAGAGTCGCTACAAAATTGTGTGCAACAACTTCAAGAATATTTTGATGGGTCTCGGAATCATTTCAGTATAAAACGAAATCCGAAAGGTACCGATTTTCAGAAAAAAGTATGGGATGCCCTTTGCCATATCCCTTACGGAAAAACTGTATCTTATTTAGAACTTTCTAAACAATTGGGCGATGTAAAAGCTATTCGTGCAGTGGCCAACGCCAATGGTAAAAATCCACTTTGGATTGTGGTGCCTTGTCACCGCGTTATTGGTACCAATGGCAGCTTAACAGGTTACGCTGGTGGCTTACACCGTAAACAATGGCTTTTACAGCATGAAAGCCCGTTTACACAGGAAACCTTATTTTAATTTTCTATATTTAAGCACAACAAACTACTAATAATGAAATATCTATTTAAACTCCTCAAGTTTATCATACTTGTATGCGGACTTATTATTCTAGGCCTATACATTTCGGGCTACGATTACATTTTAAAGGCGGCGTGGATTACCTATGGTACCGGTCATAAAACAGCTTTTTTAGAAGATTATAAAGAATTCGATAATCGCACTATCGAAAACAGTACACCTCAACCTTGGCCCATTCATAAAGATTATAATACAGCCAAACCTACAGACAGTTTAGAGCGTATGAATGTGGCAAATGGTACGATTGCCTATATGATTATTAAAAACGATAGTATTTGGTACGAAAACTATTATGATGGTTTTGGTGAAACTTCGAAATCTAATTCATTTTCTATGGCTAAAAGCATCATTTCTGCCATGTTAGGAAAAGCCATTATGGAAGGGAAAATTAAAAGCCTAGACCAAAAGGTAAGCGATTTTTATCCGGAATTTAAAAAAGGATTATCCGAAGGTTTAACCGTTGGCGATTTATCGTCTATGGCCTCTGGTTTAGATTGGGATGAATCGTACTACTCCCCTTTTTCGGTAACCACACGAGCGTATTTCGATGAAAATCTCGCTCCGGTTATTTTAAACATGAAAGGGATTGAAGCACCAGGAAAAAGCTATAAATATTTAAGCGGAAACACCCAATTATTAGGTATGGTCCTTACCAAAGCAACCGGGCAAACCATGTCTGGCTATTTAAGCGAAAAGTTCTGGAAACCTATGGGCTGCGAGAGTGATGCGCTTTGGCAATTAGATAGCGATGCGCATGGACTAGAAAAAGCCTATTGTTGTATAGCCAGTAATGCTAGAGATTTTGCACGTTTTGGAAAATTATACAAAGACTATGGCAAATGGAATGGACAACAATTGTTAGACTCTGCTTTCGTAAAAAAATCCATCACTCCGCGTTTTGATGCTAGTCCAGAATACGGCTATGGCTGGTGGTTAAAAACTATTGATGACAAGCACTTTTTTATGATGCGTGGGCATCTTGGCCAATATGTTATTGTAGAACCCGAAGACAATATTATTATTGTAAGATTAGGCCATTCTAAAGGACCAGAAGATGTTGTTGCTACATTTACGAAAGATATTTTTGCCTATATAGAAGAAGGCTATAATATGTTGGAAAATAATTAATTGAAAGGTTAAGCGCAGCCTCGTTTTTGAATTTCAAAGTTTTTATTTCAATTAAATTTGGGGTTCATAGTAGTCCGATTATATAATAACAATGCAAAATCAATTGACTGATATTTTTAATAATAGAGAAATCGCCATTGGAATTTGCATTTTATTCTTTTTCATTTGGGTATTATCATTAAGTCGCGAATCGCGAAGAAATTTTTTGAAACTTTTTACTGTTATTTTTACTACTAATCTTATCGACTACTTTTTAAGCATAATTGTTTATTCCATGTCGGTCATTTTAGCTCTAACAATTATTAAGTTTTGGGACTTATCACTATTAAAAGACAGTTTGTTTTGGTTAATATTTGCGGGGTTTCCAATATTTATGAAAATAAGTGAACTAAAAAACTCGAATCATTTCGCTAAAGAAATATTAAAAAGAAGTTTAAAAGGGATAATCATTGTTGAATTTTTATCAAATTTCTATACCTTCAACCTTGCCATAGAATTATTTATAATGATTTTTCTAACCCTAGTAAACATTCTTCCCTTTGTTAAACCCGACAAGATATTAGAAAAATTTGCTTCTAATGTTAATTTGATTTTCGGTTTTATTGTAATAATTTATATTGGGTATAATCTTTATCAAAACATCTTCAGTTTTATCAATATAGATACACTAAAGGCTTTTGCTCTACCTCTTATTCTAACCATAGCTTTAATACCATTTCTCTATTCTGTTGCTTTATTAGATTTATACAAAATAATATATAAGAGAATGTCTAAGAATTTAAACGGACGGAAGTTAAAATGGTATTTAAAATATAAATTATTTACAAAATTCAGACTAAAATTAAAATCTTTACAGTTTTTCCAATCAAAATTAAGTTTTGAAAAAATCACCTCTAAAATTCAGATAAATAATCATATTGAGGGATTTAAATTATAAACGGAATAAAGCTCCGTTTAGCAACCATTTAAAATTTCTTAAAATCAATAAACGCTTACGTTTTGATATCACAAAATTAAAATGTAATTTTCTTATTCACGGATAATTGACGGTCATGATTCATAAACTCAACCTTGAAGACATCTTATTTCTAGATATAGAAACGGTTCCAGAAACGCAGCATTTTTCTGAGTTAAGCGAAACCAAACAACACCTTTGGGATTTAAAATCGAAATACCAGCGAAATGAAGTTTCTGCCGAAGAGTTTTACGAACGCGCTGGCATTTGGGCCGAATTTGGTAAAATTGTTTGTATCTCGGTGGGCTATTTCAGATTGCAAGGTGAAACGAGACAATTTAGAACCACATCGTTCTATGGTGAAGAAACTGTGCTTTTAAAAGATTTTAAAAACCTTTTGGAAACCCATTACAACCACCCGCGACAAGTTTTATGCGCCCATAACGGCAAAGAATTCGACTTTCCGTATATTGCACGCCGTATGATTATACACAATATTCCGCTACCAGAGAAACTAAATTTATTTGGTAAAAAACCTTGGGAAGTTCCCCATTTAGACACCTTAGAATTATGGAAATTTGGGGATTATAAAAATTACACTTCTCTAAAATTGCTAACTCATATTTTAGGAATTCCATCACCAAAAGTCGATATTGACGGTAGCGAAGTGTATCGTGTATATTACGAAGAAAATGAAATAGATCGCATTATCGTGTATTGCGAAAAAGATACTATAGCCGTGGCTCAAATATTTTTACGACTACGTGGTGATGAGATTTTAAACGACGACGAAATTATTCATATTTAAATGACTGAAACTCCGGTATTACACATAGAAAATTTAAACGTAGCTTTTAACGGAAACGAAGTTATTCACGGAATCTCCTACCATCTTAATCCTAACGAAATTTTAGGAATTGTTGGAGAATCGGGCTCTGGAAAATCGGTGTCATCACTAGCTATTTTGGGACTTTTACCCAAAGGGATTTCTACAGTTTCAGGCGCAATTCATTTTAATAATTTAGATCTCACCCAAATTTCTCAAAAAACATTTCAAAATATTCGAGGGAATAACATAGCAATGATTTTTCAAGAACCTATGAGTTCTTTAAATCCGTCTATGCGCTGTGGTGTTCAAGTAGAAGAAATTCTTATGCAACACACCTCTAGCTCGAAATCTGAAATTAAAAAAAAGGTCTTAGACTTATTCGAACAGGTAAAATTACCACAACCAGAAAGGGTGTATAACGCCTATCCGCATGAAATTTCGGGCGGACAAAAACAGCGGGTTATGATTGCTATGGCTATTGCCTGCGAACCCGATATTTTAATTGCCGACGAACCCACTACGGCCTTAGATGTTACTGTTCAAAAAGAAATTATTTCACTTTTAAAGGAACTTCAAGCTAAAACCAAAATGAGTATCATTTTTATTACTCACGATTTGGCTTTAATTTCTGAAATTGCCCATCGCGTGCTCGTCATGTACAAAGGTGATATTGTTGAACAAGCCGATGTAGCTAGTATTTTTAATCATCCTAAACATAATTATACCAAAGCCTTAATTAATTCTCGGCCATCATTGGACGTCCGCTTAAAAACACTTCCTACCATAGACGACTATTTAACCCAAAGTTTTTCTGAAATAATTATTACACCAGAAGATCGGAAAATGGCGCACAAGGCATTGTACAGTCAGCCACCTTTACTGGAAGTTAAAAATTTAGAAAAGGAGTACATGTCTAAATCGGGTTGGTTTGGTAAAACCGAAACCTTTAAAGCCGTAAACAATGTCAGTTTTAAAATTTACGAAGGTGAAACCTTAGGATTAGTAGGGGAATCGGGTTGCGGAAAATCGACCTTAGGAAACGCCATTTTACAGCTCGATAAAGCCACTGCAGGAACGATTATTTATAAAGGGACCGATATTACTAATCTCTCTAAAAAAGCGATGAGAGCGCTTAGAAAAGACATTCAAATCATTTTTCAGGATCCTTACGCCTCTCTCAACCCAAGATTAACAGTTGGCGAAGCTATTATGGAACCGATGACCGTGCATAAATTATATAAAAACAAGGAGGAGCGTCGTGCTAAAACTATCGATATTTTAAACCGTGTAGGTTTATCTGAAGTCTATTTTAACCGGTATCCGCACGAATTTTCTGGCGGACAACGTCAGCGTATTGGTATAGCACGAACCATTGCACTTCAACCCAAATTAATCGTGTGCGACGAATCGGTTTCGGCACTAGATATTTCGGTACAAGCCCAAGTTTTAAATCTGTTAAATGAATTGAAAGACAATTTTGGATTCACTTACATATTTATCTCTCACGACCTTGCCGTTGTAAAATATATGTCGGACCAATTAATTGTGATGAATAAAGGGGAGATTGTAGAAAAAAACGATGCGGATATTGTATATAACAACCCGCATCAGGATTACACTAAAAAATTAATTCAAGCTATACCTAAAGGATTATAACATGAATACTTTTTTAACTAAATACACTAAATTTTTAATAAACTCTACAGTGTTATCATAAACCACGTAGAACTTACTTTCGGAATAGTTAGGTTCTTCAGGTAGATTTGACGTTACATTCATAAGCTATTAGTTTTTGGTAGATTTGGGATCTATTTGTATTAGTATTTCTGGGGATTATAAAGATGTAAATTATTTTTCATTTATCGTTAAAAAGCAACATATATTCGATGAAATGCATAATTTTTTAACATTTAACAGTTATTACTCCAAAAATTCAGCATTATTTAAACTTTCATTTCTGGTATTTCCCCCTCGACGATTAAAATCCCTTCGGTTGCATTTTTAATAGCATCTACAGATATTCCTGGTGCACGTTCTAATAATTTAAATCCGTTAGCTGTCACTTCTAATACGGCCAAGTTGGTCACAATTTTCTTTACGCAACCAACGCCAGTAAGCGGTAAACTGCAGCGTTTTAAAAGTTTTGAATCCCCAGCTTTATTGGTATGCATCATGGCAACAATTATATTTTCGGCACTGGCTACCAAATCCATGGCACCGCCCATACCTTTAACCATTTTTCCCGGAATTTTCCAATTGGCAATATCACCATTTTCCGCAACCTCCATCGCTCCTAAAATGGTTAAATCCACATGCTTCCCACGAATCATCCCAAAACTGGTTGCCGAATCAAAAAAACTGGCTCCAGGTAAAGTGGTGATGGTTTGTTTTCCGGCGTTAATTATATCGGCATCTTCTTCCCCATCAAAAGGAAATGGTCCCATGCCAAGCACCCCATTCTCACTCTGAAATTCTACTTCTATATCCTCTCGCACATAGTTCGCCACCAAAGTTGGAATGCCTATACCTAAATTCACATAGTATCCATCCTTAACTTCCTGTGCTATACGTTTTGCAATTCCTGTTTTGTCTAACATAATCTTAATGTAATAATTAATTAATGTAATAATGTATCAATACTTACTATTGGAACCCTAATCAATATATCCATTAATTAATATTCCAATGTTTTAATACTCACTCATGAAAAGAGTGCTATTTCTTACTTTTATAACTTGTACTCAAAATTTTATATAATATCAATCCCAATTCATTAACTCGCTCCTTTAATTCTTTTGGGTTTTCATAATTTTCGGAGTGTTCATACAACATAATCCAATACTTAGTTTCTTCTAATTCCTTAGCCGCTATCTTTAGTTTATGAATAAAATCTGCCTTACTTTCTGCATTTTGTGCTTCATGAATAGAAGCCCCGATACTTGTCCCCGATTTTAATAACTGATTAGCAATAACATATTTCTTGTTAGTTTCTAATTTCTCGCAATAGGTAATAACCAACAGTGCAAAAGCAATTGATTTTTCTAAAATGATATTTGGTTTTCGTTCTAGCATCTAAAAGTTATCCCATTGCTAAATTGATACATTCACAGAATTATTACATTATCTTACAGTTTTCTGCTCTATCCGTTTTTCATAATCTTTACCTTGAAAAATACGCTGAACGAAAATACCTGGTATATGAATTTGATTTGGGTCTAGGCTTCCAGCAGGTACTAGTTCTTCAACCTCAGCGACCGTAATTTTTGCAGCGCCACACATAACTGGATTAAAATTTCTGGCCGTGCCTTTAAAAATAAGGTTTCCCGCGACGTCTCCTTTCCATGCTTTTACAAAAGCGAAATCGGCTTTAAAAGCATGTTCTAACACATACATTTTGCCATCGAATTCTCGGGTTTCTTTCCCTTCAGCAACCTCGGTACCGTAACCAGCAGGTGTATAAATAGCAGGAAATCCAGCCTGAGCTGCCCGACACCGTTCTGCCAAAGTTCCTTGCGGAATAAGCTCTACATCTAATTCGCCACTTAACATTTGGCGTTCAAATTCGTCATTCTCGCCAACATAGGATGATATCATTTTTTTGATTTGCTTTTTCTGAAGCAATAAACCCAAACCAAAATCGTCTACACCAGCATTATTAGAAATACAGGTTAATCTCTTTACATTGCGTTTTACGAGTTCGGAAATTGCATTTTCTGGTATCCCACACAAACCAAAACCACCCAACATAAAAGTCATTTGGTCTGAAACACCTTCTAAAGCCACTGTAACACCTGAAACCTCTTTATTTATCATAACGATATGCGTTTTATTTCAACCTAAAAATACGAAATAAAAAGGCCTTTTTTAAATATTGTAATAATTAATCAATGTATAGAAGTGGTAAGTAGGCCAACAACCAATTTGAAGATTTAAAATGACGTAATTAGAGTTTATAAATCACTTTAAAAAGTAACATCCTAGGCAGCACGTAGATTTTGGTGTCGCTAATTAAATAATTAGAAAAATAATTTTGCTGATTAAATGTGGTATTGAATATATTTCTAGCCGCTATTTCGAAACCCCAAGGACTATGTTCTTTCTGATAAAACAGAGAAGCATTGGCATTATCGAAGGTATTATAAACATCTTCATCTTTATTCTGAAACGTGTCTAATTCGTAATCGAATTTAAATATAAAAGCTTTTAAGAAATCATATTCTAGAGCCGTAAAAAGGGCATCTCTATTAAACGTTGTATGTCTGCCTATGGCCTAATACAAACTTATATTTTTTGAATACCCCACTTCTATATTGGGCCAGGATGTAAAATGTGTGCTCAAACTAGCTTTAGCCATAATCGTTCTAGAACTGTTTTTATTGATTTCGGCATTTAGCAACTGATAAAAATTACTATAATTAAAATGACCAACTAATTTAAACTGCAGTCGCTTTATACGTTTAGCGATGTTTCCGTAAACATTCCAACTATCTTCTGGCCTATCAAAAAGTATGGTGGTATTCACACTTTCTAAACCCTCTAACTGCGTTACATTTTTAAATTGTTTTTCTTTCTTATTATACGATGCAGATACATAATAATTTAGTCCTTTTATAACACTAAACTTTAAAAACGTTAAACCAACCCTATGGTATAACTCATGACCTAAATGGTCGTTTCCTTTAAAGACGCTATTAAAATTGGTTAACACATACCGACTAGCCAATTGTTCTACATTTGGAAATTGAGCATTTAAACTGTAATCTAACTCTAAACTACTCCCATTGCTAAATTTAATTTCGGTATTAAATTGAGGTAGGAGCACATTAGTACGTCGTGTTGTTGCTTGCTTATATTGACTTGTATTCCAGTAATAAAAATGATAAAAAACTCCAGGTTTAAAGGTGGCTTTTCCTAACTGAAACTTATGCTCCAACCCAATAAAATTATCGATAAACTGATAGGTAAAATCGTTTCCAAATCCGGAAGTTTGAAAATCATTTAGCCCTCCGTTACTTAACAATTGACTATCGTTAGTATATAAATCGTTAAACGCTAACTGACTCCCTAAGGTGGTATAAATATGATTGTTTTTATTTAGAACCCAATAATCTTTTACAACTGCATTAGCCGTGTGAATATTCATCTTTTTAGTCTGAAGAATATTATAAACAGAATCTGTTTGTAACGGAATTAACCCTTGTAAAATTTCTTCATCTGTACGCCACTCTGTAAGTGGTTTATCGTTTTGAAAACTGTAGTCTGCTTCTAAAGTTGCAGTATGACTGCTAGATAGTTTTCTGGTATAACGTAGATCTAAATTAAGATGCACTTGATCTAAACTTGACTCCGATCTAATTGTATTACTATCATAAATACTATTCGTATTAATTTGTCCTGTATTAGAACTATGTGCCAATTTAAACAAGCTTGAAAGCGCCAAATCTTCCTGAGAACTAGGGTCGTAATCTAAGGTGATTTTACCAAGGGTAGAAAATGTTTGCAACTGATTTGTGTTGACGCGATATTCTGTAAAAGGCGTGTCATTATCTAAATACGCATTGGTTGTATTTCTTTCGGTTTCTGAAGTCGCATTATTTACAATAACATAAGCCGTAAGATCTGTTACCGAACTTAAGGAACGCCTTACATTTAGAGCACCAAATTGATTGGTATGCGCTTTATAGTCTTCGTTTTTCAAATATCTAGAAAAGGCATCATTAGAAAGTTTACTGTAACTACCAGATTGCTTTTTTAATTTAGAATACCCGCCTTCAAAATCGATATAATCTCTAAACGTAAAACTTTTAACTCCAGTATTATTTAAATCGCCAATAAAGTTAAATGTAGACTCTGGACTGTAATAAAACAAGGTAGGATGCACCACATAGCGATCTTTTATTCCACCTCCTGCCTCGAGATCTCCAAACCAAAATTGTTTTTTATCTGCTTTCAATTTAATGTTCATCGCCAAAACTTCACTATTCTGTAAATTTTTAAGCATAGCAACATCGGTATAATTATCTAATAAATCTACACGAGCTATGGCATCGGCGGGTATATTATTAACCGCTAACTTGCTGTTGCCAGTAAAAAAGGTTTTATCTTCTACAAGTACTTTAGACACCCGTTTACCATTGGCCGTAACATTGCCATCGCGATCTACTTCTACTCCTGGTAATTTTTTTAAAACATCACGTAATTTACGTTCTTCCCCTGTTACGAAGGTATCAATTCTATAGCTTATAGTATCGCTTTTTATAGATATTGGAGGTGTATAGGCGATATCTACTTGATCTAACTGACTGGTTTGAACTGGCATGCTAAAGTCTCGTACATATTTTACATCTACCGTTGTTACTTGAGCATATTGAGGAACATGCCCCAAATGGCTTACTGTAATAGAGTACGTTATACCTCGATCTAAATCTATCTTATAAAAACCCGTTTTATCTGTAATAGAAAACCTAACCTTACTAGAACTGGAGTCTGGCACCGCCAAGATATTGGCATACTCTAAAGGAATTTGTAAACTATCTTTTACCGTACCACTTAAAGTACTTTGTTGTGCCATAGCCGTAGCTATAGTAAAAAAAAGAAGAAAACTAAATAGGTAGGTTTTGTAGGTTATCAAGGAGCTAAGGGAAATTTAAAAACATTAAAACTTGGCCCGATTAGCTCGTAATGCTTCTCTGGTTATTGGCTTACCTTCAGACAACCTATTTATAGGTTTATCTACATTAAATTTTATAATGGTTGCATAATACGCTCTAGGGCCTACACTTGCTTCTAGAATTAAACCAGGTAAATCTCTAAAACTCTTAGGCCCAAAGGACACGGCTATTTCTGGTGTAAACCATACCGAAATGTCCGGCGAAGTTTCACTGTAACCTAAAGCAACTTTCCCTGTGGTTAGATTCGCTTTATAGCAAGTATATTCCCCTATCTTCTTAGTTTCAGTTGTAATATCCCATTCCACGGTTTAATCTGTATTGCTTATAAGTAATAAGCCATCTCCAGAACTCATAAAATTTTCTAACCATACTTTTTCATTTAAATTCCTATAATATTTAGTGGCTTTTTCCCGATTATACAATACAATGAGATCGTTATCTCCACCTTCAGACTCCATACCAACTTCTAAAGGGTTTAACCAAAAAAGTGACTCCTCGTTATTAAACAAGAGTGTATAGTTAAACGCATCGTAACCCGAACGAGCTTCTGCAATGGTATTTAATTCTGATTTAGAATATTTATCGGTCATTCTTTCGGATAGATTAGCGAAGTTTAAAACCGTTTTATACGTGACTTCGGTAACCGGATTTTGGGCTACTAGAGCTGTGAAACAAAAGGATAAAATAAAAGTGCTTATGTTTTTTTTCATGATTAACAGCAGAAGCCTATATTAAAGAATTCACTTACAATTCTATAAAAATAGAAAACTTATAATAATTATTAGAATTTAAAAAACTCAGAATCATGTAGTTCGTCGAAAACATGAAATTTTTCAATTTTCAATTACGGAAAAACCGTAATTCATGGAAGAATTAAGAAATATTGCAAGTTTTTAAAGTAGTAATGAGCTGATTGGAGAACACTAAAAAACGCACTCAAATGTGAACCTGAACCAAATTCAAGCTCACGAGCAATTCATGAAAAGATAAAACTAAAAACTCTGAGACTAAAATCTAAAAATCTAAATCACTAGGCACATCTTCTTTTGGTGTACCATCTTCGGTTTCTATCTCTTCAGAACAGTCAACACGAATCGTTAATTCTTCTGGAGCTTTAAAATCTGCTGTCGAAATATTTAATTCTTCATCGGCATAACAACTCTTCATATACATCCCCCAAATAGGAAGCGCCATAGACGCTCCTTGACCATAAGTAATGGTTTTAAAATGCGTAGCACGATCTTCGGCTCCAACCCAAACTCCCGTTACAAGATTAGGTACCATACCCATAAACCAACCATCACTTTGGTTTTGCGTTGTTCCCGTTTTTCCAGCAATCGGATTTTTAAATTCGTATGGATAGCCAGTAATAATTTCACGATATTCTGCACGCCACTTTTCGTAACCTTGCGTTCTTAAACGTGTTCCCGATCCGCCTTCTGTAACCCCTTCTAAAAGTTTTACGGTTACATAGGCCACCTCTTCACTTAAAACATCTTTAGTTTTTGGAGTAAACTGGTATAAAATAGTATTGTTTTTATCTTCTATACTCGTAACCATCACGGGTTCTGTATACACACCTTGATTGGCAAATGTGGCATAGGCTGCAACCATTTCGAACACACTTAAATCTACGGTTCCGAGTGCGATAGAAGGCACTTCTGGAATTTGTGTAGTTACACCTAATTTATGCGCCATTTCTATAACATGCGCTGGCCCAACCTTATCCATTAAACGCGCCGTAATCGTGTTTACAGAATTGGCTAAGGCATTTTTAAGCGTTCTTGAACCTCCATAAGTGTCGCCAGAATTACTAGGACACCAATCTTTTAAATTCCCCCAACGTCCTTTTTCTATACAGTACGGTACGTCTGGAAACTCATCGCAAGGCGATAAATGTAACTGGTCTATAGCCGTAGCATACACAAATGGTTTAAAGGTAGAACCGACCTGACGTTTTCCTTGTTTTACGTGATCGTATTGAAAATGCCTGTAGTTCATTCCTCCTACCCATGCTTTAACATGACCTGTTTCGGGATCCATAGACATCATACCTGGATGTAAAAACTTCTTGTAATACCGCATAGAATCCATAGGTGTCATTATGGTATCGATCTCGCCTTTCCAAGAAAAAATACTCATTGGAATTGGCTTCTTAAACGATTTTACAATTTCTTCATTCGATTTTTTAAGATCGTATTTCATTTTTCTCCAACGCTCAGATTGACGCATAGAACGATTCATAAGGCCATCTATTTCGGCTTGTTCTAATCCTAAAAATGGAGTTGTTGGATTTCTTTCTAGTGTGTTTTGATGATCGAATTCTGCCTGTAATTTTATCATGTGTCGTTGCACAGCTTCTTCGGCATAATTTTGCATACGCGAATCGATTGTTGTATACACCTTTAATCCATCGCTGTACAAATTGTATTTCGTGCCATCTGCTTTTGGATTTTTATCTATCCAATCTTTCATAAACCTCTTTAAATACTCTCTAAAGTAAGTTGCAATTCCTTCACGGTGCGATTCTGGAGTGTAGTTTAATGCTAAATCTGTTCGTTGTACAGAGTCTTTAACTCGCTCTGTAATATAACCGTACTTTTGCATTTGTGCCAAGACCACATTTCTACGGTTTTTTACACCCTCAGGATTCGTTCTTGGGTTATAAAGAGCAGAGTTTTTAAACATCCCCACAAGCATAGCAGATTCCTGCAAATCTAACTCGTTAGGTTGTTTACCAAAATAGATGCTGGCCGCGCTTTTAATTCCATCGGCATTATTTAAAAAATCGTAAATATTAAAATACTGCGCTATAATTTCTTCTTTAGTGTATTGACGCTCTAAACGAATGGCAATAATCCATTCTTTTACTTTTTGCCCAATACGCTCAACAATATTTTTAGATCCTTCTCCATGAAATAATTGTTTCGCCAATTGTTGCGAAATGGTGCTAGCACCACCACCTTTACCCATTTTTACAATGGCTCTTAAGGTTCCACGCCCATCAATACCCGAATGCTCGTAAAAACGCGCATCTTCGGTTGCTATTAAGGCATCGACTAAATTTTTAGGCAAATCTTCATACCCCACAGGAGTACGGTTATCGTTAAAATAAAATTTACCCAAAGTTTTACCATCAGAAGAAATAATTTCGGTAGCTAAATTTGTTTTAGGATTTTCTAAAATGGTATGATCTGGTAAATCACCAAATAATGAAGCTGATAAAAACAGCAAAACAACTGCAAGAACGCCTGCAAAGAAAAGTCCCCAAAACCATAAGATAAACTTAGAATAGCTTCGGGCTTTAACGGGTTGTTTCTTTTTTGCCATAGTATTAATGTGTTGATGGTTTTTCTATTCTGAAGCCAACATCGGTAATGCCATCAAGGTTAATTACGCCATTTACCTTGCCGTTTTCCCTCATGGCTTGCTGTATGTTAACGGTATAATTACCAGATTCATTTAATATGAACCCTTCTTTATACCACAATTTATTTTCTTTGATACTACTAAACCCTTCGCCTAAAAATTCGCCATTAGGTTTCGCCATTTTATATTCTAAAGTATCGGTTAAAGTCTTTCCGTGTGGAAATTCTAAGTCGACAATGACAAATAAATTACTGTATTTGTACTCGCTATTATTCCTGATGTTTACGAATAAATTATACGTATTTGTGGTGTCTGGAACTGTAAAGTTAAACTGAACAACATCCTGATTATTCCAAGCCCCGGGTACAGTTTTATACGCATCGAACACCTGATTAGAATCGCACGATGACACAACAAATAGCAAGCTTAATAAAAATAAAATCGCACTACTCCTTTGCATTGGTGTTCGGGTTTGGTTTTTGATTTGAACGCTGCGTGTTCTGTTTATTTTGTGGTTTTCTTTTATTTCTATTTCGACTTGGTCTGCTTTTTGGCTTAGCTTCTCCGGCATTATCCTTTGCATTCGGATTGGGTTTAGCCTTAGGATTTGCATTAGCATTCGCGTTTCTATTTGGAGTTCTTTTTTTTGCAGGCTGTCTTTTCTGAGCCGGCTTTCTCGCCTCTTGTACTCCAGCTTCTGCTTTAGGTTTATTGTTTTTATTATTTCTATTGTTTCGTCTACGTTTAGGTTTTGTTGGGGTATCAAAACGTGTTAAACTATCTTGACCTACAACGTTCTCGAACTCTACTTTATTATCTACTAACAATTCTACCGCATACTCTTCTAAACTTGCAACGGCTTCATTTTTCTTGTTTAAAGCAATAATTTCTCGGGCATGCTCTGTAGTAATTTTATGCCAGTTCATCCACTCACCTTCGTAAGCATACCACATATGACCTTTAAAAATATCGGTCTTTTGGCAAACGGCAATCCCCTTCTCTGTTTTTAACTTGATCTCTGTTTTAGGGAAGTCTTTAAGCGCATCTAAATAAGTGTCTAACTCGTAGTTTAAACAGCATTTTAGTTTACCACATTGTCCTGCTAATTTTTGCGGATTTAGTGATAATTGCTGATAACGTGCTGCAGAAGTGCTTACCGATCTAAAATCTGTTAACCAGGTAGAACAACACAACTCACGA
Source organism: Formosa haliotis (assembly GCF_001685485.1). Taxonomy (NCBI): domain Bacteria; kingdom Pseudomonadati; phylum Bacteroidota; class Flavobacteriia; order Flavobacteriales; family Flavobacteriaceae; genus Formosa; species Formosa haliotis. The sequence continues at coordinate 2,758,558 of NZ_BDEL01000001.1, read as the reverse complement.
CCACAAGACCCAATACCTCCTAAACGTGAAGCTTCCTGACGGAAACCTACTTGTTTCATTTCAATACGCGTTCTAAATTCGCGCGCAAAAACTTTAATTAACTCTCTAAAATCTACGCGTTCTTCTGCTGTGTAGTAAAAGGTTGCTTTACTTGCATCGCCCTGATATTCGATATCGGAAATCTTCATTTGAAGTTTTAAATCGATAGCAAACTGGCGTGCTCTAACCTTCATAGGTTCTTCCTTGTCGCGTGCATCGGACCAGATATCTATATCGCGCTGCGATGCTTTTCTATATATTTTTAAAACCTCCCCGTCTTGAGGGATTTTTTTACGTTTCATTTGTACTCTTACTAATTCTCCAGTAAGCGTTACCATACCAATATCATGACCATTTGCAGCTTGTGTCGCTACAATATCGCCTATGCTCAGGGTTAATTTTTCGGTATTTTTATAATATTCTTTTCGCCCGTTTTTAAAACGAACTTCTACCCAATTAAAGGGTGCTTCGCCATTAGGAAGCGTCATATTGGCTAACCAATCGAATACGGTTAGTTTGTTACAACTATCTGTTCCGCATGTTCCATTACTTTTGCAACCCTTAGGCTGGCCATCTTTTCCTGTTGAACAACTTTCACAAGCCATAAATTATGTATATATAGATTCTGATAATCAACGATTAACAGAAGACGATTAGTAAAACTATGTTTCAATTATTGAACCATATTCCTGTAAAGAGAAGCCTTATGGCTTAACTTACTTTGGATTGTAAAGATATGATTATTCTAAAGACTTGAAAAAAAGAAATTTTAATTCAATTCTACTTCGTAATTTAAACGATTTGATAACGATTTCAGCTCTTCTTCTGACTTAAACGCATTAGAAAACAAAGTATTGCTTCAGCCAATTTCTTTTGAATAGTCGTTAAAACTTTGGGTTTTCCACTGAAAATCATTTTTCCAAAATTTATCTGGAGAAACATAACAGAACGTATAGTCGAAAATTAAACTCGACGTATTCCCTTCTCCTTGTTTCGGAATAGCATTTGGTGCTAACAAAGTAATATTATGAGCCACACAAGATTTACGAATATCTTGGATTAAAACTTTATAATCGTCACGAATTGCATCCAAATCGAAATCGTTATATTCTGTATTTCCAATTTTCTGAATGGGTCTAATTTGAAGCATATCGAAACTATCGCCATTAAAATGTTTGAAAAAATCTTTAAGCTCGTAAAAATTATCTTTGTTGAAGGTATAATTAATTCGCACTTTAAAATTGTATGTCGCCTTTAGTTTTGCAAAAATCTGAAACACATTTTGAAACTTTTCGTAGCTCGCCTTTTTCATGAAATTTTCGTAAGACGTTCGTGTTACGCCATGTAATGAAATAGTAAACTCATTAAGTCCTGCTTCTAAAAGTGCTATTATTTTTTCTTCGGTTAACAGATTTGCATTGGTTGTTATAGAAATATAGGGCACATTATACGCTTAACCTAATTCTACAATTTTAACTAAATCTTTATATAACGTTGGTTCTGTACCACAACCTATTTGAAGCTTTAACGCCCGATTAAAAATAGTTTTCGCTACTTGATTAATCTCGTCCTCTTTAAACTGCCCTTTTAAAGTTTTTACATAATCTTTATCTGTAAAATAACACATCTTACAGCGTAAATTACAGGCCATAACAGGATCTAAATTTACCGCTAAATAACGCTTATTAAACGTATGCAACACATAAAGCGCTAGAAACTTAATTCTATGACTTTTAATTTTTCTATTAAGTTGTAACAGTTTATAAACGTTCATATAAATTAATTATTTTTAACACTAATAATGTTTACCGGGCAGGCTTTTGCTGCATTTTCACACGGCTCTAAAATAGCGTAATCGTTACTTTTTAAAGTAAAAAAACCTTTTTTATCTTGACCGTGAAGTAGCACCGTTTTTCCGTCTTTTTTAGACATCTGGAATTGTTGCGGTGCCATTTCTACACAATAATTACAACCGATACATTTATTGCGTTGTAGCGTGATTATAACCATTAGGCTTCTACTTTATTTTCAACAATTTTATACAATTTATCCGATGGTCGTACTCTAAATTTTAACGGAATGGTTAAAGTATCCCCTTTGGTTGCTTTATCGGATTTTATATCGTTCACCATAAATTCTTCTACTTCCATTTCTTGAGCACCGGTAGTTGGACCTGTAATTAAAATGGTATCTCCTACTGCGACATCGAAAGCTTCAATTTTGAATTCTCCAATTTGTGATTTCGGATAAAAATGTGTTCCTTTTCCTATGTACACTTTCTTTTGCGTAGCGTGCGATCCAGATCCGTTACTCCATTCTCCAAGTTTCTGACCCAAATAATAGCCACTCCAAAATCCGCGATTATATACTTTTTCTAACTCCTGCATCCAAGTAATAACCTTTGCTTTATCGTAAGTGCCATCGGCAACACTATCTATCGCATCGCGGTAACATTTTATAACTTTAGCAACATATTCTGGTGCTCTCCCGCGGCCTTCAATTTTTAGAACTTTTATTCCGGCATCGACAATTTCATCTAAAAAATCGATAGTACATAAATCTTTAGGCGACATAATGTACTCGTTATCGAGTTCCATTTCGAATCCTGTTTCTTGATCTACAACCGTATATTTTTTTCTGCAATTTTGCTTACAAGCTCCACGATTGGCGGACGAATTATAAGCGTGTAAACTCATATAACACTTACCAGAAACCGCCATACAAAGGGCACCGTGACCGAAAATTTCAATTTCAACCAAATTGCCATTAGGCCCTTTAATTTGTTCTTTCTCTATAGCATCGGTAATTTTCTTAACCTGACGCAAACTCAACTCTCGGCTTAGCACCATAGTATCGGCAAACAAGGCATAAAACTTAACCGTTTCTATATTGGTAACATTAACTTGGGTAGAAATATGAACTTCCATATCCAATTCTCTAGCCATAGCAATAACAGCTTGATCCATAGCAATAACTGCTGTAATTTTAGTGGCTTTAGCTTGTTTTATAAGGGTTTTTACAATCGATAAATCGTGATCGTAAATAATGGTATTTAAAGTTAAATAGGTTCTAACATTCTTGGCTTCGCAACGTCTAGCTATTTCTGGTAAATCGTCTATAGTAAAATTTACCGTTGCACGGGCTCTCATATTAAGTTGTTCTACACCAAAATACACAGAGTTTGCACCATTGTCTAATGCAGCCTGTAGCGATTCAAAATTTCCCGCAGGGGCCATTAATTCTATATGTTGCATGACGTTAAAGTTTAGAAGAATTAGTATTTAAGGTTTCAAAAATATTTCGAAGATCTTTTTTATAAGGTAAATGATCTGCACGTCCTTTTTTAAAGATATCGTTACTGTTACCTTGTCCTTTTCGTAATGCTTTTTGTTCCTCGTAAGGTAAACTGTAAATTTCTTTACAGTTTGTCGAGCAGCATCCGTCCATTTCGGCTTTACACTTTTCGCACTGAATAAAAAGTAAGTGGCAAGCATCATTTGCACAGTTAACATGCGTATCTGCAGGCTCTCCGCATTGATGGCAGCAGGCAATAACATCGTCTGTTATACGCTCTGATCTACGTTCATCGAACACAAAATTTTTCCCTATAAATTTATTCTCTAGTTTATTCTCGTTTATTTGCCTTGTGTATTCAATAATACCGCCTTCTAACTGAAATACATTTTTAAAGCCTTTATGCTTAAAATAAGCACTTGCTTTTTCGCATCGAATACCGCCAGTACAATACATTACTAGTTTTTTATCATCTTTAAAATCTTTTAAATCGTCTTCTATTATAGGTAACGACTCTCTAAAAGTGTCAACATCTGGGCGGATGGCATTTTTAAAATGCCCAATTTCACTCTCGTAATGATTTCTCATATCTACAAGAATGGTGTTTTCATCTTCTATTAACTGATTGAATTGATCGGCATCTACGTGCACACCTTTATTGGTAACATCGAACGTATCATCGTTTAAACCATCGGCAACAATTTTATCGCGAACTTTAATTTTCAACTTTAAAAACGACATATTATCTTGCTCTACGGCAATATTTAATCGGATGTCTTTTAAAAATGAAATGGTATCTAAATGCGTCTTGAATTCGTTAAAACGATCTGCGGGTAAGGATAATTGCCCATTTATACCTTCGTGAGCCACGTAAATACGGCCAAGAACGTCTAAAGCATTCCAAGCTATGAATAATTGGTCTCTAAATGTTTGAGGATTTTCAATTTTAGCGTACTGATAGAATGACAGTGTTAATCGATCTTTTCCTGCTTTTTCGATTAGCTCTGCCCGTTCTTTAGCACTTAATTTATTGTACAGTTGCATGCTATACTAATGTTTTAAGGTTAAAAAATAGTTTTGCAAAGGTACAGTTTTTAGATAAAACACCTGATTATTAACAAAAAAAAGCACTTTGCTATATGCAGAGTGCTTTTAATAGACTAACTCGGTTATTTAATTTTTTAAGGCGTTAAATTTTAAAAAATTATAATCGAGCTAACCACCGTCTGTTTTACAATTACTATTTAATAGTATAATAACTGTTGCTCCAGACGTTTCGTTTAATAAAGTTTGTTTCAAATATTTCATTAATACAAAACGTTTAAAAAATGGCATTTATATTACGATCTATAGAAATAGATTGTAATATTAGAAGCCAAAATTCTGCTTTCTTTCTTAGTAGATGTAAAAAGAATAAAAAGGTTGCGTGATAAAATCATAAGATGAACAAAGAATTTTAGTAATTTAGCGGCTCTTATTTTCAGTTAAAAAACACAATTCGATGAGCAAGGATAAAGAAGCAAAATTAAAGGCACTACAACTCACTTTAGATAAATTAGACAAGACTTACGGTAAAGGAACCGTAATGAAAATGAGCGATAAAGCTGTGGTAGACATAGAATCGATACCAAGTGGCTCGTTAGGTTTAGATTTAGCTTTAGGTATTGGCGGATACCCAAAGGGACGAGTAATAGAAATATACGGACCAGAATCTTCTGGTAAAACAACATTAACATTACACGCTATTGCAGAGGCCCAAAAAGCAGGAGGTATAGCTGCATTTATTGATGCAGAGCACGCCTTCGATAGATTTTATGCCGCTAAATTAGGAGTAGATATCGATAATTTAATTATATCGCAACCAGACCATGGAGAGCAAGCTTTAGAGATTGCAGAAAACCTAGTACGTTCTGGAGCTATAGATATTGTTGTAGTGGACTCGGTAGCAGCCCTAACTCCAAAAAGTGAAATTGAAGGGGAAATGGGAGATTCTAAAATGGGATTACACGCCCGTTTAATGTCTCAAGCACTTCGTAAACTTACAGGTACTATTAGCAAAACAAATTGTACCATGTTTTTTATTAACCAATTACGTGAAAAAATTGGCGTTATGTTTGGTAACCCAGAAACAACAACTGGAGGAAATGCTTTAAAATTTTACGCTTCTGTTCGTTTAGACATTCGTCGTTCTACCCAAATTAAAGATTCTAATGGCGATGTAATGGGTAATAAAACCAAAGTAAAAGTGGTTAAAAACAAAGTGGCACCACCATTTAAAACAGCAGAATTTGATATTATGTATGGCGAAGGAATTTCTAAAGTTGGTGAAATTTTAGATTTAGCTGTAGAACTTGATATTATAAAGAAAAGCGGTTCTTGGTTTAGCTATGAAGACACTAAACTTGGTCAAGGTCGCGATGCTGTAAAACTAGTTATTAAAGACAATCCTGAATTGTTTGAAGAACTTGAAGTTAAAATTAAAGACGCTATTAAAGCCATGAAAGAATAAATGTAATTTATTTTACTGTATTAATTTCGATATAAAACAATAAAATACAGTACATTACATCATACACAACAAAAAAATCCCGATATATTTCGGGATTTTTTTGTTTTTACACGCAACCTTTTTAAAACATCTGCATCTAAAAAGAAAACAACTATTATAACACATGAAAAAATTAATTTTATTATTTGTTGCTGTACTAACCTTAGTTTCTTGCCATGAAAATGATTCAGAAAGTTATACTTACGAATTTTTACCAACAGAAGAAGTTACTATTCCTGAAGAGGAAATGATAATAGGTGAAACTTACCTAATTAGTATGGATTACGTTTTACCAACCACATGCGACAGTTACGACAGACTTTTCTACGAAAAAAGTAAACTAAGAGAAGTGGTAGACGGCGAAACCATAATTACAGAAATTAGAACATTGGCTATTGTTGCAAGAACAGTAGTAACATCAGACTCAGAATGCGATGACATAAATGAAGAGGCGCAAACAAACATAGAATTTACACCAATTGTTGCAGGACCATATATATTTAAATTCTGGGTTGGCCGAGACGAAGACGGGAAAGATGTTTTTGAAGAATACCCTGTACAAGTGTCAGAAAAAAATTAATAATTAAACTAAAAAAAACAAAATCATGAAAAAATTACTTTTACTATTTGTGGCAGTTTTAACCTTAGCGTCATGTGATTTAGATGATGATAACAACAAATTTTCTTACGAATTTTTACCTGTAGAAGAAGCTGTAGTCCCTGAAGATATGGTTGTAGGAGAGGTTTATGAAATTACTATGGAGTATATGAAACCAAATGCTTGCTACACGTTTGATACACTTTATTACGATAGAAGCAAAGAAACAGAAAATGTAGATGATGAGGATATTACAACAGAAGTAAGAACTGTTGCGGTAATTACAAGAAAAGCATATACAACAGATTCAGAATGTGGAGAAATAGACGATATGTCGAACGTATCTTTTGATTTTGCTCCACGAACATCAGGCCCATATCTTTTTAAATTCTGGAATGGTGAAGATGAAGATGGAGAAGACACCTTTTTAGAATACCCTGTAGTTATAGCAGAAAAATAAATAACTAAACTTTATAACCAAAATTAAACAATTATTATCATGAAAAAATTACTTTTATTATGTGTTGCAGTATTAACTTTAGCATCTTGCGATGATAACGAAGATTTCACCCCTACACAATACGAATTTTTGCCAACCGAGTCGGCAATAGTTCCAGAAACAATGGAGCTGGGTGAAGCTTACGATATTAGTTTAGAATACATTAAACCCTCAGATTGTTATCATTTCGCCGATTTATATTTTGATGAAAGCACCAAAGATATTGAAGACGAAGACGGCAACTTGGTTAAAACTACCATTTTAACAGTAGCTGTAGTTAATTCAGTAGATATAGAAAGTGAATGTATAGATAACGAAAATGAAGAGCTTTCTGAAGCTGGATTTGCATATACTCCTATAACCGAAGGAGCACATATTATTAGATTCTGGGTAGCGAGTGGAAGCGATGACACGACAGATGAAGATGATATCTTTTTAGAATATGAAACCATGGTTGCAAAAGACTTAGAATAATTACAAACAAAACGAAACCCTTTTGAGTTTAGAACAACTCATACATAAATGTAAACGGAACAACTTAAAAGCACAAAGTCAGTTATACACGCTATTTGCTAGCAAACTGTATTCTATATGCTTAAAGTATTCTCGTAATACTGCAGAAGCCCAAGATAATCTGCAAGATGCCTTTTTGACTATATTTAGCAAAATATCGCAATATAATAACAAAGGTTCTTTTGAAGGTTGGCTAAAGCGTATTACCATAAACACCGCCTTACAACGCTATCGTGAAAAAGGGATTTTTGACATTATTAATGAAGATATTATTGATGATACCATAGAAGTTAACGACCATGAAGATATCTCGTTAGATTATCTTTTAGGACTAATTCAAACACTACCTAACAGATATCGGCTGGTCTTTAACCTCTATGTACTTGATGGCTATTCGCACAAAGACATTGCAGATATGTTAGACATAACTGTAGGGACATCAAAATCGAATTTAGCACGAGCTAGAATAATCCTTCAGGATAAAATAGAAAAAGACAATACAACATTTGAATCACATTCTGTTTAATGAGTGATAAAAAAAACATAGACCGTTTATTTCAAGAACGCTTAAAGGATCTTGATGTAACACCAAACCCAGAAGTTTGGGGTGCTATAGAGGCGAAATTAAAAGCGCAACAAAAACAAAAACGCGTTATTCCTATTTGGTGGCGTGCTTCTGGTGTGGCAGCGCTTTTACTATTGTTTCTAGCCTTAGGTAATTTTGTTTTTAATACAAAATCACCTTCCAACACTCCAGGTATAATTGTAGATACTCCAATTGTAAGTCCGTCGAATACCGAGTCTACAATCGTCTCTAATACAGATGATGATAAAATTGATTCTGAAACACGAAATACTACAGAAACACAATCTGTTGAAAGCCATAAAAAAACAGGTTCAACTCAAATTGCAAATCAGTCTAAAAAAGAAACACCTTCTAAAACACAAGGTACACAGCCTACGTATACAACAAATACGTCAACAATAGCTTCAAACACAAACTCTAAAGGAATACCTTCAGAAGAAAAAACAACAAATAACATTATTGCAGAACAGGTTGCAACAGATAAAATCGAGCAAAGCACTGCTTCTCATCCTATAATTAATGACTCTGAAGTTATTAATAAGACATCACAAATTGCATCAAATGAAAACACAACTCCATCAGAAACCTTAACTAGTGGTTCTATAATGGATACTTTGAGTATAGAAGCCGCCATTGCAGCAACTAAAGTGACACCTAAAGTGGATCCAAAATCGAATAAATGGGATATTCACCCTAATATTGCACCTGTTTACTACAGTAGTATTGGAAACGGTTCGCATATAGATGATCAGTTTGCAAATAACACTAAATCTGGAGAGATTAATACCAGTTATGGCGTTGGTGTGGGTTATGCTATCAATAATAAATTAAAAATTAGATCGGGCGTAAACAACCTAAAATTAAGTTTTAATACAAACGATGTACTTTTATTTGAAAATACAGGAGGAAACTCAAGAAGTTCCCCACAATTACAGCATATTGCTACCACGGCACAATCTCAAAACCTAACCTTAATTAGTGCCAATAAAGCGGTAGAAATAGAAAATAGTTCACTTTTAAGAACAAGCGAAAATAGCGCTATAAACCAAAACATAAGCTATTTTGAAGTCCCATTAGAGCTTGAATATGTCCTTTTAAACAAACGTTTCGGCATTAATTTAATTGGTGGATTTAGCACTTTTATTTAGAAGACAACAGCCTTTTTTCTGAAGGACAATCTAACCGAACTTACTTAGGAGAGGCAACAAATATTAACGATGTAAGCTTTAGTACGAATTTAGGAATTGGATTTGATTACAATTTTTCGAAACGTTTTAATTTAAATTTAGAGCCTACTTTTAAATATCAACTAAACGCATTTAACAACACTTCTGGAAACTTTAAACCTTATATTATTGGGGTTTACACAGGATTCAGTTATAAATTTTAGGTTGGTTAATAACTATTTTATTTTTTAAAATAGTAGAATGGGAATTACCTCGCCATAGGTATTTCCCATTTTTTTTTGAAGTCTTGTAATTGATTTAAAATAACAGTTCGAGATTCAATTTTTAAGTTTTTTAAATCTTTAAGCGTGAGTCCTTCTGTTAAAAGAAATTTATGCATATAAACCCTCATTTTACCAGGGCTTCCACTAAAAAATCAAATGAAAACCGCTCCCTGTTATCGGCAAACGTAATGGGTACAATAGGAATTTGATGATTAATCGCCAAACGAAAAGCACCATCTTTAAACTGATCCAATAGTATATTTTCATCATCCGAAACACCACCTTCGGGAAAAATGCAAATACTCAACCCCGATTGTAATCGTTTTTCTGCACGTTCAAACACGGCATGTCGGCTTTTTAAGCTATCTCTGTCTACTAAAATGCATGTGCGTTTATAGAAAAATCCGAATAACGGAATTTTAGCCAACTCCTTTTTACCTACAAAAACAAACGGATTTTTAACAGTCACCAACATTAACATGATGTCGGTCATAGACGTGTGATTGGCAATAAACATATAGCTTTTACCTTTTTCGGGTTTTTCTTCGCGCTTAATCGTCCAGCGAAACCCCATACCTATTAAAATGAATTTAGCCCAAATCCTTGCTAGTTTAAAAAAGAAGGGATACCAAGATTCCTTTAAAATAGAAATTAGCAATACAGGCAAAAGTAATAGAATAGGGAAAGCGACCAAAATGTAGAACCACACTCTGTAAAACACCCAAAAGATATATTTAAATACGTTCATGCTTGCCAAAAATACATAAATGTACCGAGCTATTTTAGTAAAAAAAGTACCTTTGTCTTTCAATCAGTATAATTATCATGGCAAGAATTTTAACAGGAGTTCAAAGTACAGGAACACCACATTTAGGAAACATTTTAGGAGCAATCCTTCCCGCAATACAAATGTCGAAAGAAGAGGTAAACGAATCGTATTTATTTATTGCAGACATGCACTCTTTAACCCAAATTAAAGATGCCGAAACACTTAGGCATAATACATATAGTGTTGCAGCAACTTGGTTGGCCTTTGGTTTAGATATTAATAAAGTCGTGTTTTACAGACAAAGCGATATACCACAAACCACCGAGTTAAGCTGGTATTTAAGCTGTTTCTTTCCGTATCAACGTTTAACTCTAGCACATAGTTTTAAAGATAAAGCCGACCGATTAGAAGATGTAAACGCTGGTTTGTTTACATATCCTATGCTAATGGCCGCAGATATTTTATTATACGATGCCGAAATTATTCCAGTAGGAAAAGATCAATTACAACATATAGAAATGACTCGTGATGTTGCGTCTCGTTTTCATGCTAAAATGGGCGGAGAAACCTTCGTACTTCCGGTAGGTAAAATACAAGAAGATGGCTTGCTTATTCCTGGAACAGACGGTTCTAAAATGAGTAAGAGTAACGATAATTTTATAAATATTTTCTTAGACGATAAAAAATTGCGTAAACAGGTTATGAGTATTCAAACCGATAGCACGCCCTTAGAAGATCCTAAAGACTGGAGTAGTTGTAATTGTTTTGCAATCTACAGTTTATTAGCTACAGATGCTCAGAAGGCCGAAATGAAAGCAAATTACGAAAAAGGAAATTATGGGTACGGACATGCAAAACAAGCTTTGTTTGAACTTATCGTTGAAAAATTTGCTACAGAACGGGAGCGTTTTAGCTATTTTATGAATAACCTCGACGAGATAGATCGCGCCTTAGCCGTAGGAGCAGAAAAAGCAAGACTAGTTGCAAATAACACCTTAAGTAGAGTTCGAGAAAAAGTAGGATATTAATTCCTACACAATAATCAGCTTCTACTTTTAGTTTTATTATTAACCTCCCCTAACTATGCTTAAGTATAAACCTATAATATTTATTATCCTTTTTGTGAATATTCTTATTGGATATTCACAAGAAGGGTTAAAATTTTCTGTAAATAATCAATTATATCTTAAAGGAAACTCAGCCTTAATAGGCAATAATATTGTAAGTAAAGATTCTAAAAAACCTTTTGACGATCACACAATTTTTAACGATAAAATAAAAATGGAGTACATAGATGTCGATGATGATAAATCGACATTTAGCTCTAGTCAAGCCGTTTTAACTCTTCCAGAAAACACCAAAAAAATTGCTTATGCCGCATTGTACTGGAGTGCTATTTATAAATACGACAAAGGGGTTACGCGAACTCTAAACGATCAAATTATTTATAAAGGTAACGACAAACGGTCTCAAGACGTCAATAAAATTCTTTTTAAAACACCACAAGGCGCATATACCGAACTAAAAGGTTTAAAGGTTTACGACAGCTATCAAAACTCCTCGTTTAACGATTCTAAACCCTACGTGTGCTATTATGATGTTACCGAAATACTACAAAAAACACCCGTAGTAAACGGAAATTATACTGTTGCAAATATTAGAGCAACCGAAGGCTATGTTTCTGGCGGATGTTCTGGTGGCTGGTTACTTTATGTGGTTTATGAAAATCCCGACGATAAACCCAAATATTTCACTACGTACAATGGTTTTTTAGAAGTCGACAAAAAAACGGTAGACATTACCTTTGCTAATTTTAAAACCAATGAAAAAGGCGATATAAAAACATCTTTATCTATAGGCGCTTTAGAAGGGGATCAAAAATTTAAAACCGATGTTTGTAACGTTTACGACAAACATTTAAACACCTTTGTCCCGCTATTTAACAACTTAAGAGCCAAGGATAATTTTTTTAACAGCACCATTACTCTTGATGATTTATACTTCAAAGATCGGACACCTAATAGCACGAATACTTTAGGGTTCGATTTATTGAAGATGAACATCCCAAACCAAAATAACAATATACTCTCTAATAACAGTTCAGAATTAACCATTCAATTTAAAACCAAAGCAGATCGTTTTTATTTGTTTTTTGTCGCTTTTGAAACCGAAATCAGTCCGATTTATTTAGAGAACAAAAATGAGGATTACTATATGACTGTCGATATTGACACCTATGCCCTACCACAAGATGAAGATTTAGTAAAGATTAAAAATTTAAAATCGATTGCTATTCCTAATCTAGAACCAGGTTATTATTTAGTGACCAATGTCTTCTCTGTTGAAAAAAATGCTAAAAACTGGAAAACATTTCTTCAAGAAAAAGGCCATAAACCAAAGTCTTATAAAAACCCTGCTAACAATTGGGACTACATTTATTTAGAAATGAGCCAAGACCCTAATGTGGTGTATTTAAAGCAACGCGAATTAATGCGATTAGATTATTTTGAAGACATCTGGGTATTAAAAATAAATATGTAAACAGCTTAAATTAATTCGAATAATTTACCTGGCAAAGGCCTAATTACGCCTTTTAATTCCATGTTCAACAACACACTAGCTGTTTTAAAAATAGGCAAATTACACCCTATAGCGATACTGTCTAACAATTGCTTGTCTGTCGATTTTAAAAAATTATAAATCATTGTTTCTTCATCGTCTAGTTCGACAAACAGTTGTTTTTGAATCACCTTTTGTTCGCTTTCTAACTCCCAATTTAACATATAAGCTACATCTAAGGGAGAAGTAATTAAATGGGCCTTTTGCTGTTTAATAAGATTATTACAGCCCACACTTAAACTATCTGTAGGTCTGCCCGGAACAGCAAACACATCCCTATTATAAGAATTCGCTATATCTGCCGTCACTAGACTTCCGCCCCGTTCTGCCGACTCTACCACTATAGTCGTCGAGCTTAATCCGGCAATAATACGATTTCGTCTTAAAAAGTTATTTCTATCAAAATGCGAAGAACTCCAAAAATCGGTAAGGAAGCCGCCGTGTTTTTCAACCTCAGCGACATATTTTTTATGCACTTTCGGATATATTTGATTTAGCCCATGCGCCAAACACCCGATGGTTTGTAAACCATGTTTTATGGCTGCTTTATGGGCCGTAATATCTGTGCCATAAGCAAATCCAGAAACAATTACAGGGTTAAACGGTTTTAAAGTTTCAATAAGCTTTTCGCAAAATGCAATACCACTAGTTGTAATTTTTCGAGTACCTACAACACTAATAATTCGTTGCTCTTTTAGGTCTACAGCACCTGACTGAAATAATAAAATAGGGCCATCTATACAGTGTTTTAGTTTTTCTGGGTAATTAGCATCTTCAAAATACAAGCAACTAATACCATTGGCTTTTATAAACTCGAGCTCTATCGCTGCCGCCTTTAAATGCGAATCTAATTTAAGGTCGTGTAAACGGACTGCACCTATGCCATCTATTTTAGCCAACTTATGCTTTTTCTCTTTAAACACAGCTTCAGCAGAGCCACAATGTGCTATTAATTTTTTAGCTCCAACATCGCCAATATTCGATACGTGTTGCAAAGCTAAAACATATAAAATGTCATCTTCACTCATAATTACTTAAAACCTTAATTCATCTAAAAACTTAAGATTTGGAATGTTTTTTCTGAAATTAATCAATTGATTTTTAATACACAAGAAACTAATTACTTTGCTGTTAATAAAAAGTGAAGTCGGCTCTTTGTACGGATAAAAAATTGATTAACTTTGTTATTATGCAATTAGAAACTTACATAAGCGACTTACTATATAGATACGAGTGTGTTATCGTTCCAGAATTTGGAGCGTTTTTAACACAACGGGTGTCTGCTAAGATTAATGCAGACAGTAATACATTTTTTCCGCCTAAAAAAGCCATTTCATTTAATGAGCAAATTCAGCAAAACGATGGTCTTTTAGCGCATTATATTGCCGATGTTGAAAAAATTCCTTTTGAAATTGCCTTAGAGAAAATTAAGAAGCGTGTTGCTTCTATGAAATCTCAATTGGTAGAAAAGGAAAACATTTCATTAGATAACATAGGTGCATTAGCTTTAAATTCTGAAGGAAAAATCACGTTCGAACCTTCAAATCATTTAAACTATTTAACAGATGCTTTTGGTTTAAACCAAGTGGTTTCACCGGCTATCATGCGCGAAGAATTAAAGCGTGAAGTAGAATCTATAGAAAAAGTAATTCCGTTAACCATTACACCAGAGCGTCGTAAATCTAGACCATATTTACGTTATGCTGCTATTGCTGTTGTAGCCTTAGGTATTAGCGGATTTTTGGGATCTAAATATTATGTAAATCAAATCGAAAATCATAATCAAATTGCCCAAGAAACTGCAAACACACAGTTAGAACACAAAATACAGGAAGCAACATTTGTTATTGAGAATCCGCTACCGGCAGTAAGTTTAACAGTGACCAAACCTGTTGGAAATTATCATATCATTGCGGGCGCATTTCGAGTAGAAGAAAATTGCGACAAAATTATAGCAAACTTAAAAGCCGAAGGTTTTAATGCTAGAAAAATTGGCGTAAACAAATACGGATTACACCAAGTGGTTTACGATAGTTACGAGAACAGAAAAGAGGCCTTAAAAGCTTTACATGATATTCGTAGAAATAATAATTCTGATGCTTGGTTATTGGTAAAAAACTTAGAGTAAAACACAATATTCACACGATATAAAGCGCTTATAAGATTATCTTATAGCGCTTTTTTTATTTCTGAAAAACAATTTTAAAATTTGGAAGTCATCCATCACTTTGTACCTTTGACACCAAATAGCAAACTATGACACCTAAAACGGCAGAAGCTACTAAAACCACGTTAACAGACCTTGTATTACCAAGCGAAACCAACCCTTTAAACAATTTATTTGGAGGCGAATTATTAGCACGTATGGATCGTGCAGCCAGTATTGCAGCACGTCGCCACTCCAGACGTATAGTTGTTACTGCTTCTGTTAATCATGTGGCATTTAACCGAGCCATTCCTTTAGGTAGTGTTGTAACTGTAGAAGCGAAAGTATCTAGAGCTTTTAAGAGCTCTATGGAGGTTTATATAGATGTTTGGACAGAAGATCGTGAATCTGGGCTTAAAACAAAAGCTAATGAAGCCATATACACTTTTGTCGCTGTTGAAGAAACTGGACGCCCTGTTCCTGTTCCCCAAATTATTCCTGAAACCGATCTTGAAAAAGAACGTTACGAAGCCGCTTTAAGACGCAAACAATTAAGTCTGGTTTTAGCCGGAAAAATGAAACCTCACGAGGCTACAGAATTAAGAGCATTATTTTTAAAAGAGAAAGAATAAAACTTTTTTGTAAGTTTTTATTTTTCGTTGTCTATATTATTGCTTAAAATCTATTTTATAACCTAACAAGAAGTTCATTAGGTTTTAAAACAGTTACATTTTATACAGCCACAACGACGGGTCTTGAGTCGTACTTTCTTTAAATATACTAAAGCTTAATGTTGTATCTCCAGATGCCGTATTGGTAAAAACTTGACCAATAGCTTGGTTAGTAGTAACCTTATCGCCTTTCTTTACATATACTTTTTCTAAATTTTTATATGCTGTAAAGTAATTACCATGCTGAATTAAAACGGTAGGATTTCCTTTTTTCTGAACAATAATAGCATACACTTGCCCATTAAAAACGGCACGTACCTCTGCACCAGGACTTGTAGCAATACGTACACCATTACTATGTATCGTGGCTGTTTTTACAATAGGATGTGGCTGATTTCCGTAACGCAGTTTAACGACTCCTTTTTGCACTGGCCAAGGCAGTTTCCCTTTATTAGCCACAAAACTTGCTGCTAAATTTTTCGCCTCGGGAGTTAAAGTAAAACCACTACTTGATTTTGCATTTTTACCAGCCTTTTTATTTGATGCGGCAATAGCCTCGCGAATTAATTTTTCAATTTCACGATCAATTCTATCGGCCTCTTGTTGTTTTTGTTTTATTTGAGCCGAATAGGTTTTTAAATCCTTTTGTATAGAAGCCATTAAAGAACGCTGTTGTTTGCGCTCCAATTCTAACTGAGCCTGAGCAACTGCATTTTCTTTAATTAATTTCTGCTTATCCTCCTTCTGTTTTAATAACTGCGTATTTGCTACTTTTAAATCTTCGGTTTTTTGCTTTATGGATTCACCTTGTTCTTTTTGGTAGTTTGTATACTGTTTAATGTATTGCAAACGCTTATAAGCTTGTTTAAAGTTGGTAGACGATAATAAAAACATCACTCTACTTTGCTCGCTCCTACTCTTATAAGAGTGTACAATCATCTCGGCATAATCGGCTTTTAAAGTTTCTAAATCATCTCGTAGTTGCGAAATTTTACGCTGATTTACCCCTATCTCCCGAGTTAATAAATTGGCTTGTTGATTGGTAACTTTAATTAAATTACTACGCACATTAATTTTATGATTAATATCTTCAATTAATGATAATTGCGACTTCTCTTTCGATTTATTTTTGAACAACATACTGTTAATCTGCTCAATTTCTTTTCGCAATTCTTGTCGGCGATTTTCCAACTCCTGTTGCTTTTTACTTTGAGAAAATACAGTAACGCTGCTTAATACGCAGAGAAAAATAAGTATGAATTTATATGGGGACTGTGTTTTAATCATTTAAGTTCTAAAGGTTCAAAACCTGACGGAATTTTAAAGGGGAAATTTAATTTTTCGTTCAAAGATACAGATTTGAACTCCAATTCTATAATAGTTTCGCTTCTAGCTTCAACAGCATTAATTTTTATTTGCTCAGGAATTATCTGGGCATCTACTTCTTGATATTTTAAGTAATCTATTTCTAGAATGCGCTCCTCTTTTGGTTGAGAAAGTTGCTGAGATACAACTTTAAAATAGGTAGGATTTATAATATAGAACAATTCAAATAAGGGCCTTTGGTCTGCCGGTTGTACTAAATAAGCATCATCGTATATAGAAGACACATAGTTTGAATCTTTTAAATTAAAAAGCGCCTCTCCTAGAAGTAGATTCTGAACCTTATTGAAATCTAAATCGGTACCTAAAAAATCGCTTAACAATTTATAATCGCCTTCAAAATATGTGTTATCTAACTTATTATAAAAACTCACTTTATCGGGTGTAATTAAAAGTCGTGCCGCAGAAAACGGACCGTTTAACCAAATGGTTTTATCTTTTTCGATTCTTAAATTTATAGATACAGATTTCGATTTTTCCCCTTCAGAATATATCGCTTTTACTTTTGAAGAAAGTGTTTTAAAATGAGCGGCTTGTCGGGTGTTTTCTTTTATTAATTGTTTGGTATTTAATTTTAAATTAGACTCGGTAGCAGTTAATGTTTTAGCCGATTTACATCCAACAGTTAGTATTAAAAATGTAAAAAATACAATACGAAGTAGGTGTTTCATTACTTTGGAATTTCTATATTATTTGCTTTATCTGAAAAGCGTTTAGCCTCCTTTGGTTGATTTAAACCAAGGTAAGACTGTGCGATTTGATAGTATATATCGCTTTCTAGTTTCGGATTATCTATAACATAATCCAACCCCATATTAAGTTGCTCTATGGCCTCTTTATAACGATTCGTTTTATTTAAAGACAAACCTGCCATTAAATATAATTCGGGTTGCGACGGATATTTTACTAAAGCTTCTGATGCTTTTTTAAGAGCCAATTCATATTGCTCTAAATCGATATGAAGCACAACAATGTTTCTAGTAATATTGTAATTATCGCCTTCTAACTTAAGCGCTTCTGTAAAATATTTTATAGCCTTTTCTTTTTCGCCCTTAGCTAGATAATACTGGGCAAGTTCTACTAGTGTTTTGGCATCGTTAGAATCGCCAACCAAAGCAGAAACCTCAACTAAATCTTCTTCGTACTGCGGATTTTCACCAACAAATTTTACAAAATCTGAAAGTACTAAAAGCTTTGCTTCTGGTTTAATTTGAGGACTTTTCATGGCAATATTCATAGACTCAATGGCCTTTTCAGGCTGATTATCGTCTAAATAAAACTTATATAAAGCCAAATGCACGAGTTGTGATTCTGGATTTATTTCCAACAATTTTTTCGCAGTTTCGAAAGCTTTTTCGGTATCTCCACTTTCGCTATAGCGATAAATTAGAGCGAGGTAATTAGATTCCTGATCGGGGTTATTATCTACACGCTCTTCAAGTTTTTCAATTTGTTCTTTCTTTTGTCCGGTGGCATCATAAATCTGATTTCTTAAAAAATCGCGATTTTGAGAGATTCCAAATTCCAAATCCAATTCGTCTAAAACTTTAATCGCCTCGTCGTAATCTTTGGTTCTTACATATAAAGTTGCTAAATCCTCTTTGTAATCTGGATGATATTTAACCAACTGCTTGATTGTTTTTATAGCCTTATCGTAGTCGTTTTGCTGGGCATATACATCGTAAAGTTCATCTAAATACCACTCGTTAGAGGGTACTAACTTTACCGCTTTTTTTAAGGCTTCTTCTGCGGCACCAAAATTTTTGAGTTTGTTATAGCTTTTACCCATTTCAAAATAAAGCACAGATTCTTCCGGCTTTAAAACAATGCATTTTTGAAATCCTTCTACAGCACGGTTATAGTTTTCTATGCCTTTTTGTTTAAGTGCTTCAAAAAATAATTCTTGAAATTGATCGTCTACTTCGCCTAAATCATCGGTTGGCTTGGCATTAAAATCAACTTGAGCATGAGTAAGCATGGAGACTAAAAACAGTCCCCAAAAACCAAATTTTATAATGGCATTACGTCTCATGCTCATGTTGTATTTATCTTATTTTAAGACTGAATAATCACCGATACTGATGGTTTTAAACTGACCATCGAACTCTACGTAATTACCAATCATCGCATCATCTAAATTAGCATTTTTAATAGTTGAATGCGTACTTATTATAGTATTTTTAACGGTCGAATTTTCTAAAACGCAAGCCTCGCCTATCGATACATTTGGTCCCACAGTTGAATCTGTTAACACCACGTTTTTACCAATATAACACGGTTCTATAATTTTAGAATTGTTAAGCGTTACCGATGCATCTACTAATTGCTCTTCGCCATCTTCTTGCAAAAATCCTAACATTTTAGCATTCGTTTCAACAGTAACGGCCTTGTTACCACAATCCATCCACTCGTCAACTTGTCCAGTTTTAAACACTTTACCTTTAGCCATCATGCCTTTAATACCATCGTTAATTTGGTATTCTCCGCCATTAATAATGTTATTATCTAACACATGCTGAAGTTCGTCTTTTAGAACGGCGATATCTTTAAAATAGTATATTCCAATCACCGCTAAATCACTGACAAAAGTTTCAGGTTTTTCAACTAGTTCTACAATTTCGTCGCGTTCGTTAAGTTTTACAACTCCAAAAGCCTCTGGTTTGTCGACTTGCTTTACCCAAATAACAGCATCGGCCTCTTCATCTAAATTAAAATCGGCACGAATTAAGGTATCGGCATAAGCAACAACTGCAGGACCAGATAATGAGTCTTTAGCACTCATAATAGCATGTCCTGTTCCTAATGGTTTGTCTTGGCGGTAAATAGACGCTTTTGCTCCTAAATCGTTTGCCAATTTAGTTAAACTATCTACCACATCGTCTCCAAAAAATGCAGGGTCTCCTAAAATAAAGGCCACCTCGTCTATAGGTTGGTCTATTACTTTTGCAATGTCTTTTACCAAACGATGAACAATAGGTTGCCCAGCAACTGGAATTAATGGTTTTGGTACTGTTAATGTGTGTGGACGTAATCGCGACCCGCGACCGGCCATTGGTACAATAATTTTCATTCCTTTCACTAACCCTCTCCTTAGGAGTGGGAATTTTTATTATGGTTAAATTATGTTTTTATTTCTATGTTAAGGCCCTCCTTTTAGGAGGTTTGGGGTGGGACTATTTTTTCCCTGTACTCCCGAAACCGCCTGCTCCTCTAACGGTTTCCGAAAGTGTTTCCACTTCTACAAATTGTGCCTGTTCGTGTCTTGCAAACACCAATTGTGCAATACGTTCGCCATTTTCTATCGTGAAATCTTCATTAGACAAATTAACTAAAATTACGCCAATTTCCCCTCTGTAATCTGCATCTATAGTTCCTGGAGCATTTAATACGGTAATCCCGTGTTTTGCCGCCAAGCCACTTCTTGGTCTAACTTGAGCCTCGAAACCAACAGGTAATTCTATAAATAATCCCGTTTTTACTATGGTGCGCTCTAAAGGTTTTAAGGTGATGGCTTCTGCGGTGACCGCACGAAGGTCCATACCTGCCGATGCTTCTGTTTCGTAATGCGGTAACGCGTTATTCGATTTATTTATAATTTTTACTGTCATAATTAGCTTTTTAATAAACTTAATATTTCGTCTTTTTCAAACTTATAAATTATCAGCATATATACTAAAAGTAATCCGATTCCAACAACATAATTTTCTCTAAAAAAGTAAAAGGATAGGATTGAAAACAATACTGAAATAAAAATATAAGCACTTATTTTTTTGATGTTATACGGAATGGGGTAATATTTTCTTCCGAAGTAATACGACAAGACTACCATACTTCCGTAAGCCGCTAAAGTAGCAATAGCCGATCCTCTATAACTGATTATTGGGATTAGCCAAAAATTAAGAACTAAAGTCACCACCGCCCCAAAAACAGAAATATATGCCCCAAATTTCGTGCGATCGGTAATTTTATACCATACCGATAAATTGTGATACATTCCTAAAAACAGATACGCCAAAAGGATGATTGGTACTATGGTCATGGCTTCCCAATACGCTTCACTTCTAATAATTAAAACTTTTAAAATATCGGCAAATACAATGACACCTAATAAAATTAAAGATCCAATAGTCACGAAGAATTCTAGAATTTTAGCATAACTTTTTTGTGGGTTTTCAGTTTTCGCATGACTGAAAAAGAAAGGCTCTATTCCTAATCGATATGCCGTCGCAAAAAGCGTCATAAACAAGGCTAATTTGTAACACGCCGAATACATACCAATCTGTGTATCGGCTATATTTTCGGGTAATAATTTACCTAATAAAATACGGTCGAACGTTTCGTTTACAGAAAAGGCTATTCCGGCAATTAGCACAGGAAAAGCGTAACGCATCATACGTTTCCAAAGGTCGGCATTGAATTGATATTTTACTTTTAAATAAAACGACAATAACAACAACAAAGTAACGCCGCTAGCCACAACATTGGCAATAAATATATAATTGATTTGATAATTTTCAATATACAAACTTTCAAACACTGTATGATTTAAAGCAAGTTTTGGAAGCCATAAAAGGAAGAATAAATTCAAACCTAAACTTATCGATACATTTATAATTTTAATAATGGCATAAGTCATGGATTTTTCGGTAGCGCGTAACCAGGCAAAGGGTAAAATAACCAAAGCATCGAGGAGTAAAATCCAAATAACAAGCTTAATGTATTCTACTTTTATATCTGTAAGCAGAGCAATCTGATCTTGAAGAAGTAAAGCAATTCCGAAGAATGCAAACGACGAAATTCCTAACGAAATTGTAGACGTGCCAATAACTTCATCCTGATTTTTTTCTTTGTTGAAAAACCTAAAAAAAGCGGTTTCCATACCATAGGCCAAAATAACATTGAAAATAACAAACCAAGCAAAAATAACGCTTACTTTACCATATTCGGCCACCGAATTTAAGACTCCAGGCGATGTATATAACGGGATTAAAAAGAAATTAAGCATGCGTGGCAAAACCGTAGCTAAACCGTAAATAAATGTCTGTTTAAAAAGGCGTTGAAAGGTGCTCAATATCGTTTAATTATAGGAGGCTAAAAGTATAGAAATCAGAAGAACTAAAAAAGGAAACAAGTCAATTATTCCCTATTTGGTTTTGCTTGTGGCATTAAAGGTCGTGCTTTGGTTTGTAAAGCATCATATTTAAAATACTTTACCTTATCTAATTTTGTATACTTCACAACACATTCGTTCGGTTTCAGTTGAAATTTTGGCGTTTTTATAGTGGTCTTTTGTTCTTCTTTTTCTTCTACTAAGGGATTTTTTATAAGGTAATCGTCTTTGGCATCTTCTAAGTGACGACCAACATACAATAACGAATTGTTTTGATCTTGGTTTAAAGCCAATTGAAAACCATCGAAATAAATACTATCTAAACTTAGTTCTGCAGGAAGAGGATTAACTAAAGACACAAAAATATTTGTTCCCGATCCGCCACCTTTAACCCCTGAAGTCCAATGTTTTTTATACACCTCTTTAATGGCAATAGGTGCATCTTTTTCAAGTTTTTGCGAAGCACAATTGCTAACCGTGCTTAACAAAAAACTAAAGCCCAAAAAGAATTTAAATAATTTCATACCACAAACTTAGTGTTTTCTCAACAGATTAAAATATATATACTTTTAACTACATGAATTGGACCAATAAAAAAGCTTTTCAAAACAAAAAACAGTACTTTTTTATGTGGTTTTACGAGTAAAAATCATCGTTTAAATCCGAAAAATTTCGACATAAAGGCAATTTAAATGTTAAAAAACTAATGAAACTTATAAAATTTAACTGTTAAAGTTTTATATAAAAATTAAAAAATGCAATGGATTGCAAATTATGTAATCTAAACAGAAGTTAGACTAGTAATAGTCGGATATTCTGGCCGATTTTTTAGGGTTAAAAAGGCAACATTTATTTACAGAAAAATCATTTTTTTTAGCTTAACCGTTCGTCTAAAATCATGATTTCTAGTAGGCTGTTTAATTTCTTTTTTCTACTTTGGGCACATAAATAATTGGTTAACCAATTAATTGAGGCCTCAATTAACCCACAATTATTTTACAAACTAATAACTTTAAAATGAAAAATTATTTACACACTCCCACACGCTTTTTGGCGTTATGCCTAACTGTGTTCTGTTGTATTAACACAGTAAAAGCACAAGTACCTTCCGATTTAATGGAAAATTGCAACCAATGGAAAATAACTTATCCAACTGGTGAAGAAGATAAAACCTTATGCGGTGAAGCTAATAACGAATTCTTCTTTGTAAATGACGATGGAGATGCCATCGTATTCCGTGTTCCAATAAGAAGCAACAACGGTTCTACTCCTAATTCTGATTATATCCGTTCCGAACTTAGAGAACGTGTAGAAACTGGAAGTTCTGATATTTATTGGACCACAGAAGGCACTCATATGATTTATGTAAAACAAGCCATTACCCACTTACCTATTGTAAAGTCTCATTTAGTAGCCACTCAAATTCACGGAAATAAAGCAGACGGTATCGATGATTCCATGGTAATGCGTTTAGAAAACTCGCATCTATTTTTATCCTTTAACGGAGGAAAATTAAGAAGCGATGTTACCATTAAAACAGATTATGAATTAGGAACACCTCACGAAGTAATCTTTAAAGTTGTAGATGGTAAGCACTACTGTTACTATGCAGAAGATGGCAATCTTTTAAATGCTTATAATAGTGGTAATGCGTCACAATACTTGGTAAGAGCAGATGGTAACGATTATGTTATGGACAAAAATTACGACCAATCTTACTTTAAAGTTGGAAACTATACACAAAGTAATCCTGAAAAAGAAGGCGATGCTACAGATGATCCAGATAATTATGGCGAAGTTTTAGTTTACGATTTTGCTGTTGTTCATGGCGAAGGTGGCGGAACTGATCCTGTTGATGCTACGGGAGTAAGCTTTTCTTCTAGTTCAGAATCTTTAGGATTAGGTGCGTCTATACAACTAAATGCGACAGTTGCACCAAGCAATGCCACAGATAAAGCGGTAAATTATAGCAGTAGTAATAGCAGTGTAGCTTCGGTAAATTCAAGTGGTGTAGTTACTGCAATTTCTGAAGGAAATGCTACAATAACTGTAACTACAAATGATGGCGGTTATACAGATACAGTAGCTATTACAGTGGTTGCGCCTTCTAACGACACAAATTTAGCACTAAACAAATCTGTTTCAGGAACTGGTTCTGCAGATGGTGATAATGTGGTTGCTAATTTAGTAGATGGAGATACTAGCAGCAGATGGTCGGTATCTGGATACCCACAATCGGCAACTATCGATTTAGGAACAGTATTAACTCTAGGAAGTACAGAACTCGTTTGCTATAGCGATCGTGCATACCAATACAGCATTTCGGTATCTGACACACAAAATGGAAACTATACCGAGGTTGTAAACAGAACTTCTAATACTACTGCAGGAACGATATCGACTCCTATTAGCGATACTTTTGATAGTATCGATGCCAGATTCGTGAAAATTACAGTTACAGGTGCTGCGTCTTATACAGGAAGCTGGATAAGTTTATTAGAGCTAAGAGTGTTTGCTGGAGAAGGAGAACCTTCTAATATTGATGTCACATCGGTTTCATTAACCCCATCAAATATATCTTTATTAGCAGGAGAAACTCAACAACTTTCTGCAACTGTTAGTCCTAGTAATGCTAGCAACCAAGACGTAAGCTATAGTAGTAGTAATATATTTATTGCTGCAGTAAGTGCAAATGGATTGGTTACTGCTGTGGCAGAAGGTACGGCAACCATTACGGTAACTACAGCAGACGGATCGTTCACAGATAGTAGCACTATTACAGTTACAGATGTTCCTGCAGAGTCTACAAATGTTGCTTTAGAAAAATCGGTTTCTTTTTCAAGTGAACAATCTTCTAATCCAGGATCTAATTTAGTTGATGGCGACGCAGATTCAAGATGGTCGGCAGAGTTTTACCCGAGTTGGGCTACTGTAGATTTAGGTGGTTTATATACCATAAACAGTACAGAGGTTATTTGCTTTAGCGATCGTGCCTATCAATATAGTATAGAAGTTTCTACAGATGGAAACAACTTTACCCAAGTGGTAGACAGATCTAGCAATACAACTTCAGG
This sequence comes from Formosa haliotis, assembly GCF_001685485.1. NCBI lineage: Bacteria > Pseudomonadati > Bacteroidota > Flavobacteriia > Flavobacteriales > Flavobacteriaceae > Formosa > Formosa haliotis. Next base: position 2,733,259 of record NZ_BDEL01000001.1, on the reverse strand, counting down.
TTCTAACTCTAGTCCTATTGCAGATGCCTTCTCTAATATCCAGGCGCGTTATGTTAGAATTACAGTTTCTGGAGCCGCTAGTTATTCTGGAGATTGGGTGAGTATAGAAGAGCTTAGAGTGTTTGGATACGCAAGTGCTTCTAACCCTACTTCTCGTGCTTTTTCTCAAGAAGAAGATATTTTAAGTAGCACTACACCAGAGCAAGCTTTATCTATTTGGCCAAACCCTGCTACGCATACTATTAATATTAGTAGCGCAAAAGACTACCATACCTTAACCGTTTACGATATGGTAGGAAAGGTTGTAATTAATCAAGCGATTCAAAGTGAAACCCTAGACATCTCTCATCTAAATTCTGGTATTTATATGTTCAGAATTTCTGGGAATAACAAAACAATTAGTAAACGGGTTATAAAAAAATAATTCCATTTATACAGTAAAATTAAGTCAGGTGAAGATGTTTTCTTTACCTGACTTTTTTTATGGCCACTGCCCCCGTTTCCTTCAAATTTTAAACGAGCTTAATTACTTCACTTCTCATATTTTTTTTGCTTTAAAACAACAAAGAAGTGAAGATAAATTCCATAACCAACTTCCTTTAAAACTCGTTTTAAAAACCTATGAATTAGGACTCAAATTATGGCAATTCATATATTTTTCCTAACTTTCGGCCACCAATAAAATTGGTTAACCAATCAGGTAAACCAATTTTAACCCAGAAAAATAAACTTAACTAAAATTAAAAAATGAGAAAAAAATTACAAAACCGTGTTCACTTTTTAGTGTTATGCGTTATGGTGTTATGTTTTAATGGTCCAGCAATAGCACAAGTACCCTCAGACCTAATGGAGAATTGTAAACAATGGAAAATTACCTATCCAACCGGAGAAGAAGATAAAACCTTATGTGGAGAACCTAATAATGAATACTTCTATGTAAATGATACAGGTGATGCTATTGTGTTTCGCACACCAATACGAAGCGACAATGACACTACGCCGAACTCTAGTAATATACGCTCAGAATTAAGAGAGCGCGTGCAAGATGGTAGTGTAGATATATATTGGACTACAGAAGGTTCGCATATGATTTATGTTAAACAAGCCATTACCCATTTACCAATAAACAAACCTCAATTGGTAGCCACCCAAATTCACGGCGATAAAGAAGAAGGCATAGACGATTCTATGGTAATGCGGTTAGAAAACTCTCACCTATTTTTATCCTTTAATGGAGGAAAACTAAGAGACGATTTAACCATAAAAACAAATTATGCTTTAGGTACTGTACATGAAGTTATTTTTCTAGTAGAAGACGATAAACATTATTGTTATTATTCTGAAGATGGTAAGCTTTTAGAAGCTTATAATAACGGAAAGGCGTCTTCCTATTTAGTAAAAGATGGCGATAACGATTATGTGTTAGATTTAAATTACGATCAATCGTATTTTAAAGTCGGAAACTATACTCAAAGTAATGCTAAAGAAGAAGGCGATGATACTAACGATCCTAATAATTACGGAGAAGTTTTAGTATACGATTTTACAGTACAACACAGCGAAGAAAAAGTAACAAGTGTAAGCGTTTCACCAAAAACCGTAGATCTTTTAGTAGGGAATACTCAGCAGTTAACGGCCACAGTAAGCCCTGTTTTTGCTACAAATATTAATGTAAGCTATAGTAGTAGCGATAGTGCAATAGCAAGCGTAGATTCCAACGGATTAGTTACTGGTCTTGCCAATGGTACGGCAACCATTACGGTTACAACTGAAGATGGTGGTTACACCGATACTGCTAAGGTAAACGTAGCAGAAGCTGCCGAAGGTCCTAATTTAGCCTTAAACAAACCTATTACAGGAACCGGAGTTGCCGATGGCGAAAATGTGGTTTCTAATTTGGTAGATGGAAATACTTCTACACGTTGGTCTGTTTCCGGATACCCACAAACTGCAACTATAGATCTAGGCCAAGTATATACACTTGGAAGAACCGAAATGGTATGTTATACCGATAGAGATTATCAATACACCATATCTGTTTCCCCTACAGAAGACGGAACCTATACAGAGATTGTAGACAGATCGGCAAACACAACACCGAGTACAGAAACAAATCCGAATGTAGATACTTTTCCAGATACCGAAGGACGCTATGTTAAAATTACGGTTACAGGTGCTGGTTCTTACACAGGTACTTGGGTAAGTTTATTAGAGTTCAGAATATTTTCTAGTAAAACCTTATCTACCGGAGATGATGATATTTTAAATCCAGAACAGGTTTTGTTATGGCCTACGCCAGCAACCCATACTGTAAACATTAGCGGAGCTAAAGATTATCATACACTATCTATTTATGATTTAAATGGAAGAAGAATTAAAAATCAACCTATTGTAAACGATGCCATAGACATTTCTCAATTGCAAACAGGTTTATATATTTTTAGACTTATAGGAGATAACAAAAGCATTAATAAACGCGTTATCAAAAAATAATTGACTATTTCTTCTTAAATAAAAAGGCAGGTGAAGCGAACTTTACCTGCCTTTTTATTTCTAGAACCTTTTCAACCTTTAGCATTTAGATTCGTATTACACCAATCTAAACGATACTAAAATATCTAGTGTTAACATCATAAATAGTGCATCGTTTAAAATACCTTGAGAACTGAAATTCTAGCTTTTTAAAAATTTCAAATTATACAAAAGCTGTAACTTACTTTATTCACATAAAATATATAGTTTTGCCACATGTTATTTAAAGATATTCTAGGTCAAGATCATATTAAAAATCATTTAACACAAAGTGTCGATAATGGTCGTATTCCGCATGCTCAATTATTTGTAGGTCCAGAAGGTTCTGGAACTTTACCCCTAGCTATTGCCTATGCGCAATATATTTTATGTAAAAATAGCGCCGGAGAGAATAACACCGGAAACGACTCTTGTAACCTAAAATTTAACAGCTTTTCGCATCCCGATTTACACTTTGCCTTTCCTGTAACCACAACATCAAGTATAAAATCGCATCCAGTTTCTAGTCATTTTTTAACCGAATGGCGCCAATTATTAAAAGAGCAACCTTACGGAAATCTTTTCGACTGGTACAAAATGCTGGGTGTAGAAAACAAACAAGGACAAATTGGTGTAGACGAAGCCCAAGATATTGTTAAGGCATTGTCTTTAAAAGCCTATGAAGGAGGTTATAAAGTGATGATTATTTGGATGGCCGAAAAAATGAATGTTTCTGCTGCTAATAAATTATTAAAGTTAATAGAAGAACCGCCAGAAAAAACTGTTTTTATATTAATTGCTGAGGAAGAGCAAAACATTATTAATACCATTAGATCGCGTTGCCAGGTTTTACATTTCCCTGCACTTGCCGAAGATGTTATAAAAACAGCACTTGTAAAAGCTTACGAGTTAAATGAATCTGTAGCCACCAAAATAGCACATCAAGCGAACGGGAATTACAATAAAGCTTGCGATTTAGTGTATCACGATTCTGAAGACACCCAGTTTGAAGATTGGTTTGTGCTTTGGGTTCGTAGTGCGTTTAAAGCCAAAGGAAATAAAGCAGCCATTCACGATATTATAAATTGGAGTGAAGAAATTGCGAAAACTGGCCGTGAAACCCAAAAGCAATTTTTACACTTTTGTATGGATTTTTTCCGACAAGCCATGTTACTAAATTATGGTGCTGACGACTTGGTATATTTGGAACCCAAAACAGCTTTTAAACTTGAAAAATTTGCTCCTTTTATTCATAACGGAAATATTTTAGAGATTTACGAAGCAATTCAAGATGCCATTTACCATATAGAACGTAACGGAAATTCTAAAATAGTTTTAACCGATTTATCGATTAAACTAACCCGATTATTACATGCAAAACAAGGCTAAAAAACCATGGAACAGGCTTTAAATCACAGTGCAGAACTCCTTGTTCTTATCTTTTTAATCATTACGTTTTTAATGAGTTTTATTGATAAGGTAAGCGACTGGAATGGTAACATCTCCTTTTTAAAAGCACATTTTCAGAACACCTTTGTTCCGCCTTTAATTCCTGTAACCTTAATATTTATTGTAATTTTAGAAGCTTTAGTTGCCGTTTTTTGTAGCCTTGGACTTTATGACATTATTTTTGAAAACACCTCGAATTATGCCTTAATAGGGGCTATAATATCTTGTATAATTCTTTTAATCTTTTTAATCGGACAACGCATTGCCAAGGATTTCGACGGGGCAAGAAACATCACCATATATTTTATAGTATCTGTGTTTGCGGTATTTCTTTTTCAACACTAAAATACCGCGTTTGTAAACCCTAAAAAAAGATCTTGCTAGAATTAATTATTTTGTTTAAAATGTCATTTTTTTACAAACTTTTAAAGTTGTGCTATTTTTAAAAATACCACTCATAAATTCACCCCCTATTCCTTTTAAAAACAACCTGTTATAATGTTTTCAATTTTGAACCTGCGGTATAAAAAAAGCACTAAATTTTCAGACCTAAGTTCAAAAATTTAATGCTGTAATTTTCATGGTTTACACCACAATTTTCTAGTGTTATTCTTCAACAAATGTATAGCTTGCTTTATCGGTTTGTGTCACTCTAAAATATCCATACGGATAGTTATCTGCATTAGTAATATTTATGCAATTTCCGCGTAATTCTACAGGTGTTGGTGCAAACGGATTTCCAGATCCCGATTGGCTGTTTAGCAATTGAATGTAATTGTAATACCGCTCGGAAACATTGTATAAATTAATATCTACAACATCTCCTGGTTCAAAACCTTCGTCTGTATCGTTTTTTTCATAAAAAATATGAATTTCATTTCCATTTAAAAATTCATCAGAAATATCTACTAATCTCGGAAACCTTTCACCTTGTTGTAAAAACTTTAAAATATAGAAATTTGTTTCATCGGCAGGATCATTCCAATATACATTAACTTCTAATTCATCCGGAAAAAATCCACCTCCCAACGACTGGCTTACATTAGTAAAAGAGGTTGTTGGACGCAGCGTTTCTGTAGCTGTAAAGGTTTCGTTTTCATAAATTACGTTAAGTGTGTATTCTTCATTTAATGCAGGCTCGAAAACAGTAGTGGTATAAGTACCGTCGTTATTATCGCTAAATTCAAAAACTTGATTATTACTTAAACGCGTAACGCTAACTTGAGCTCCGGTAACAGCATTAGGTGTATCGGTTTCAAAATATGGCGTTGTTGTGCTTAGCTTTATGGTTTGCTCATGACCTAAAGTACCTTTTTCCCAATCTATAGAAGCTTCTATAACAAGCCTAGGATCTGCTGTAGGTACATCGACATCTATAACGTCTGTACAAGCTGTAAAAACGCTTAAAACACTAATTAAACTGATGTAAATATATTTTTTCATGATGATTTAAAATTTGAAATTATACGTTACAGAAGGAACGATACCAAAAATTGCGGTACGGGTAGCCTCATTAACCCCTGTTTCTAAATTCTGACCGAAAGAAATTGAGGCTGCATTTTTTCTGTCGTACACATTGTAAATACTAAAAACCCACTCGCCTTTCCAACGAGCATCTGGCTTATTATTTGGTTTATAAGTTGCAGCAATATCTAGCCTATTATACGATGGTAATCTGTTGGCATTACGGCTATCGTAATTAGCAATAGACAAGCCTTCATACTCGTATTGCCCTACAGGATAGGTAACCGGGCGCCCAGTTTGGAAAATAAAGTTGCTACTAAAACTCCATTTATCTGTCATTTTATAGGTTCCTGTTACCGAAATATCGTGAGTTCTGTCGTATGGTGTATTATACCATTCTCCCTTATTAATTCCCGGTCCACCAGCTTTGCCTCCCGGAGTTCTTTGTTCTGATTTTGACAAGGTGTAGGCAAACCACCCTGTGAATCTTCCTTTATTTTTTCTGAATAAAATTTCTAAACCATAGGCTTTAGATTCTCCTTCTAAAATTTGAGTTTCTATATTGTTATTGGCAATTAAATTCGATCCGTCTATATAATCAATCCTATTATCTACTGTTTTGTAATACACTTCAGTTTCTATAGAAAACATACCATTTTGTAATTCTTTAAAATAGCCTGCCGAATACTGATTGGCCATTTGCGGATTTACATAGGTTCCGCTAGGTGTCCAGACATCTAGAGGTGTGGCGTTGCTCGTGTTAGAAAGCAAGCTTAAATATTGTGCAATTCTAGAAAATCCTAATTTTATTGAAGATGAATTAGAAAGCTGATAGGCCAAACCTAAACGTGGCTCAAAGTTTGAAAAATCAGCAATAGTTTTACCTCTTTCATAATCTATTTCTCCTGTTTTAATACCTTCTTCGTAAATCCCTAATTCTTCATTATAAACCACCGGCTGATCGTTTAAATAAGTCGCCATTGGCTGACCCCCTAAGCGATTAAAAAGACTAAAACGTAAGCCTACTTGTACATTTAGTCTTTCGGAAAACTTATGTTCAGCATTTACATATAAACCGCTTTCTACAGCACGTTTTTTATCTAAAATATCTTCATTAATGGCAGAATTTTCGTCGGTGGGTTTTACTTCTCCTGGATTAAAATTATAGGTAATTGCGCTAGCACCAAAATCGATGGTTGTATTGTTATTTAGGTAATATTTAAAATCGTATTTAAAGTTGAAATTTTTAATACTAGAACGCCAATCTAATCCTATAAAATTAAGTTCTAAACCATAATCATAATCGCCATAAATAAAGGAAAGATTAGAAAATAGTTTATCGTTAAAGACATGATTCCATCGCAAATTAAAAGTGCTATTTCCATAAGAATTTTTAAAGGCGTCATCGAAATTTAAAATATCACGTCCGAAATACCCCGATAAATACAATCTGTTATTTTGATTAATCTCGTAGTTAATTTTTGCGTTTAAATCGTAAAAATAAGCTGTATTATCCTGGTCGGCCAACTTTAAAAATAAATGTGCATAAGATGTTCGTCCAGCTACAATAAACGACCCTTTGTTTTTAAATAACGGAGCCTCTGCTGCAAGTCGACTTGAAATAAGACCAATTCCGCCACTTAAATCGAAGTTTTTACTATTCCCTTCCTTCTGGCGAATATCGAGCACTGAAGACACGCGACCACCATAATTGGCAGGAATATTACCTTTATATAATTTAATATCTTTAACCACATCGGCATTAAAGACCGAGAAAAAACCGAATAAATGCGACTCATTAAAAATGATAGCCTCGTCTAAAAGCACCAAGTTTTGGTCTGTTGCTCCACCCCTAACATTAAATCCGTTGGATCCCTCTCCATTATTGGTAACCCCAGGCAACATTTGAATAGATTTAACCAAATCGACTTCTCCTAAAACGGCAGGAATAGCTTTAATTGTTGCACTTTTAATTACAGAAACACTCATTTGTGGATCTCTTATATTCGCTTTTTCAGATTCTTCTGCGGTAATAACAACCTCGTCTAAAGTGGTGGTATCTTCCTCTAATTCAAAAGATATATTTTGATTTGAATTAAGCTCAATGTCTTTTGAAATAGTTATATAACCCAAATACGAAACCACGAGTTTATAGGTTCCTTTGGGCGCAGAAATAGAATAAAATCCATAAGCATTGGTAATGGTTCCTGTACTTGTGTTTTCTAAATATACCGAGGCTCCAAAAACCGATTCTCCATTCGCAAAATCTTTTACAGTTCCGCTTACCGTAAAATTTTCTTGCGCATAAAATAGAGTGCTTAATAAAATAAAGCAAACGCTAAGTTTAAGTTTCATAATGTGGTTGTGGTTATAATGTATTACAAATCAACTAAATTTATATCGCATTACATTGTTAAATATTGTTTTATCAACGAAAAACCTAATAAAATGACGTGCTACTCAGAATTTGTTTAACTATATAACTATTGATATCCACGAAATGTTAGACATAAAAAAAAGCCAAACACAGTGTAACCATGTTTGACTTTAAAATTATTAGGTGTAATAATTATTTATTTTTTGTAGCTATCGTTTAAAGCTTTTACAAGTGTTTCGGTAAGATCGTCACCTTCTTTTCCATACATGACGCTTCCCGCTTCATTACTTCCTAAGATAAAATCATAGGAATTTGATTTTCCATAATTTTTTACGAATTTTCTTACTTTTGAAATTAATGAATCAATTTCCTTTTGGCTATCCGCAGAAATTTGTTGTTCTTTCATTTGAATTTGCTGCTGTAAAGCTTGTTGCTTTCTCCCTAATTCTTGGTAACGCTCTTGAGCTTTCTCCTGCCCCATAGTAGCTGCTTGATTCTGGAATTCTAGATATTCGGCTTGGAATAATTGCGCTAAACTATCTGTAGATTTATTAGAGGCCTCTATTAAAGCTTTGTATTTGGCTTCCACATCAATTTTTTCTTGATATTCATTTACCAATTTAGAATTGTCGACAAATCCGATCTTTTGGGTTTGCTGACAAGAAGCCATAGTAATTAATGAAATTACTAATAAGGATATTTTTTTCATTTTGTTATCAATTTAATTTTCGAAAACAAAAATAGAAAAGTTAAGTAGATATTTATCTTAATATGATACGATTAACCATATATAGTAATTATTTATGAGATAATGTTTTGTTATAAGTTTTTATTATAAAAAATCGCTTTAATAGAAAAGATTTAAGCTCTTAAATAAATTTACAGACCTTACCATTCGATTAATTAGATAAAAACCTCTTAAAACGGCTTATTTTGCGTTTTTATTCATTTTTAACTATATAAATCAATGAAGAGTACTCTCCAGAACGTTTTGCCTTTAGATTAGATAATAATCCGATTTGAAAAGCCTTTACAAAATTCATTTGGCCTGTTTTATATTTTTCGGAAAGCAGACAAACATAAAACGCATCGAAAAGCATAGGTAAGGTATTTTTTATTTTAAACTGTTGTTTAGCTAAAATTTTAGAAATTCCAGTTTGAGAAAAATGCCAAAGATGTCTAGGCACATCAAAAGCGGCCCAATACGCTTTATAATAATTTGCGTCGTAACTTTTAAAATTTGGAACCGCAATAATTAAGGTTCCTTTAGGTTTTAAAAGTCGTTTATAAGTTTCTATTTGCAAATCTAAATTAGGCAAATGTTCTAATACATGCCAAAGTGTAATTACATCAAAACTATTATTTGGTAAGGTATTTATTGTAGACGCATCTTTTATGTGGTTTCCCACTTTATTAATTGCTAATTGTCTTGCTCCTTCGTCTGGTTCTATACCGCAAACTTTCCAACCATTTGCCTTAGCTATTTGTAAAAAATCTCCGGTACCACATCCAACATCTAAAAGAGATTTTGTTTCGTTATCAAAACTATTTATCAAATTTAGTTTTCGTTTTAATGCAATGCCTTTTACAGTATGATATAATTTTTCAAAAAGATTTCGCTTCGCATCTGTATGCGAAATATAATCTTCACTTTTATAGTACTGTCCAAGTTCCTCCGATTTTGGTTGTGGTGAAGTAATTAAAATATCTAAATCGTCGTCATGTTTTAATTCAAAATATGCTCCAGAAACAGAATAATCTTTACACTTTAAACTCACTTTATTTGAGGTTATATTCATGATCTTTAATAATAAAGTCTCTTTCGTTTATTAAAAAGAGACTTTAAATTTTTTTGATTTTTTTAAACAATTTTATGATTGAATTTTATATGTTCCACGTGGAACATATAAAATTATCGACCCATATAAACTAATAAAACAGAAATATCGTTTGGTGAAACACCACTAATTCTAGATGCTTGTGAGATACTCGTGGGTTGAATATTTTTTAGTTTTTCACGAGCTTCAAAACTCATGGATTTGATCTTAGAATAATCAAAATTGGTTGGAATTTTAATATCCTCTAGACGAGTTAATTTATCTGCATTTTGTTTTTCCTTTTCTATATACCCAGAATATTTAACCTGAATTTCTGCTTGTTCAATAATTTCACGATCCAACTCATGATCAGCTATAAACTGTTCTACCTCGTCAATCTTACGCACATCATCCATATCGATATTTGGACGGGCAAATACTTTAAATAATTTCCCTGATTGATTTACAGCAGCCGATTCCTTACTTTCTAAAATAGGATTAATAACTTCTGGTTTTACACTTAAATCTTTAAAAAACTGAACAAACAATTCCGATTTTTTTTGTTTTAATTCCATGCGTTTTAATCGGTCTACTGAAGCTAAACCTATTTCAAAACCTTTAGGGGTTAACCTAAAATCAGCATTATCCTGTCTCAACAGTGTTCTATATTCAGCACGAGATGTAAACATTCTATACGGTTCTTCTGTGCCCTTAGTAATTAAATCATCAATAAGAACACCTATATAAGCTTCATTACGTTTTAATATAAATTCATCACGCTCCTGAACTTTAAGACTAGCATTTATACCTGCCATTAATCCTTGAGAAGCGGCTTCTTCATAACCTGTAGTTCCATTAATTTGACCAGCAAAATATAAACCATTTACAAGTTTAGTTTCTAGAGTATGTTTCAATTGGGTAGGTGGAAAATAATCATATTCTATGGCATAACCTGGTCTAAAGAATTTTACATTTTCAAAACCAGCGACAGATCGCAATGCTTTAAATTGCACATCTTCTGGTAAAGACGTAGAAAAACCATTTACATATACTTCGCATGTATTCCAACCTTCCGGTTCAATAAACAATTGATGACGATCTTTATCTGCAAAACGATTAATTTTATCTTCGATGGATGGACAATATCTAGGTCCTAAACTTTTAATTCGACCATTAAACATTGGACTCCTATCAAAACCTTCTCGTAATAAATCATGCACCAACGTACTCGTATATGTCATATAACAAGACCGCTGATTTGTTAATGGTTTTGTGATTGGAGAATAAGAAAACTTTTCTGGTTTTTCATCCCCAGGCTGTTCTACCATTTTAGAATAATCTAAAGATCGCCCGTCAACACGAGGAGGTGTTCCTGTCTTCATTCTTCCAGAAGTAAATCCTAAATCTACCAATTGTTCTGTTATACCCGTAGCAGCTCTTTCCCCTGCTCTACCACCACCAAAATTCTTATCGCCAATATGAATTAAACCATTTAAAAATGTACCATTAGTTAATACAACAGATTTCCCTCGAACAGCAATACCAAGGGAAGTTTTAACCCCTGCAACCTGATCCCCATCCATTATTAAACCAGATACCATATCTTGATAGAAATCTAAATTAGGAGTACCTTCTAACATCATACGCCAATCTTCCGCAAAACGCATACGATCACTTTGCACCCTCGGACTCCACATAGCAGGTCCCTTAGATTTATTTAGCATCTTAAATTGGATCGCTGATGTATCACTAACAATTCCACTATATCCTCCTAAAGCGTCAATTTCACGAACTATTTGCCCTTTAGCAATACCTCCCATAGCAGGGTTACAAGACATCTGAGCTATGTTTTGTAAATTCATTGTAATTAACAATGTACTACTCCCCATATTTGCGGCAGCAGCAGCGGCTTCACTTCCTGCATGACCAGCTCCAACAACAATTACATCGTAAACTTTATCGAACATTTGAATTCAATTTTAAATTAATTTGATTAATGTTCCACGTGGAACAATTTAAATAAGTAATGTGCTAATTAAGTTTAGAAAGATAAAAATCCTCCTTACTTCTCATCTGTTTAGCATCTTCATCCGACTTATCTTTATAGCCACAATAGTGCAAAACTCCATGAATAATAACCCGATTTAATTCATCTACAAAATCAGTTCCAAAATCGGAAGCATTGTCTTTAACACGCTCAACAGATATGTAAATATCTCCATGTAGCTCTTTTCCGACTGAGTAATCAAAACTAATCACATCTGTTAAAGTATCATGATCTAAGAACTCTACATTCAATTTATGAAGATAATCATCATCACAAAAAATATAATTAATTTCACCTTCCTTACAACCCTCTTCAAGAATTGTAGCATGTATCCAATTAGCTAAACTAGTTTCATTAGCCAATTCAAAATCTGTTTCGTAATTAAAATATACCATTACTCATTCTTAAAATACTGTTGCACTTTATGTTTAAAACTATTTTGCAAAGGTAGGATTTGTCTATTTAATATTTCAGTAGTATTAAAATATTGTTTAGCATTTGGCAACTTATCGTTAGAATCGTTTGTAAATGCCCTGTTATTAGATTTTGATTCCCGTTTATTTTCCTGTTCTTGTTGAAACGTAGCATCTTTTAATTTTAAAAGTTGCTGTTCAAAATTCAACATTTTTACCAAAGTTTTTTGCGTAAAACCATCATTTAGCAAGTCCATTTCTACCTGCTCCATATCCCGTAATAATTTCTGGCCTTGTGGGGTAAGTCCTTCCTTAGCAAGACGCTCTTCTAATTGATTACGCAGTTCTTGTTGTTTTTGATAAATACTAAACAACTCACCATTTAATCCTTCCTGAGAATCCTGTCCATCATTATTATTTCCTTTAGGGCCTTGTTTAGAACCTTTGTCTCCTTCTCCACTGTCACCGTCAGAACCAGATTCACCGGGTTTGACGGAATTTCCATCTTTACCTTGCTTAGAATCTTTGCCACCCATCTGCTCCTGCATTTGTTTATTTAACTCTTCTTGACTCATAATAATATCCTGAAGTTGACCCTCACCTTCACCAGATTTTTGTCCTTCACTACCCTGACCGGAAGAAGATGAATTCAATTGATCTTGCATATTATCTAGAATATTACTTAATAAATCTGCAAGCACATTAGCCGAAGTAAAGGCATATTGCTGTGCTGCAATTCCTTGAAATAATCGGTTTTCAGAAAATTCTTCCAAAGATTTATCTACATTAAAATAAATGTTACCAATTTCTTTATTCACTTGTTCCGAAAGCATAGGCTGACGTAAAGACAAGGCAAATAAACTATCATCAACATGTTCAAAATATTCCCTTAACACATGTTGCTTACGCAAATAATTAGCATAATTATTATGGTTAACCTCTATACTTTTAAAATTATTCATGAGTCCTTCTTCATCGAATGAAAACACCAAAAGGTTATCTAAAACCTGACGAAGCATTTCTGCATCTTCCTCCATTTGTTCACCACTTTGCATTTGCATAGACTGCTGCATGGCTTTACTCATTTCCTTCATTTTTTGACCAGCACGTTTCTGATTTTGTTTCGCTTCCATTACCTTTTGCTGTTGTTCGCTAGGACTTTTTTCACCAGATTCACGTTCTCTTAAATCTGATTCTGCATCTTTTTGAAGTTGATCTACATCAGATTCAGACTTTTCATTACGAGGCAAATCCATAGGTTTTTTTAATGCCTTGTTATCCTTTTGTAAAGCATCTAATTCTTTTTGTATATCGTTGAATTTTTTATTCAATTCGGCTTGCTTATCTGATGTATTTTCTTCTTTAGATTTCTCGGGTTGTTTTAATTGTTCTTCACCCAAAACATCTAAATCCTCCTGAAGTTTTTCCATTTTTTTTGCCACATAAAACCGTTTAGTTAACTCAACTAATTGCTCTAAACTACGTTTCTGATTTTTATTCTTCTTACTAATCTCATCTAATTTTTTAGATAAATCCTCGTTGCTAATTTTATCCTGTAACTTTTTTAATTCTTCTAAAAGCTTTTCATCTTCCTTAAGTTGTTCTTCATTTTCTGATAACCTTTTTTGAAGTTGTTCTTGTTGTGGGTCTATTTGATCTTGATCCTTATTAAATTCTTTTAGATTTTCTTGAAACGATTTATTGAAATTTTTCATCAATTTTTCTTGTTGCAATTGACGTTTTAAAGCATCATCTAATTTCTTTTTATCGTTAAAATTTAAACTCTTTTTAGATTTTTGAGTTTTTGAAATATCTTCTAAAATCTTTTCATTCTCATCAAATTTTTCAAGAGAATTATTTAAATCTTGAATGGTATTTTGTTGTTGTTGTAATTGATTGTTTTGCTTTTCGGAAGTCGTTTGTTCACGATAATTAAAAATTTCACTTTTAGTCCGTTTAAAATGATGTAAAGCATCATTATCAAAAACCTCAAAATATAAACTGTAGGACACTCCCTCTTGAAGCTCTAATTGATTAGGGAAGGCCGTTAAAAACTGATCGACATTAGTTTTAGCGATTGGTATTCTAATTTTATGAACAGCTTGTTCATTATCCGTTTCAAAATACACTAAGTTTAAACCATTCAAACCGTAATCGTCGCTAATTTTTCCTTTAAAATACATAGTTTTCAAATCGACTGTGTCTCGAACCATATCCACAACCAATTCTGGAAATTCATCTTTTATAACATCTATAGAAAAACTTAAATTTTCGTAATTTTCAAGTTTATCATTACTTGTACTTAAACTATAAACAAAATTGGAATGCATTTGTTTCGTAGTTTCAAAACCTCCCTCCTTCTTCTCGAAGTTAATTGTATCTTTTGAAAATAACTGTACACGATTAGTAGCTTTGGTTTTTAATTTCCAGGTCACTTTAGTCCCTTCTGGAACCATGGCATTTCCCGTACTTTTTAAAACCTCATCTTTCTTTTGAATATATTTAGGATATTCTAAAACCATATCGAAACCTAATAAAGTAGGTACCTCAACAATAGTTAATTCGTAAGGTTTAGAGGTTACTCCATTAGCATGCAACTGAAATGTAATATTAGATTTCGGACTATTAAATACATATTCAAATGCACCAGAACCCTTGTCCTGTAAAATATAAGTCTCGTTATTAAATGTTATTTGTGCTTGTTCTGGTATAACAGTACCTGCCGTATTTACCAATAGCTTAAAATCCTTATTTTCTACACCATTCAAAGTTTCATTAACTACAAAAAACTGAAAAGGTGCAGGCGGTTCGTAAGCTGTTTTATAATCTACAACTCGCTTATAACTATCTGTAAACCAGTTTATTTTACCTAATAATACAAAAAATAAAATTAAAGCCACTGGAACTATAGCATATTTTAAATATTTGATATTTTGCTTAAAATTAATAGCTAATTTAAAAGGAACCGGACTAATAGTTGCTGCCTTTTGATTGATACTCGCTAGCAGTAATTCCGATTTAGAAGTATCGTTATGTAATTGAAGTACATTAAGTAATTTATCGTTTACTTCAGAGAAATGATTTCCAATAAGTTTTGAAGCCGTTTCGTAATCTATACCTTTTTGAAGTTTAAACAACTTACTTAACGGAACGACTATAAATTTTATAAAAAGTAATGCTTCAACTACAATAAAAAGCCAAAATAAAATGGCTCTTGCTGTTTGGTTAAGCCATAAAAAATGTTCCACCAAAAGCGTGACCAAAAAATATAAAAGTCCGATAGAAAAAAACAAAATAGCACCTTTAATAAGTTCGTTTGTATAATAACGCCTTATAAAGCCCTCTAATTTTTCAATAATAATTTTATAATTGTCCAATCTATCGTGTATTTAACCCACTAATCTACAATAATAATTTTAGCTGTAATAGCGTAAAAATGTAAGTTAATGTTAAAATGAAAATTATAAAATAATTATTGCTAGGGTTAAATCTTTCATCTTTACACATATCACAGTATCTTTGCGGTCTTAAATAAAAAAACATGACTAAAAATGTTCGTGTGCGATTTGCACCAAGCCCAACAGGACCCCTTCATATAGGTGGTGTTCGTACAGCTTTATTCAATTATTTATTTGCTAAAAAACATAACGGAACTTTTGTTCTACGTATTGAAGATACCGATCAAAATAGATATGTAGAAGGTGCCGAAAACTATATTATAGATGCCTTAAATTGGTGTCATATTCCGTTTGATGAAGGTCCAGGAAAAAATGAAAAATTTGGTCCGTACAGACAAAGCGAACGTAAAGATTTATATAAAGCCTACGCCGAAGATTTAATTGCTTCTGGAAATGCTTATTATGCTTTTGATACTGCCGAAGCTCTAGACGCACACAGAAAAGATCATGAAGAAAAAGGAAAAACCTTTATTTACAACTGGCATAACCGTTTAAAATTAAACAATTCGTTATCGCTTTCTGCAGAAGAAGTACAACAAAAATTAGATGCAGGCGATGATTATGTGGTTCGATTTAAATCGCCTCAAGACGAAACCTTACATTTAAAGGATATGGTTCGTGGCGATATAAAAATAGATACCAACATTTTAGATGACAAGGTATTATTTAAAAGTGATGGGATGCCAACTTACCATTTAGCGAATATTGTAGACGACCATTTAATGGAAATCTCGCATGTTATTCGTGGTGAAGAATGGTTGCCATCTTTAGCATTACACTATCAGTTATATAAAGCTTTTGGATGGGATGCTCCTGAATTTGCACATTTACCACTAATTTTAAAACCTACTGGAAAAGGAAAATTAAGCAAACGTGATGGCGATAAATTAGGATTTCCTGTGTTTCCTTTAGAATGGATTGACCCAAAAACTAACGATGTTTCTCGTGGTTATAAAGAAGACGGCTATTTTGCAGAAGCTGTAATTAATTTTCTAGCTTTTTTAGGATGGAATCCTGGAACAGAACAAGAATTATTTAGTTTAGACGAATTGGTTGAAGCTTTCGATATAGAACGCGTACATAAAGCTGGAGCACGTTTTGATCCCGATAAAATAAAATGGTTTAATCACCATTATATGCAAGAACAAAATAACGACGAGCTTGCAGAAACCTTTAAAGCGCAACACGACGAATTAAAAGATATCGATGTAAATTACATAGCTATGGCCGTGAATTTAATTAAAGAACGCGCTACGTTTATTTCTGATTTATGGGATTTAAGCAGCTACTTTTTTGAAGCGCCAAAGGCTTACGATGAAAAAGCATACAAAAAAGCTGTAAAAGACGACACTAGAGAGCTTTTAAGCGAATTAGCGACTCTTATTAACACTATAGAAGATTTCACTGCAGAAACGCTTCAAAATACGGTTAAAGCTTGGATTACTTCTAAAGACATAGGTTTTGGAAAAGTAATGATGCCACTACGATTAGCTTTAGTTGGTGCTTTGCAAGGGCCAGATGTTTTCGATATTATGTATATGATTGGTAAACAAGAGTCCATTAATCGTATAGAACAACTGGCTACTGGTATTTAATCCTTTCAAATAAAAGCCTAGATTCCAAGCCAATACAATCCAAAAGAGGCTGTTTAAAAAGTATAAAATCGTTCATTCTGAATTAAGTTCAGGTTGACGAAAACTTAACTTTTTAGTCGGTCTCTTTTTTGTGCTATATATTTGAATATCTTATTGCTTAATAAATTTAAAATTACTTGTATAATTTTCGAAAGACACTACATACATCCCTTTAGATAAAGTTGAAACATTTACCGCATTATTAGCGCGTGTAATGGTTTTGCTTAATATTTTCTGCCCCATCATATTGTAAATAGTTATGCGATGTTCATCTATAATATTTTTAAACGCAATAGTGGTTTGTGCTGGATTTGGGTACAATTGTATTCTTGCAATAACATTTTCATCTACACTTAATTTATTACACTCGTAAGCATCTAAACCGTATCCTCTATCATTAAAAACGGTAGTAATAAATTCTATATCTGTACAGCCTAAATTCATATCTATAGCTGCTTGCCTAATGGCTGCGATGGCATCTGCTTGCGTAGAACTATTGGTTGTCATTGCTAAACCTTCTAACACAATTTTATCGGTGGTTACTTTTCCTAAATAATCCCAAACTTCCATTAAAGTACTTGCAAAAATTTGTCCGTCTTTATGAATTTTACCAGTTAAACCTTCAGGGTATTTCGCATCGTAATTGGTTACACGACCACCCCAAAATTCGTTATGTCCATCCCATTTAAAAATATTATGGTAAGCACTACTAGATCGCGAACTATTAGAACCTTCTATACCTCTGCTGTACGATTGTGCCCAATAATCGCCAAAGCCTTCACTTAGTCCTTCGGTTTGAGAGATTCCTCCTTTAATTAACCATTCGTGAATACCATGACCTAATTCGTGTATAATAACATCGGCATCTTCACCATCATCTACCCCACCTGTTCCGAATTTTAAAATACCTCCACCATATGATGAATTATCAGAACCGTTAAACGCATGCGGATCATAATAAATAAGACCATCATGATACATAGATTTTAATGGGATACCTAAAGTTTCATTAATATATCTCATGCTTCTATCGATATGATAATAAGCATTTACAGCTTCAAAACCATCTTGATCGCGTGTAAAAGAAAAATCTGGTGAATCTTGCTCAAACAAACCCGTTTCTGGGTTCTGAATCTCTTTTATTTCTAAATACTTTCCTTTTAATTTAAATATTCCATTCTCACTATTTAAAATTTTAAAAGACACATCGGTTCTGGCATTATCTAAATATTCATTGGTACTATCGTTATTATCTACAAAAGCACCTCCATAAATTTCTCCTGTAGATGATAAAGGATCCGGGTTAAAAATTTTCCCTTTAGCCTCTATTAAATCCATTCCATTTAAATCTGAATCGTCTCCAGAATCATGGTCGTGGTGATAGTGAGCAATATCTTTTTTACTAAGTATTTCCGATGTTTTGGCATCTATAATGGTTTCCCAAAACCCATTTAAAGTTTTAGAATTTGTTGTTACGCGGTACACCAATTTAGTAGCTCCATCAATTTCGTGTACAAAAAGTTTCGATTCCTTTTGAGTAATTGTTTTTTCTATACCTAAAGCTTTTGCGGCCAAATTAATGGCTTCATCTGATGTTATATTAGGTTCTGTATTAATTTTAGAAATGGTATTATTAAACGATCCTGAATGATAAGTAACTTCGCTATTTGGAGAAACATGAACTGCAACACTTACATTATAAACTGGCACATTATTAACATATTGACCATAACGAATGGTTTCTCCAGCAGACCCTTTTTGATTAAAATCTTTTCGAAGTTCGTAGGTTCTTTGCGATTGTAAATTTTGAAAATTTGAATATAACCATTCTGAAGCAATCACTTCATTTGGTGTTTGAGAGTAGGTAATTTGAGTCGATAAAATTACAAAACCCAGCAGATGTAAAATTCTGTGAATCATAACTGTAGATTTGATTAATAGCTAATCAAATATATTTAAATCGTTGCTAAACACAGAGATACCGGGCTTTAAAACGTTGAATTGAAAATTTTATAGGGTGAATGAAAATTTTAACGCAGTTAATCCAAGAAATGTGCATTTAGAATTTATTACGAACGTAGGAAATACGCTGTTAAACACGGTTTTTATGAAAAAAAACAGTTGAAATTGACCTAAAAATTCTCTTAATTTTTATGTAGACTTTCCGTATCTTAATAAGTCATTTTACAACCTGTTTTAAACCGACAATTTAAATCAAAAATTAAAAGTCTATTTTGGAGTTTATTTCAGTTTTGGAGTTGAATTGCTATCAGAATCAAAATAATACATTAAATTTAATAACAAATTTTACTAACTGTTTAAAATCATCGCTATGCCCATTTTATTTCCTTTTATCTTTCTTGCGATAGTAGTTTTAATACTATCCTTTTTTACCGTAAAACAACAGTCTGCCGCCATTATAGAACGCTTCGGAAAATTTCAAAGTATTCGCCATTCTGGTTTACAATTTAAAATTCCTATTATTGATCGCGTAGCAGGACGCATGAGTTTAAAAATTCAGCAATTAGATGTTATTGTTGAAACAAAAACCTTAGACGACGTATTTGTTCGATTAAAAATTTCTGTACAGTTTAAAGTAATTCAAGAAAAAGTATACGATGCCTTTTATAAACTAGATTACGCTCACGATCAAATTACATCTTACGTTTTTGATGTGGTTCGTGCCGAAGTTCCTAAAATGAAATTAGACGATGTATTTGTTAAAAAAGATGATATTGCTATTGCCGTAAAAACAGAGCTTAACGATGCTATGTTAGATTATGGATACGACATTATTAAAACTCTTGTAACAGATATTGATCCAGACGCACAGGTTAAAGCGGCCATGAACCGTATTAATGCTTCCGAACGTGAAAAGATTGCCGCGCAGTTTGAAGGTGATGCACAACGTATACTTATTGTTGAAAAAGCAAAAGCCGAAGCAGAAAGCAAGCGCTTACAAGGACAAGGTATTGCCGACCAACGTCGTGAAATTGCTCGCGGTTTAGAAGAATCTGTAGAAGTTTTAAATCGTGTTGGTATTAATTCGCAAGAAGCTTCTGCTTTAATTGTGGTTACACAACACTACGATACGCTACAATCTTTAGGAGAAGAAACCAATAGTAATTTAATATTATTACCTAATTCTCCTCAAGCGGGAAGTAATATGTTAAACGATATGGTCGCTAGTTTTGTAGCTAGTAATCAAATTGGTGAAGCCATGAAAGAATCTAAAAAGAAGAATAAAGAATTAGAATAAATTAAAAAAATACAGCATGATAATTTCAACAACACCCACATTAGAAACTCAAAAAATAACAGGTTATTTAGGATTAGTAACTGGAGAAACCATTATTGGGGCTAATTTTATAAAAGACTTTTTCGCCGGAATTCGTGATGTTGTTGGCGGAAGGTCTAGTTCTTACGAAGCGGTTTTACGCGAAGCAAAAGATTCTGCTTTAAAAGAAATGGAAGAACGTGCCAAACATTTAGGGGCAGATGCCATAGTTGGCGTCGATTTAGATTACGAAACTGTTGGCCCAAATGGCGGCATGCTTATGGTTACAGCGTCTGGCACTGCTGTGTCATTATAACAATTACATGATATACTTGACTACATAAAAAAAAGCCTTAAAACAATGTTTTAAGGCTTTTCTAACTAATAAAGTATTTAAAAAAAAATAGTAAGATTATAACAGACTACTGATTTTTATTGTTCCAAGGCTTATAATTTTTATAAGCTGGTCCTCTCAGTTTAGAACGTTCAGATCCTACAGTAATTTCTACAACTGCAGTTTCTGTAGTGTCTTGCCAAGGTTTCTGATTTTTATAATCAGGACTTTTTAACTGTTCCTTTTCTGTTACATTATAAATTAACTTCGGCGTCGTTTCATGTTGCCAAGGTTTGTAATTTTTATATTCTGGTCCTTTTAATTCACTTCTGTCTTGAGCAAAAGCTGCTGTAGTAGATGCTAGTACTAAAGCTAAAATTAAGGTTATATGTTTCATAATATCTATGTTTAATTGTTCTATACAAAGTTACATTCGATATCATGTGTTTGCAGTTCACAAAAACCACGTAATCTCTATCCGTATAAATACGGATGCTCTTACTAAATTAAATTTATTTGGGTTGCTTTTTTAATTAATTCGGCTGTATTTTTTACTTCAAGTTTCTTTAAAATATTAGCGCGATGGGTTTCAATTGTACGAGTACTCACAAACAATTTTGCCGCAATATCTTTGGTGGTAAGTCCTTGAGAAATAAGCTCTAAAACTTCCTTTTCCTTATTAGATAAAATGTTTTCACTTACATTGTGTTCAGACATAAAATTAATCATCTTTTCTGAAATACTCGGACTAAAGTATTTTTTGTCCCTACTTACTGTTCTAATTACCTGAATTAACTCCTCCTCATCTGTATTTTTTAATAAATATCCATACGCCCCAGCTTTAGCACTTTTTGCAATATAATTGCCATCATTATGCATAGATATTACAATTGGTTTTATAGAAGCATGCTTATCTTTTAATCGTTTTAAAACTTCAAAACCATCCATATTTGGCATGGTAAGATCCAGTAAAACAATATTGGCATCTGTAATAGCTTCTATAGTTTCCATAAACTGAACCCCATCTCCTACCATGGCAGCAACTTCTATATCGTCGTGTTTTATTAGTAGTTCCTTTAAACCGTTTCTAAACAATTCGTGGTCGTCTGCTATAATAACTTTTATTTTATTCATGTTCTATAGGTAATTCAATTTCTACTGTGGTATTTCTTGGTTTAGAGTGTATTTGTATGTGCCCATTACACATCTCTACGCGCTCTTTAATATTAATAATTCCGGAGCCTAGTTTTACGTGTTTTAAATCGAATCCTACGCCATCATCAAAATAAAATAAAGAAATAAAATCGTCAAATTCCGATAAGGAAATTCTAATCGTTTCAGCTTGGGCATGTTTTAAAGCATTATTTACCAATTCTTGACCAATTCTGAATAGATTTATGGCTTGATTTTTAGTGATTTTACTTTCATTTTCGGAAGTTAAATCTTCAAAAACTATAGAAATTCCAGAGGTGTTTTTTATATTGTTAACAAAGGTGGTTAAAGCCACACCTATTCCGAAATCTTCTAAAGTTGAAGGCATTAAGGCATTAGACATTAAACGAATTTCGGAAATCGTTCCATCTATAATTTTAATCATGTCCTGCTTCTTCGTTTTATCTTCAACTTTATTTTCTACATAAAACTTTAACGATGTTAATAACGGCCCAATACCATCGTGTAATTCCCGCGATAACCGGTGCCTTTCGTTTTCCAGACCATCTACCAATTGCCGTTTGGTGTGTATTCTATTTACATTTTCTTTGTTTCTAAACTCAATCAGTTTATCACGCATTTTTATAAGACTTTTACCTAAAACATCATTTTCTCCTTTAGGTGTATAGTGCGTGTTTAAATTCATTTTACCTAGTTCTTTAGAATATGTTACAGCCCCTTGTAACGATTTTTTTAATAAATCTAAAGCTTCAAACATTTCATTTATTTCATAAGAACTTTTATCTATTTTATTTATTTGACTATAATCGCCTGCCGCCATAACGTTAAGGCTTCTACGCATATTATTTATTGGTTTGGTAATAATGTTTGTGAGAAAAATAGATAATATAATAGCAATAATCATTATTAAAATAATGAGTCCCAATAACCTTATTTTTAATTGTTTTAAGGGTGCCATAACCTCGCTAATATCTATTTCTGATAGAATAACGAGTTTTAATTTAGAAATGCTTATAAGACTATACACACTAAAAACTTCTACACCACGATAATCCTGAAAAACACCGCGTCCATCTTGTCCTAAAAAGCCGTCTAAAACACCTTCTGTTTTAACCGTAATAGTAGCAGGTATTTTTTCTGGATAAAAGCGAGATTGCGATCGCATTGTAAAATCTTCGCCAACCAAATACGATTCTCCACTCTCCCCCATTCCGGCACGCTCTAATAAAATATTTTTAATCTTTTGATGATTCATTAGCGCTACTCTTGTTTTTCCATCGCGATGCAAAACAAATCCAATGGCACTACGCTTATTTTTATTATAGCTAGTAAAATCGTAAATACCTGTAGTTTGAAGTAGAGCTTCGGGAAGATCAAATTGTGAAAGATCTGGATGAGATTCTTGACTTTCATCATTTAAAAAATACTGCCACTCGGTATTAATTAAGTTTTCAACCTGAATCTGTTTTAAGGTTTTAATAGAATTCAATTGCAGTAATATTCTATCGTCTAGAACCTTTGAAAACTGATTGTAAAAAGTGATGGAAAGCATTAGAATAACCAAAAAAATAAGGCTATTTATAATAATTAATATCAGCGTTCTTAAATGCATGAATACGTTTAAATGAGTAAAACAATTTCGTACTAACAAGGTAGTAAAAACTAAAACAACGCAAAATATTAGTGAAAAAATAACCTCTAAATTTAATATGAAGAGGTTATAAAGTTTAAGATTGAAGTTTAATCGGAGTATTGGAACTTAAGCTCATCTAAAAAAAGGAGACGATTAAAACACTTTTTCTATGCTTTCTTATAGAATAGCAGGAGATTTCGAGTTGTATATTTTTAAAATGTAGAACATGATTTTAGGATGTAATGTTGTGAATACCCCTTTATGTTAATCCCTTCTCTTCTTTATATTTATTTATGATATTATGTAAAGTTTCCAGATAATTTTCAAGTTCTTTAGTCGAAATTTTAGGGT
This sequence comes from Formosa haliotis, assembly GCF_001685485.1. Classification (NCBI taxonomy): domain Bacteria; kingdom Pseudomonadati; phylum Bacteroidota; class Flavobacteriia; order Flavobacteriales; family Flavobacteriaceae; genus Formosa; species Formosa haliotis. The sequence continues at coordinate 2,709,321 of NZ_BDEL01000001.1, read as the reverse complement.
TTTCAAAATTTGGAATTGTTATTGGGTTTTCATCAAGATACTGGTACACTTCTGGGTAATCACTTTCCATCGTCCAAACCACTTCCGAAATTTCTTTAAGTAATTGTGCTTGTGTCTTCATAATCTTTAATTTTTCATAAGTTACTTTAAATGTAGTCATTATAAAAAAAATAAACCCTTAAAACAGCGTTAAAAGGGTTTATAAATTATAAAAATAGTAATCTTTAAATCGTATTTGCAGTCTCTACTAATAAGGCATTTGCATCTTCTAAACCTTTTTCTATAAAATCATTTATAGCTGTATTACGCTCTAAGCCATTTTCAAGCAATACACGCAAGGTTAACATCGCGGCGATACGTGTTCCTACTTTTTTAGCTGCAGTGCCAAATAAAGGCTCTAATTCGTCGTAAGACACTTGCTTGGCTAAATCTAAAATTTCGGCCTTTACTTTTTCTTGTTTAGCTTCTGGTAAATTGGTATATTTTTTACCTAATTGCTGAATAACATCTATAGCTTTTCGTTGTGGCTGATTTTGTTTTTGTTTATTCTGATTTGTATTTGCTTCTGTTTTAGGCTTTTCTTTAACCCAAGAATCGCGTAGTCCTACCGTTTTATTAAAAATTAAGGCCTCTGGAGTCGATTCTTTATCTACATTAAAATAGCCTAAACGTTGAAACTGAAAACGCTCTCCTACTTTAGCTTCCTTTAAACTTGGCTCAACAAAAGCAGTAATAATTTTTAAAGAATCAGGATTTATAAATTCCATAAAATCTTTATCCGGATGGCTATCTGGAGTTTCATCCATAAACAACCTATCGTATTCTCTAACTTCTGCCTTTACAGCATGTTTAATAGACACCCAATGTAAGGTTCCTTTAACTTTTCGTAAGCTGGCTTCTGTTCCGCTTCCACTTAAAGTATCGGGATCGTAAGTTGCATGAATTTCTGTAATATTCCCGTTTTCGTCTTTTACAACACTTTCCCCTTTTATGATATATGCATTTTTTAAACGCACTTCTTTTCCTAAACTTAATCGGAAATATTTACTATTTGCTTGTTCCTTAAAATCATCGCGTTCTATATATAATTCACGCGAAAAAGGTACTTGTCTAAATCCAGCACTGTCATCTTCCTGATTATTTTCGGCTTCTAACCATTCTTCTTTATCTTCTGGATAATTAGAAATAACTAGTTTAATAGGATCTAAAACAGCCATAACTCGAGGCGCCGTTTTATTTAAATCTTCGCGAATACAAAATTCTAAAAGCGATACATCTATCATGTTATCACGTTTAGCAACACCAACGGTTTCAACAAATTTTCTAATTGCTGCTGGTGTGTAACCACGACGACGTAAGCCAGAAATGGTAGGCATACGCGGATCGTCCCAACCGGAAACCACACCATCTTCTACCAATTTAAGTAACTTACGTTTACTCATTATGGTATAGCTTAGGTTTAAACGGGCAAATTCGCGTTGTTTTGGACGGATTTTATCGGCTTCTACCAGTTGATCTAAAAACCAATCGTAAAGCTCTCTATGCGGTTTAAATTCTAACGAGCATAAAGAATGTGATACTTGCTCTAAATAATCGCTCTCGCCATGAGTCCAATCGTACATAGGGTAAATACACCAATCGTCTCCTGTACGGTGATGCGATTTCTTTAAAATACGATACATAATAGGATCGCGCATCAGCATATTTACATGTGCCATATCTATTTTAGCACGTAAAACATGTTCGCCTTCATTAAATTCTCCAGCTTTCATGCGGCTGAATAAATCTAAATTCTCTTCAACCGTTCTGTTTCTATAAGGTCCATCAATACCAGGTTGAGTAGGAGTTCCTTTTTGTTCGGCCATAGCTTCAGAAGATTGCGAATCCACATACGCTTTTCCATCTTTTATAAGTTGTACGGCCCAATCGTGTAATTGCTGAAAATAATCTGAAGAATACACTTCCTTATCCCAAGTATAACCTAACCAAGATACATCTTCTTTAATGGCATCTACATACTCCTGCTCTTCTTTAGCCGGATTAGTATCATCGAATCTTAAATTAACAGGCGCATTATAACGCTCTCCTAATCCAAAACTAATCCCAATAGCTTTGGTATGACCAATATGTAAATATCCGTTAGGTTCTGGTGGAAAACGAAAACGAAGTTCATCTTGAGTAACTTCATTTTTTAAATCGTTTTCTATAATATGTTCAATAAAATTGAGTGATTTTGTTTCTTCAGACATAAGTGCTATAACTACCTATTAAAAATAAAGTGCAAAATTAATGAAATATCCGCTTGCTTACTATTATTCTACGAGATAATGATTAATTTTATCGAAAGTTTTAATCCCTCAAAATTCAAATATTTATAAGCTTATGGGAACCATAAAAGTAGAAAACATTAGAATCTTCGCCAATCATGGTTGTTTAACTGAAGAAACTAAAATAGGAAGCGATTACCGCGTAGATTTAGTAATTAAAGCCAATTTACAAGCATCGGCAGTGTCTGATGAGCTTAAAGATACAGTGGATTATGTTTTTCTAAATAGGATTGTAAGAGAGGAGATGAAAATTCCGTCGTACCTGTTAGAAACGGTAGCTAAACGTATATTAGTTAGGATATTAAAAGAGAATTTACACATAGAAAAAGCGACGGTAAGTGTGAGTAAATTGAACCCTCCAATAGGTGGCGATGTAGAGATGGTTACCATTAAAATGACCGAGAAAAGAAAAAGTAAAAGTATGTAGTGTAAAAACTTAATTTTTTTTACATTTGCATTCCGTTAATAACGGCGTCGTGGCCGAGTGGCTAGGCAGAGGTCTGCAAAACCTTGTACAGCGGTTCGAATCCGCTCGACGCCTCTTCAAAACCTTCAAGTTTACTTGGAGGTTTTTTTGTTTTAATAAGTTATTAGGAATTAGACAATAGCTGCTGCAGTGCATGTATTGTAATCTAAAATCTTCAAATAAATAGATTAGGAATACGATAACTCGCATTGACAATAAACTTGTATTAAAGAATTTGAAACGCAGTTGTGCAGGCTTAAAAACTCAAGTGTAGTATGTGCTTCGATAACTCGAATTACAAATCTGAGTTTTAAAAATTCATCTGAAAAGGATCTTTGTGAGAACCAAAATTTGGTTTAGGTTGATGAGAATGTAATCTTTAATCTAACGGATTATATTGTTCTAATTTATCCTTTATAAGCTCTTTTTCTTTCGGAAAAAAACCTTGAACCAATAATAAAACACCAAAACCTAAAATTACTAATGCTACTATTTTTTTGGTTTTAAAAATAATACGCGGAGTCAATTTATTCCTTAATGCTTTAGCAGCTAGAATTTTAAAAATATCTACTATAAAATATACGGCTAAAATTGTGGCTAAAAATACATGAACTCCAAACTCATTTTCCGTCATAGAATTACCAATAACGATAAAACTTAGCCAGCCTAAAAGCACACCTATATTTATAAAATTCAGTAAAAAACCTTTAACAAATAACTTTCCATAATTCTTTTGAATTTCTACTCTATGATATTCGCGAACAATATCTCTAAAAGATTTTTGAGTTTTTAAAAATGAAATTAAGCCGTAAACAACTAGTAAAACTCCACCGAAAATAAAGAAATTAGGGTCGTCCTTTATTTTGTCTAATAACCTACTGGTACTATAAAAGGCGATGATAATAAATAAAGCATCGGCAAGAATAACGCCTAAATCAAAAATAAGAGCGCTTTTAAAACCCTTTGTAGCACTAGTTTCCAGTAAAACAAAAAACACTGGACCAATAGTAAAGGATAACAATATTCCGAATGGGATTGCCCTTAAAACATCTTCTAACATATAAAGCGAACTCTAACGCAAATTTAGTAAAACTTAAGCGAAATTATTCCACTCTTAAAATTCTTCCGCCTAATACTTTATTTTCGTTAACAGTTTCTGGATTTCCGTATACATAAACATCGCCTCCGGCACGTATGGTTATGTCTAAAACTTTAGTAGATCGAATATGTGCTTCTCCCGCTGCATGAATGGTAACTTTAGAATTTTCTGATTCTAAATTTTCACCATTATAAATCCCACCGGTATAAATAGTAATTTGTTCGTGTTTAGCGGTACCTGTAGTGGTAATAGCTCCTCCTGTAACAGATTTTATTACTGCAAAAGATACCTTTACTGGAACATTTATTTTGGCACCTTCCTGAGCTTTTAATTGAATTTCGAATTGTTCAATCACATCGTCTGAGCTTACCGAAGAACCTTCATTTACGTCGATAATTTCAATAGTATTGTAATATACTTTTACTTTTGTTTGGTCGCCGTTAAAAATATTATTTAAGGCCATGCGTATTTTTAAAGTTCCATTTTTATTAATGGTTTCTACTTGATCTGCATTATTACCAGAAATTTCGACTTTAGCGTGATCGGATTTTATTAATTCTACCTGAATTAAATCGTAAACTTTAAGTTCTTTAAAATCTCCAACCGTTTTTCTATTACATTTTGAGCTTGTATTCCTAACGCAGTTAGCATTACAAACAGCACTACTAGGTACTTCATTATTTAATTTACTATTTAAAATTTATCCGTTATATTTTCCAATTAAATTAAAATCGAGATGTTTTTTAACCAAATCGGTTTCTTTTACTTTAACAACCACTTCATCTCCAAGTTGATACATGGTTTTGGTTTCGCGACCAATTATGGCATACTGACTCTCATCGAACTCGTAATAATCGCCTTTAATATCGCGAGTTCTAACCATACCTTCGCATTTATTAGAAATGATTTCTACATAAATTCCCCAGTCGGTTACTCCAGAAATTACACCCACAAATTCTTCATCTTCATGATCTTGCATGAAACGAATCTGCATGTATTTTATAGAATCGCGTTCGGCCTTGGTGGCTAAATATTCCATATTACTGGAATGTTTACATTTTTCTTCGTAAATCGCTTCATTAGCAGATTTTTCGCCATCTAAATACATTTGTAACAAACGATGTGCCATGACATCTGGATAGCGACGAATTGGTGAAGTAAAATGACTATAATAGTCGAAAGCCAAACCATAGTGACCAATATTATCTGTGGTATACTCGGCCTTACTCATGGTTCTAATCGCTAAAGTATCGACTAAATTTTGTTCTTTTTTTCCAACCACATCGGTTAATAAACTATTTAAAGAAGCCGAAGTTGTTTTTCGATCTTTAAAATTTAATTTATAACCAAATTTAGAAACTATATTTTGAAGCGCGTATAATTTACTTTCGTCTGGCTCGTCATGAACACGATAAATAAACGTTTTTTCAGGTTTCATTTTACCAACAAATTCTGCTACTTTTTTGTTTGCTAGTAACATAAATTCTTCAATTAATTTATTGGCATCTTTAGATGTTTTAAAAAATACACCTACTGGATTACTATCTTTATCTAATTCGAATTTAACTTCTACTTTATCAAAAGAAATAGCACCCGAACGCATACGTTTAGAACGCATAATTTTAGCCAATTCGTCTAATTTTAAAACAGCTTGGGCAATTTCTGGAGTGGTATTGTAAGCACTTCCAGAAAGAGAAACCTCTTGCGGAATTAAAGTATTAATTTCGGATTTATCACCTCCAGCATTATTTTCTATAATAGCCTGAGCTTCTTCGTAAGCAAAACGTGCATCGCTATACGTTACGGTTCTACCAAACCATTGGTTAATAACTTGGGATTTATTATTTAATTCGAAAACTGCCGAGAACGTATATTTTTCCTCATTTGGGCGTAAAGAACAGGCATTATTCGATAAAATTTCTGGAAGCATAGGTACTACCCTATCTACTAAATACACCGAAGTTGCACGTTCGTAAGCTTCATCATCTAAAACGGTTCCGGGTTGTACGTAATGCGACACATCGGCAATATGAATTCCGATTTCGAAATTTCCATTTTCTAAAACTTCAAAAGATAAAGCATCATCAAAATCCTTTGCATCTTTAGGATCGATAGTAAAGGTTAACACCTTTCGCATGTCGCGACGCTTTTTTATTTCATCTTCTGTAATCGAAGTATCTATATTATTTGCAAACTCTTCTACTTCGTGCGGAAACTCGTAAGGCAAGCCATATTCGGCTAAAATAGAATGAATTTCTGTATTGTGTTCGCCTGGTTTTCCTAAAACCTTAAGTACTTTTCCGTTAGGCGAATCGGCTTTATCTGGCCAATCTTCAAGACTTACTAATACTTTATCACCATCTTCTGCATCACCAATTTTATTAGAAGGCACAAAAATATCTTTATACATTTTATTGCCATCTACCACTACAAAGGCATAATTTTTACTCACCTGAATAACACCAACATACTCTGTTTTAGCACGTTTAATAATACTTGTAATTTCGCCTTCTAATTTACCCTGTTTACGACGTTTGTATACGTAGAGTTCTACTTCGTCGCCGTTAAGAGCTTTATTTATATTATTTGAAGCAATATAAATATCATCATCAAAATCATCAGAAATTACATAACCCGCTCCTTTAGAGGTTAAATCTAAAATTCCGGTATGGTATTCGGTGTTAACAACCGCTTTAAATTTACCGCGTTCTACTTCTTCAATTTCTTTATTAGCTAATAATTTTTGAAGTGTTTTTATAATTTGGTTTCTGCTACTGGCATCGTTTACATCCAGTATTGCAGCTATTTGTTTGTAATTAAAGGTTTTATTACGTTCCTTTCTTAGAATATTTAAAATCGTTTTGGAGAGATTAGAAATTCCTTTTGAAGCTTTCTTTTTTCGCTTTCTTGTCATAATCTTCATTTGTATAGTAACAAAGCTACATTTTAAAAACTAAACCAATGTTTCTTTATTAAGAAGTTTAACTATTTCCTTTTAAAAGTACAATTTCAATTTAGTTTACAAAAACAGTTATCCACATATATACATATATAAATAGTTTTCTTTTAAAATTTAAAAAAATAAATGGTTGTTATTATAGTCTGTTAATAGCGGTATAACTTTTTTAGATTTTATTTTGATTCTACGTAGTTTACATTCTATTGTTATGAAGTAAACATCTTATTAGGGGTTTAAACGCTTTATTTTGAACTGCTTTAAATACGCTATTAACAATTGTTAATAACTAAAATTTACAGAAAATATTTAATAATTAATTTAAAAATTCGTGTTTACAGTCGTTGAATTTGGTCTAAAAACTTTTCTAAAAAAAAGGAATTAAATATTTGGATGGAATGCTTTAAAGTTTGGTTGTAAAAATATCCGAGATTTAAAAATTTATCTTTCAAAAAGTAACTAATAGATATTAACAATTAATTAATACTAATTCTGTTTTTATAAACAATTATTACGTAAACGTTTATAAATCGTGTATTTAACGTAATTATTCGCAATTTAATGCTTTAGTTAAACCATGTAATTATTAGGAGTTTAGGTAGTTTATTAACCATCATTTTGTACCTTTACATCGGTTAAAAATCGAACTCAATTCTCATTATTATTTAATTAAAAATAGCTAAAGCATATTATGAAAATTTCAATCGGAAATGATCACGCAGGGACGCAATACAAATTTGCTGTTGTAAAACATTTAGAAGCAAAGGGATACATTGTTAATAACTATGGTACAGATTCTTCAGATAGTGTAGATTACCCAGATTTTGTACATCCCGTTGCAACAGATGTTACAAATAAGGTAGTAGATTTTGGTATTATTATCTGCGGAAGCGGTAATGGTGCTAATATGACAGCAAATAAACATCAAGCTGTGCGTTCTGCTTTATGTTGGACTAAAGAAATTACGGTTTTAGCAAGAGAACATAACGATGCTAACATATTAAGTATTCCTGCACGTTTTACGGCTGTAGAACAAGTTATAGAAATGGTTGATGCGTTTTTAAGCACAGCATTTCAAGGTGGTCGTCACCAAAATCGTATAAATAAAATTCCTGTTTCCTGCTAAATGTCAGCTACAGATGCCCATAACCATAACCACCATCAGTTAAAAGGTAGAAATTTAATTATTTCTATTTTGTTAAACATACTAATAACTTTAGCACAGGCTATTGGTGGTTTGGTTTCGGGAAGTTTATCTTTATTAAGCGATGCGTTACATAATTTTACCGATGTTATTTCATTAATAGTCAGTTATATTGCAAATCGTTTATCCCGACAAAAAGCATCTATAGATAAAACATTTGGGTATAAAAGAGCAGAAATTCTTGCTGCATTTGTAAATGCTTCTACCCTAATTATAATAGCCATTCTATTAATGATTGAAGCCTTTAAACGCTTTAGTCATCCGCAGGTTATAGAATCTAGCCTTGTTATTTGGTTGTCTATTTTAGGTATTTTAGCTAACGGATTTAGTGTGCTTTTATTAAAAAAAGATTCTAACTCTAACTTGAATATGCGCAGTGCATACCTCCATTTATTTACAGATATGATGGCCAGTGTAGCCGTATTAATAGGCGGTTTGCTTATGAAATATTTTCAGGTATTTTGGGTAGACAGTGTGCTTACTTTTTTAATTGGATTGTACTTAATTTGGGTAGGTTACGATTTATTAAAAACCTCTACAAAAATGATAATGCTGTTTACACCTTCTCATATTAATGTAAGAGATGTAGTAAGAGCGGTTCATAATATTCCTAAAGTAAATAAATTACACCATGTACACATTTGGAATTTAAATGATGATGAATTGCATTTAGAAGCACATTTAGATTTTAAAGAGAATATTACCTTAACCCAGTTTAATGATATTTTGTTTCAGATTGAAACGGTTTTACATGATAAATTCAATATAAATCATGTTAATATTCAACCTGAATTTAATAAAGAAGATCCTAAAGAAACTATAGTTCAAGATTAAAAATGATAAGCATTACCATAAAATATTTTAGCGAACTTAATATTCACGAACTATACGCCTTATTACAATTGAGAAGTGAAGTTTTTGTTGTAGAACAAGACTGTATTTATCAAGATATTGATGGCAAAGATAATAAAGCACTTCATGTGTTAGGATTTAAAAACAATCAATTAGTGGCTTACACCCGCATTTTTAGGGCAGGTGATTATTTTGAGAAAGCCAGTATTGGTCGCGTAATTGTTAAGGAAACCGAACGTACACATAAATACGGCTACGATATTATGAATGCTTCTATACAAGCTGTAAGCGACCAGTTTAACGAAGATGTTATTAAAATTTCGGCACAAAAGCATTTAGAACCCTTTTATAATAACTTAGGGTTTATAAAAAATTCTGAACCTTATTTAGAAGACGGCATTCCGCATATTGCCATGCTTAGAACACAATAAGTTTTACTACTTTATTTTAGTTTAAAAAACCGCTATAGGTTGTAGAATTACTTAAAATTTCTGTAGCGCGTTTTATTTCTGGATTATGTGTTTTATAAAAATCGTATAAGCCTTCTCTGTAGGCGTAACGTTTTACAATTTCGTCTGTTAATAAACTCGATAATTCAGCTTTATTTTCGTCTATACCCTTTATTTTTGAGGTGTTTAGGTTGTTAATAAGTGTGTTATAATCTTTTTCTATATTATCATCTAAACCTTCTTTTTTAGCAAATTCTAAGGCTTTAGTTAAGGCTTTTTCGGTTTCGGTTTCAAATTTAAAATCTTTACTTTTTAAGTATTTTTTGAAATCCTGAAAATCGGTATCTGTGAGTTTAAATTTATCTACGTCTTTTATATTTTGGTGTTTGTAGTAATACGTTGTAGCATAATCGAAAATAAAATCGTTTTTTAGAATAGCATCTGTAATGGCTGAATTTTTTGTGATTTCTAGCGTTTCATCTGGTAAAACACCACCCCCATCAAATACAGGTCTACCATTTTTGGTTTTAAATTCGTGATAATCTTTTTTGGTGAGTCTTACGGCTTCTCCTTTTTCATCGCGATGCCAATAATCTAGGGCTTGAATACAGCGACCAGACGGTGTGTAATATCTAGAAATCGTTAATTTTAATTGCGTACCGTAGGTAAGTTGTTTTGGTCTTTGTACTAAACCTTTTCCAAAACTTCTAGAACCAATAACTACGGCTCGATCTAAATCTTGTAAGGTTCCTGCAACAATTTCACTAGCCGAAGCACTTCTACCATTTATTAAAACTACAACCGGAATTTCTACATCTAAAGCATCTTTTTGGGTGTAATAGGTTTTATTGTATTTTTCTACTTTCGATTTTGTAGTTACTACCAATTGCCCTTTCGGAACAAAAATATTAACCGTATTAACCGCTTCGCTTAATAATCCACCTGGATTATCTCTTAAATCTAAAATTATATTTTTTGCACCTTGTGCCTTTAAATCTTTAACAGCATACGCGGTTTGCGAAGAGGCTTTACTATTAAATTGAGTTAACACAATATACCCGGTTTCATCATTAATCATAGAAAAATATGGAACGGCATTGATCTCTACTTCTGCCCTATTTATAGTGGCTGTTTGGGTTTTGCCTTGACGCATATAAGTAACCTCTACTTGCGTTCCTGGCGAGCCTTTAAGTAAATCGCCTTTTTCATCTTTAAACGTACTTAAATCTACCGTACCTATTTTTATAATTTCGTCTCCGGCTTTTAAACCTGCTTTATCGGCAGGATAATCTTTATAAGGTTCTACAATAACCAACTTATCTTTAAGCGTCTTTACACGTGCTCCAATACCTATATAATCGCCAGTATTATTAATTCTAGCGGCTTCTACATCTTGTTCGTTCATAAAGGTGGTATACGGATCCAAATCTTTTAACATGCTTTTTATGGCCGTATCCATTAAATCTGCCGGATTTGTTTCGTCGACATAATTCATGTTTAGTTCTTTATAAAGCGTCGTAAAAATTTCTATTTGCTTGGCAATTTCGAAAAAATCATTTTGAAAGGCTGTGGTAGAAACAAACACAACAGCAGCCAAAGCAGGAATAAGAATTTTCTTTTTTAGTAATGTCTTCATATATAAATGGACTTTTTAACCTCTATTTAAAATAGAAAAAATCTATAAATTTTCAATTTTAGTAAATTTTTCGAATAAGCTTTTTACTTTCTTGTCTACAAATTCATAGTTTGGTATGTCTTTACCAAAATACAAAATCATAAACGCATATTGCGATGATATGTTGTTAAAATACGTGTTTTTATTTAGTCGGTAAGCTTCTCGTAATAGGCGTTTTATACGGATTCTGTCTACAGCCAACTTAAAATTTCGTTTACTTACAGACACACCTGTTTGTAGCGAAACATCTGTGTTTAATTCGGTTTTTAAGTACACCAAACGCAAGGGGTATGCAGATACTGATTTTCCTTCTGTAAAGAGTTTTTCAATAAGTATTTTACTCTTTAATTTTTCAGTTTTACCGTAAGTTTGCTTCATAAATTAAATGTCTGCACTGTTTAATATTGTAACACCTAATTGTTTTAAATCTAAAAGCGCAGTGTTATACACTACTTCAGAAATATAACGTGTTGCATCTGTAATATAATAGGTTTTAAATCCTAAATTTTGTGCATCTTTTGCGGTGAAATATACACAATAGTCGGCAGCTAAACCACACACATAAACATCGGTTACCTGCATACTTTTTAAATAGGCTTCTAGGCCCGTGTGTTGGGTTTTATTATTATCGAAAAAAGCACTGTAACTATCTACTTTTTTATGCATCCCTTTTCTAAAAATAGCAGCAACATTATCGGTGTTTAAAGCTGAAGAAAACGCTGCACCATCTGTGCCTTGAACACAGTGATTTGGCCATAATACTTGATCTTGACCGTTTAATTTAATCACTTCGAAAACTTCTTTATTTTTATGATTACTAGCAAAACTAGAATGATTTTCGGGATGCCAATCTTGCGATGCTACAACAAGATCGAATTTAGATTGTATACTATTTACCAACGTAATAATTTCGTCTCCCTGCTCTACTGCTAGAGAGCCTCCCGGTAAAAAATCGTTTTGGATATCGACAAGAATTAATGCTCTCATTACGACTTTAATTTATCTTTTTTTAATTGATCTCTTAACTGTTCTAACTCAGGACTTAATCCTACCTTATACACATGCGGATTTGCAAAACGCTTATGTTCGGCAGGTAATTTTGAAAGATTTTCTGCTGCAATTTTAACCAACTCGGCAGTAGATTTTTTTGTATGTACACGTTTGCCATCAATCATAACATCATGTAAAAGCGGACGCACAGACTTAAAGTCTAAAGGCATACGTTTATGGGTTTCAAACGGATTGGCCATTGATATTGGAGCCTCTAAATGATCTAAAGTAATAGCATCTGCAACATACTGCCCATCTTCATTCATATAACGATACACTTGCTTTTTACCCGGAAAATTCATCTTTTTTAAATTTTCTGAGATTTTAATTCGCGGAGTATCGTTAAAACTACACAGTTTATAAACACCGTCTAAGGCAGCATTTTCTTTACCTACAACCAAATTTGTTCCTACACCATAAATATCTATTTGGGCCTGTTGCTCTTTTAAACTTCTAATAACATGTTCGTCTAACTGATTGGAAGCTGCAATTTTTACATATTGTAATCCGGCATGATCTAATTGTTTTCTTGCCGCTTTAGATAGGTACGCTAAATCGCCACTATCTAAACGAATACCAAGCAATTTTTCGCCTCGAGATTCCATTTCTTTTGCCACTGTAATGGCATTTGGGACACCACTTTTTAAGGTATCGTAAGTATCTACTAATAATACACAATTTACAGGGCGTGTTTCGGCAAAATCTCTAAATGCTGTAAGCTCGTCGTCGTAACTTTGTATAAAAGCATGTGCCATAGTTCCAGACACCGGAATATCGTATAATTTTCCAGCCAATACATTCGATGTATAATTAAACCCGCCTATGTATGCAGAACGCGATGCTTGAAGACCAGCAAATCCTTGTGCCCGACGTAAACCAAATTCTGCTAAACTTTTTTCTTGTCCAGAAATAAACCGAATTCGACTTGCTTTTGTGGCTATTAAGGATTGAAAGTTAAGACAATTTAATATAAAAGTTTCAATGATTTGGCATTCTATAATAGATCCTGTAACGGTTAAAATTGGACTAAAAGGAAAAATAATTTCGCCCTCTTCCATACTCTGAATATGGCCGGTAAACTTAAAGTTTTTTAAATAGTTTAAATAATTTGAATCAAAATTTTGAGCTTCTAAATACGCAATATCTTCATCGGAAAAGGCAATATTTTCTAACCAATCTAAAGCTTCTTCTAAACCGCAAAACAACACGTAACCGCCTTCAAAAGGTGTTTTTCTAAAAAAGTAATCGAAGGTGGCTGTTACTTCGTGTTTCCCTTTTAAATAATAGGATTGCCCCATGGCAAGTTGATATAAATCGGTATATAAAGCAGAATTTAAATTCATATTGAACTGGTTTTATTTGTAGCTGTTTTTTGTAAGGTGATATAGTTATTATTTCGAATCATTATCTAGAATCACATAAATATGCTTATTTATTGAGTTCTCGATTCAATTTAGAGAAACATTTATGACTGATAACAAAAAACAGTTTATCTATTAATTTATATAAAAATAACGCATGTTTTTTACAAATGTATAAACATGCGTTATTAATTATAAAAAGGCTGAATTTAATTTTGATTAAAACTGTTATTGTTTTTATCGATATCGGCCATTAATTCTTTAGGATCGATGATAATTTCTTTAATCTCACTCTTAGATTTATTAATCGTAAATGTATAGGTAGGATACGCCCAAGCCCAATCTTTTAATAGTGTTCTTGGCGCTGTTTCAGGCTTTTCGCCACGCATCATTTGTAACGGAATATAGAATTGCTCTTTGCTACCATTAGCATAAGTTACTTCAATATCTAAAGGCATTGGCATTAATCCTATACGTTCTAAAGTTACTTTTGTAGTGTTCGCATCTGCAGTAACAGATTTTATGCCGTAATCTATGGTGTTTGTTGTTTGCGTCCAATCGGTTAAATACCAATCTAATTCCAGCCCAGATACTTTTTCTGCCGAGCGAATGATATCTATAGGTCTTGGATGTTTAAATGAAAAATCTACAAAGTATTTTTTAAGGGTTTTCTTTAAATTTTCCTGTCCAATAATATAGCCTAATTGTGCTAAAAACACTTCTCCTTTATTGTAAGCTGCAACGCTATATGAGAAGTTATGAGCATAGCGATCTGAATGGGTAGTTTGTGGTTGCTCTTTACCAGATTTTACGAGATAATAGTACCCGTTATAGGCATTTTCGGATGGATTTTCTCTCTTTTCGTTCATAATAACATTCATGGCTTGGTCGCTAATATAACTTGTAAACCCTTCGTCCATCCACTCATGTTTAGATTCGTTTGAAGCTAATAAAAACTGAAACCAAGTATGTGCCATCTCGTGAGCTGTTACGCCTACTAAACTACCAAACTTACGTTCGCCAGTAATTAAAGTACACATGGCATATTCCATACCACCATCGCCACCTTGAATTATTGAATATTGTTTATATGGATACTGCCCTATTTCTGAGCTAAAATATTGCATTAATTCCACTGCTTTAGGTTGAAACTTTTTCCAGTTTTCTATAATATTTGGATTGTTTTTATAGAAAAAATGAAGTAACGGACCATTAGGAACTTGCATAGTATCGTGAAGATAATCTGGATCTGCAGCCCAGGTAAAATCGTGTACCTCTGGTGCTACAAAATGCCAAGAAAGTTTGTCGCCTTTAGGTTCTTTAACCGTTCCTGTTTCGTAACCATGACCAATATCGTTAGGATTTTGTAGGTAACCTGTTCCTCCAACAGTGTAGCTTTTATCAATATTAATAGTGACATCAAAATTCCCCCAAACACCATGAAATTCTCTTCCTATGTAAGGGTCTGCATGCCAACCTTCGAAATCGTATTCTGCTAATTTTGGGTACCATTGTGTCATAGATAAGGCAACACCTTCTTTATTATTTCTACCAGAGCGACGAATTTGAAGCGGAATTTGTGCGTCGTAATCCATATCGAAAGTTACTTTTTCTCCTGGTTGAATAGGGTTTTGTAATTTTACTTCTAAAATAGTTCCTACCGTTTCGTAAGGAATTGTTTTTCCGTTTTGTTTAAGCGAATTCACTTTTATATAACCAATTTCGTCTGGTTTTAAGGTTGAAATTCTACTTTTTCCGTTAGCCATCATTCTGCCATCCGGATCATCAATACTTTGTAAACGTGCATCCATTTCGCTTCCTGGTTGAAAAGCATTTAAAAATAGATGGTAGTAAACACTGGTTAATACATCGGGAGAATTGTTAGTATATACCAATTTTTGAACCCCTTTATATTGATAAGATTCCACATCCATATCTATAGTCATGGTGTAATCTACATGTTGTTGCCAATAGGTAGGGTCTGTGCTAGCATGCGATTTTGAATGCCCTTTAGTCGTAACTGTTCCTGAAGATTTACAAGATGTAAAGACTAATAATAGTGCGAATATTGCGTAAAAGATATGTTTCATAGGGTATTGGTGTATTTAAATAAAAAACCTCATCAAATTGTGGTTGATGAGGTTTTTTAAAAATGAATAAATTTATTTTACTTGTGATGCCAAAATTAAAGCATTATAAGCATTCACTATTTTACCTGATTTTGATAATTCACTAAAATCCTTTTCGTTTGATGGATCGCCACCAACAATAACTTTAGTTTTAAGCGGTAAACCAGAGTCTAAAATAACTTGTTTTACTTGTGCAGCGCTTAATTTTGGATAATAAGAACGAATTAAGGCAGCAACACCAGCTACAGCAGGAGATGCCATAGAAGTACCACCATAAGATTTGTATTCGTTTTCTGGAGTTGTTGAATAAATTTTAGATCCAGGAGCAAATACATCAACATTTATTTTTCCGTAATTAGAATAATCGGCAACCATTGTTGGTCCATATTCTGGTGCTAAGGCACCTACAGATATGAAATTATCAACTAGTTCTTCTCCATTATCTATATTATCGGTTGGATAATGATGGTCATCTTTATCTAAATCTAATCCTTCATTTCCTGCAGCCATTACAATTAAAACATCGTGTTTGCTTGCATAGGCAATAGCATCTCTTACCCAGTCGCTGTGTGGCGAATAGTATTTTCCAAAACTACCGTTAATAATTTTCGCACCATTATCTACAGCATAACGAATTCCTAAGGCAACATCTTTATCATATTCATCGCCATTCGATACAACTCTTAAACTCATGATTTGAACGTTGTTCGCTACTCCGTTTACACCTATACCATTGTTACGTTCTGCTGCTATAATTCCAGCTACGTGGGTACCGTGACTCTCATCTTTTACAACAGGTAAAACGTTTCCGTTACCGTAACCTACGTCTGTTAAATCGTCTGGGTTATCTCCTGTTTTTCTTCCTTTAAAGTCTTTATTAAGGTTGTAGTTTAAGCGTTCAATGATACTTTCTGCACTTCCTTTTAAATCTGCCTTAGCGGCATCAACATCATCAAAACCAAGGCTTAAAATATATTTACCAACGGTAACTGCAGTAGTTAACTCTTCGTCTGTACCAGGCTTAATAGTTTCTAAATCAGCTAAGGTATAATTTGTTTTGTTTAACTTTTTAGAGATTAGATTATCAGCATAAGTTAATTGTTGAAGAATTCTATCGTATTGTGTTTTTAGATTGGTATACTTGGTATATTCTTCATTGTATTCTTTTTCTGCTCTAGCATAATCCGGATTAGAAGTATCTCCGCTTGCTAATAAACGAACATATTCTAATTGTTCTTGGTAAGTGTCACCTAAAAAATTCCAACCGTGAATATCGTCTACATATCCATTTTTATCGTCATCTATTCCGTTATTAGGAATTTCCTTTTCGTTAGTCCAAATAACACCATTTAAATCTTCATGTTCTATATCTATACCAGAATCTATTACAGCTACTATAACTGTTTTTCCTGGTTTATTCATAATAATTTCATTGTATGCTTTTTCTACACTCATTCCAGGAATGGTATCAGAAACTAGGTCTAAGTGTCCCCAAGTGTGTTGTTGTGTTTCTGTTAATTCAGAAACTTTCAACGGTGAACTATCTATGTTTTCGATAGGTGTAGAAAGTACTTTAGCTCCTCCACCGCAGCTAGTTAGTACTGTTGCCAACAGGGCAGAGCATAAAATAGGTTTAATAAAATTCATGTGTTATTTTGTGTTAATTAAAAATGTCTTTGCAGGTGTAAATATCTTTTAAGCGTACACTCTTTTCGGTATGTTGAACGGTAATTATTTCGTTGTGAGCATCGTGCTCCAAAAATAAATAATAATTATTGTCGGCTGCTTGATTTAAAAACTTTTCTTTTTCGGTAAGTGTTATTAATGGACGGGTATCGTAACCAACCACATAAGGCAAAGGAATGTGCCCAACGGTGGGTAATAAATCGGCCATAAAAACTATGGTTTTATCTTTATATTGAATTTGCGGAATCATTTGTTTGTCGGTATGCCCGTCTACAAATAAAATATCGAAATCTAAAGCGCTATTTTCTAATAAATTCCCTTTAGGAAGATCTGTAAATTTTAACTGACCACTTTCCTCCATTGGGAGTATATTTTCCTTTAAAAAGGAAGGTTTTTCCCTTCTGTTAGGTTGAGTAGCCCATTGCCAATGGTCTTTATTGCTCCAAAAATGGGCATTTTTAAAAGCTGGTTCATAACCTGTTCTATCTTTATTCCACTGAATACTTCCGCCACAATGATCGAAATGTAAATGCGTTAAAAAGATATCGGTAATATCGTCGCGATGAAAGCCATATTTTTTAAGTGAGGCGTCTATAGAATGGTTTCCCCAAAGCGAATAGTACCCAAAAAATTTATCAGACTGTTTATCTCCCATCCCTGTATCTATTAAAATAAGCCTATTACCGTCTTCAATTAAAAGGGATCGCGCCGCAATATCTATTAAATTGTTAGCATCTGCTGGGTTTGTTTTTTGCCAAATGGTTTTAGGAACAACGCCAAACATAGCACCACCATCTAACTTAAAATTCCCAGTTTCGATAGGATATAAATTCATGATTATAAATTTTTTCTGAACAAAGTTAAAAATAGTAATAGAGTTTTCTGGAAATCTTATTTTTTATTGGGTCTTTTTTAACATAAAAACGTGGTGTACGGCTTCATATAATGCAAAACTTTTATATATTCACCTTTGAAATAAATAATGCATGTTAGAACTCGCCGGGATAATTATATTAGGAATATTAGCACAATGGGTGGCTTGGAAATTTAAAATACCTGCCATATTACCTTTAATCCTTATCGGATTATTAGTTGGTCCTATAGCCGCCGAATTCTTTTCGGAAGATGGTTCTAAATGGATAGAACCCATTTGGAATGGGAGAGAGGGCTTATTTCCAGGAGAAAGTCTGTTTTATTTTGTCTCGCTAGCCATTAGTATTATTTTATTTGAAGGAGGGTTAACCTTAAAATTAAGCGAAATTAAAAATGTCGCACCTTCTATAACCAAACTTATTACTTTAGGTTCTGCGGTTACCTTTTTTGGAGCAGCTATTGCAGCACATTACACGTTTTACCTAAGTTGGGAAATTTCGTTTTTATTTTCTGCCTTAATTATTGTTACAGGGCCAACTGTAATTACACCAATTTTAAGAAATATTCCGTTGCCTAAAGATGTTTCGGCTGTATTAAAATGGGAAGGTATTTTAATAGATCCTATTGGGGCTTTAATAGCCGTATTAGTTTTCGAATTTATTAGTGTAGATGCTGGTGGCGAATTTACTAAACGTGCCTTTATAGAATTTGGTAAAATTGTTTTATTCGGATTTACTTTCGGGTTTACCTTTGCCCATGCGTTAAACACGATAATTAACAAAAAATGGATACCACATTATTTATTAAATGTCTTTGCTTTGGCATCTGTATTAGCTGTGTTTGTATTATCCGATCAGTTTGCTCACGAATCTGGACTTTTAGCAGTTGTGGTTATGGGGATGGTGCTAGGAAACTCTAAATCGCCATATTTAAAAGAACTGCTTTACTTTAAAGAATCTTTAAGTGTGTTGTTAATTTCGATACTGTTTATTTTACTTGCTGCTAATATTAACATGAGCGATTTATTGCTTATTTACAATTGGAATACAGCCGTTTTATTTGCCATAGTTGTATTTGTTATTCGTCCGTTAGCGGTGTTTTTAAGTACCTATAATTCGTCTTTAAAACTTAACGAAAAATTATTTATAAGTTGGGTAGGACCTCGTGGTATTGTAGCTGCAGGTATTGCGTCTTTATTCGGATTAAAGTTAGCGAAAAGTGGTGTTGCAGATGCCGAATATATTACTCCTTTAGTATTTATGATTGTTCTTGGCACCGTACTTTTAAATGCTACTACGGCGCGTTATATAGCGAAATTACTAGGTGTATTTTTAAAGAAATCGGAAGGTATTTTAATTGTAGGAGCATCCAAGCTATCGCGCTTAATTGGACATTATTTAGAACAAAATGGTCGCCACGTGGTTTTAATTGATAGTAACCAAGTTAATATTAAAAAGAGTGAAGAATTGGGTCTAGAAGCGATTAATACAAACATCTATTCTGATACATTGATGGATAATATAGAATTAAACGATGTTGGGTATCTTATGGCTTTAACAGGCAGTTCAGACATTAATAAATACGCCATTAACAAGTTTGGAAAACAATTTGGAGAAAATGGATCGTTTAGATTATTAACTGCCGATGAGATGAGTAATGTAGACACGATTCCTAGAGAAGGCCTGTTTTCGCAAACCGATGATTTTAACTCGTTAAGTGATGTAACACGTAATTATCCAGCAATTCACGAAATTGAAATAAAAAATAAAGCACATTTTACAAATCTTATTAATATTAGTGCTAACGACCCAGATATTATTCCAATTTTTATAAAGAATGATAAAGGCGTTTTAGAAATTATCTCCTCCTTAAATAAAGAAAAACATATTATTGAAGCTGGTTACAAATTGGTGTATTTAGGAAAACCAATTGATGTCGAGAAAATGTAATTTTTTACTTTTAAAAAGAATATAAACGCTCGTAAAGATTATTCACGAGCGTTTTTTATGTGTTTATTTTGAATTATATGTATTTACATAATATGAATCTCCGTAAACGTTTTATCGACTATCAATTCGTTATTACTTACTGTTAAGTGTAAGGCTTCAAAATCGATTTCAACGTTGTCAACTTCAATTTTAGTAATCTCGAAAGGCAATCCTATTAATTTCAATTTAAAGCCCGTATAAGGGGTTACAAACTTGCCTGAGGTATGTTGTTGTATAATTAATTCGTTGGCCTTACCAGTAAGCTTAAATTTACTTAAACTGTAACGCCCTTTGGTGTAATCGTAACCATCGTGCGCATCGTCAAACAATAACGATTGTTCTTGTCCTAATTTGTAACGCACTTCTAAGGTAATTTCATCGAATTTTTTTTCTCCCACATATTGCTGTACAGGATATTTAGGGATTAAGGTACCTGCTTTAATAAATATTGGCATGGTATGTAAATCGGCATCTATCCAAATTTCTCTTCCACCTTCAATCAATTCTTCTGTCCAATAGTTATACCAATCTCCTCTTGGAACGTACATACGTCGGCCTCTAGAATTGGGTTCTAAAATAGGACACACTAAAATGTTGTTTCCGTAAATAAATTCGTCTGTTCTGTAATGGGTTTGTATATCGTCTTGATCGAAAAGAAAAAGTGATTTTAATATGGGAGTACCTTCATCTAAATATTGCCAAAACGCGGTATATAAATAGGGCAGAAGCTCGTATCTTAAATTTATAAAGGATCTTACAATGTCGGTAACTTCGTCTCCAAACATCCAAGGTTCTTGCTCGCCATGATCGCCAGAAGAATGAGTTCTACAAAAGGGATGGAATACGCCAAGCTGAATCCAACGGGCAAATAATTCGCCATTGGGTTGTTCTGCAAAGCCTCCTATATCACTGCCTACAAACGAAAATCCGGAAAGCGCCATACGTTGTGCTTGTACATTGGCAATCCATAAATGTTCCCAAGTGGCCACATTATCTCCTGTCCATGTAGAAGTATATCGTTGTGTGCCCGAATAGGCGGCACGTGTAATTACAAATGGACGTTTTGGATACGCAAATTTTTTGAGTCCTTGATAGGTGGCTCTAGCCATTTGCATGCCGTAAATATTATGCGCTTTTCTGTGGCTACAACGGTTACCGTCGTAATCGTGGCGTACATCGTCTGGGAAGGTTTTATTAGGCACTTCCATAACGGCAGGCTCGTTCATATCGTTCCAAACGCCTTTTACACCTATGTCTTCAACCAATTCTTTAAATAAATCAGACCACCATTCTCTAACTTCTTTATTGGTAAAGTCGGGGAAATAACATTCTCCAGGCCAAACTTTTCCTTTCATGTAAGGACCATCGGCACGTTTACAGAAATAATCATTTTCTATACCTTCATTAAAAACATGGTAATTGGTGTCTATTTTAATTCCCGGATCTATAATAACGATAGTTTTAAACCCATCGTCGGCTAGTTCTTTCACCATTCTTTTAGGATCGGGGAAGTATTCTTTGTTCCACGTAAAACAGCGAAAGCCTTCCATATAATCGATATCTAAATAAATGGCATCGCAAGGAATATTTAATTCTCTAAATTTAGAAGTGACTTCTTTAACTTTTGATTCTGGATAGTAACTCCATTTACACTGATGGTAGCCTAAAGACCAAAGCGCGGGAAGCTGATGTGGTTTTCCGGTTAAATCGGTGTAATTGGCAACGACATCGGTCATTTTTGGGCCGTAAATAAAATAGTAATTCATTTCTCCCCCTTGAGCCCAAAAACTAGTTACATTTTTTCGTTCATGTGCGAAATCGAAATACGACCTAAAGGTATTATCGAAGAAAATACCATAAGATTTCCCGTGATGAAGTCCGGTATAAAACGGAATCGCTTTATATATAGGATCGGTATTTTTGCCGTAGGCGTAAGAATCGGTTACCCAATTTTCAAAACGTTTCCCTTTTAAATTTAAATGTTCAGATTTATCTCCAAGGCCATAATAACTTTCGCCGTCGTTAGAGGTTTTACTCATTTTAACGATGTTACCACCATATTCATAACTTTCTTCCCAGTGATAACCTAATTCATCTTGACTTATTAAGGTCTCGTCTGCTGCATCATATATGGAAACTTTTAGGTTAGATTTACAAATTTTACAAATCAGTTTTGATGTTGTAATAATGAATTTATCTCTCGTTTCTTGAATGTCTAAATGATTGTATCCGGTACTCGCAAACTTTGTTATGGCATACGAAAAGTCATTTTCGAAATTAGAATCTGAAGCATATCTAAATCGTAAAACACTATCTCGCA
Organism: Formosa haliotis; assembly: GCF_001685485.1. Classification (NCBI taxonomy): domain Bacteria; kingdom Pseudomonadati; phylum Bacteroidota; class Flavobacteriia; order Flavobacteriales; family Flavobacteriaceae; genus Formosa; species Formosa haliotis. The sequence goes on along the minus strand of NZ_BDEL01000001.1, from coordinate 2,686,886 downwards.
CTACGGTTAGCTGTAACCCTACGCCATTAGCTGTTTTAAAATGTAGGGTGTCTATTTTTTTCTCGAAAGAAACAATATTGTCTGGGTATTGATTACCCTTTTTTTCTAATTCGGTATTTGTAATCATATCCTATAAAATTAGAAAAGCATATAAACTTCTTAATGTTTCCTGTTGATAGGCTTTTCTTTAAATTAAAAATTGGGAGAACTTTTTAAGTTTTAAAACGGTTGAATAGTTATGAATTAATTAGTTATTTGTATTTAAAAATAGAGATAGCTAGTGGAGAAACCTTAACGGTTGCTGTATAAGGTTTATTATTATACGCTTTCTTTTTAGTTTTTATGGCTTTAGAGTTTAACACACCACTACCACCAAATTCTGTACTATCGCTGTTAAAAACTTCAATTAAACTTCCAGCTCTTGGAACACCAATATCGTATTTTTTATGACTTAAGGGGGTAAAATTACATACAACAATAAGATCGTTTTCTACATCGTGTCCTTTTCTAATATACGATATTACAGCATTTTGATGATCGTCGTAATTTATCCATTCAAACCCGTCTTGGCTAAACCCTTTTTCGTATAAAGCAGGCGTATTTTGGTATAAGGTATTTAAAGTTTTTAAGTAATTTTTGGTGTTAATATGAGGTTGAAACTCTAACAAATTCCAATCTAAACTGGTTAGAAAATTCCATTCGTTATATTGTCCAAATTCGGTACCCATAAACAGTAATTTAGTACCAGGATGTGTGTACATATAGCCCAGAAGCAATCTTAAATTTGCAAAACGTTGCCATTCATCTCCAGGCATTCTTCCTAGAATTGAGTTTTTACCGTACACTACTTCGTCATGAGATAGCGGAAGCATAAAATGCTCGGAAAACGCATAGGCCAAACTAAAGGTTATACCGTTTTGGTGATAACTTCTGTAAATAGGATCCTTCTTAAAATAATCTAAGGTATCGTGCATCCAACCCATCATCCATTTCATTCCAAAACCTAATCCGCCGTGTTCTACAGTATTAGTTACTCCAGTAAAGGCAGTAGATTCTTCGGCTATGGTTTGCACACCGTCGAACATTGTGTAAATGGCTTCGTTACATTCTTTTAAAAATGAAATTGCTGCTAAATTTTCATTCCCACCATATATATTTGGTTCCCACTCACCATCTTCTCTAGAATAATCTAAATAAATAATAGAGGCGACTGCATCGACACGCAGGGCATCTATATGATAATATTTTAGCCAGTAAACCGCATTACTAATTAAAAAGGAACGAACTTCTGGACGTTCATAATTAAATATTAAACTCTTCCAATCTTGGTGATAACCTTTTCTAGGGTCTGGATGTTCGTATAAATTAGAGCCATCAAAATTTCCTAATCCATGAGCATCTGAAGGGAAATGGGAGGGAACCCAATCTAAAATAACGCCTATGTCTGCGGCATGAAATGCATCGATAAGCCCCATAAAGTCTTGAGGTGTACCAAATCGAGACGTTGGTGCAAAGTAACCTGTAATTTGATATCCCCACGACGGATCGTAAGGATATTCCATAATAGGCATAAATTCTACATGTGTAAAATTTAAGTCTTTTACATAGTCTACTAAGGTTTTAGAAAGCTCTTTATAGGTTAAAAAGCGATCTTCTTCTACATTTCGCATCCATGAACCTAAATGGACTTCGTAAACGGCATACGGACGGTCTAATCCGTTTTTATCTTTACGGTAGGACATCCAGTTCTTGTCTTTCCACTCATAATTTGAGTCGTCCCAAACAATAGAAGCTGTTTTTGGAGGATGCTCGCAAGACACCCCATAAGGATCGGCTTTCTCCGTTTTAATATTGTTATTATTACTTGTTATTGCATATTTGTATAAAGAGCCTTTACCAATATTAGGAATAAATCCTTCCCAAATACCACTTGAATCCCAACGTACGTACAACTGATGTTCGTCGGCATTCCAATAGTTAAAATCTCCAATTACAGAAACCGATTTAGCACTAGGAGCCCAAACGGCAAAGTAGGTACCTTCTTCGCCTTCGAAGGTTACTATATGCGAGCCAAATTTTTCGAATAAATTATAGTGTTTACCGGATTTAAATAAATTAATATCAAAATCTGTAAATAAGCTAAAAGGTTTAACTTTTGTCATAGTTATATGTTGTAAATCGCTCTAAATTTATCTCATGCGACACTAAATTTTTAATATGTTGAATTAAAGTACAAATCCGCTAGGAATAACAGCACCTTTTTTAACAACTACAATACCATCTTTAATAACGTAAAGATCGGTTTCTGTATCTTCTAAATGTGTACCACCATTAATGGTTACATCGTCTCCGATTTTACAGTTTTTATCGATTATCGCATTATTGATATGGCAGCGTTCACCAATACCAACTAGAATTTGTATGTGATTTTTGTCTATTTCTTCTAAGGTTTCATAATAATCAGACCCCATAATGTAACTGTTTGTAATTACAGTATCTTTTCCTATACGTGCACGAATACCAATCACCGAATGTTCGATTTTCGAAGCATGAATAATACAACCTTCTGCAATTACAGCCTTGTCTAATTGTGTACCAGCAATTTTAGATGTTGGTAGCATTCTGGCACGGGTATAAATACGTTTTTCGGTATCGTATAAATTGAATTGAGGAATATCGTCTGTCAAGCCTAAGTTGGCTTCAAAGAATGAATCTATATTTCCTATATCTGTCCAGTAACCTTCGTAAGGATAACTTAGTACTTTGTGTTTACCAATAGATTGTGGTATAATTTCTTTTCCAAAATCGTTGGTAGTCGGGTCGTTCATTAAATCGATTAACAGTTGTTTGTTAAATACGTAAATACCCATAGAAGCTAAATAATGACGGCCTTCTTGTTTCATGTCATCACTAACTTCAGATTCCCAACCTTTAATTAACTCAGAATTTGGTTTTTCTATAAATGAGGTAATCATACTGTTTTCATCGGTTTTTAAAATCCCGAACGATGTACCATCTTTAGCATTTACAGGCAGGGTCATGATGGTAATATCAGCTTCACTTTTAATGTGCTTTTCAATTAAATCATTATAATCCATTTGGTATAATTGATCTCCCGATAGAATTAAAGCATATTCAAAATCGTTTCTTAAAAAGTGATGCATACTTTGTCTAACGGCATCTGCAGTTCCTTGAAACCAATTGCTGTTAGAAATAGTTTGTTCTGCAGCTAATACGTTTACAAAGGCAGAACTAAAAAAACTAAAGTGATAGGTATCTTTAATATGTCGGTTTAGCGATGCCGAATTAAATTGTGTTAACACATACATGCGTTTAATGTCTGAGTTAATACAATTAGAAATTGGGATATCAACTAATCTGTATTTTCCTGCAATTGGGACAGCTGGTTTTGATCTGTCTTCGGTTAAAGGATAAAGTCTTGAGCCTTGGCCACCACCTAAAATTATGGATAGTACTTTGTTGTTAATCATAGAAAAGGATTTAATGAATTATAGACGTTTAAATAGGATTGTGCTGAAGCATGCCAAGAGTGATCTATAGACATGATTTCAGTTCTAGTTTGTTTGAATTTTTCTGAATTATAAAATTCAGAAGCACGCGTTATGGCGTGGCTAACTTCTGCAACGCTTACTTCGTTATGGCAAATTCCAAATCCGCCATAATCTATATCTTCTACAGTATCTTTTAAGCCACCAACACTATTTACTATAGGAACTGTACCATATTTTAAAGCGTACATTTGGTTTAAGCCACAAGGTTCTACTCGCGATGGCATTAAAAGGAAATCTGCGCCTGCATAAATGATGTGCGACAGTTTTTCGTCGTAACCAATGAAGGCGTTATAATTGTTAGTATTAAATTTATGTTTAAGGATATTAAGTTCGTTTTCGGTGTGTTTTTCACCAGAACCTAATAGCAGTATCGAAATGTCATTGTTTATTAGGGCATCTGTAAAAATTGCAGGAAATAAATCGGCTCCTTTTTGTCCTACTAATCGTCCTATAAAAGCAAATAAGGGTTTATTAATATCTAAATTAAACTCCTTACATAAAAAGGCTTTATTTGCCTGTTTACCAAATTCTACAGTTTCTTGATTGTAATTATCTATAATTAACGGATCGGTTTCTGGATTCCAAACTTCGGTATCTATACCATTTAAAATACCAATACATTTAGCATGTTCGTCGCTTAATAGAGATTCTAAACCATTGGCATCTTGCTTTAATTCGTCCATATAACTAGGAGAAACCGTGGTTACAATCCAAGAACATTTAATAGCTGCTGCTAAAGGGTTTATAACATGATTCCAATCTAATAAACCAACATGTTTAAATTTAAAATCAGGTATAAGTCCCACTAAATCGTGCGAAAACCAACCTTGATATTGCGCATTATGTATAGTAAATGCTACAGGAATTCTACGTAATCGGTTGTATTTAAACGATTCCTGAACCATAAACGGAATTAATCCTGTATGATGATCGTGGCAATGGATTATATCGGGCACAGTATCGTCTTGTGCAATCCAATCTAAAGCCGCAATTTGGAAGGCTAAAAATCGCTCTGTATCATCAGAGGTATAAACAAAATCGGTGTATAATAATTCGGGTACGTCTACAAAAAATACTTCGAATCCTAAGGTGTTATCCTTTAGTGTTAAAATTCTGAAGTCATAATCTGTTTCATCTAACTGAATCGTATCGTTGTAAATGGGTTTAAAATTATGCGATTTTGTAAATTTATTATTATAAAAAGGCATAACAACCTGGGCTGTAACACCTAGTTCATTTTGATATTTAGGTAGCGCGCCTAATACATCGGCAAGTCCTCCAACTTTCGCAATTGGATAACATTCGGCACTTATGTGTGTGATAGTCATGATGAATAAATAGCATTTCAGTATAAACTTAAAAATATTATTTGAAACCACTATTAATATTATATAACTATTATGAAAAAAATCGTTATTTGGAATAATTATTCCCTAAATGTTAGCTTAATTTTAAGCGAATTTGATAAGTTTTATAATTTACATTGTATTTATTGTAATGCTTTAACTTGATATTAATCTTTAAAACGAAAAGGATTAACTATTTTATTTAGCATTTTCCATGTTGTAACCTGTTTCTAGGCATTTCATTTTTAGACCACAAAAAAAGACCATCTTGTCAGACAGTCTTTTGTATTCTTTTAAAAAATGATATCGCTTTAGTCGTTTAATTTTAAAACGGCCATAAATGCTTGTTGAGGTATTTCTACATTCCCAACTTGACGCATACGTTTTTTACCTTTTTTCTGTTTTTCAAGTAGTTTACGTTTACGAGAAATATCTCCTCCATAACACTTTGCTGTTACGTCTTTACGAAGTGCTTTAATAGTTTCTCTAGATATAATTTTAGCACCAATAGCTGCTTGAATTGGAATATCGAATTGCTGACGCGGAATTAACTCTTTTAATTTTTCGCACATTTTTTTACCAATAGTTTGTGCGTTGTCGGCATGAATTAAAGCTGAAAGCGCGTCGACAGGTTGTGCATTTAATAAAATATCTAAGCGTACTAATTTCGACGTTTTCATGCCTATTGGATGATAATCGAAAGAGGCATACCCTTTAGATACGGTTTTTAAACGATCGTAAAAATCGAATACAATTTCGGCAAGTGGCATTTCGAAGGTTAATTCTACACGTTCTGGTGTTAAATAGGATTGATTAATAATCATTCCTCGTTTTTCGATACACAGCGACATGACGTTTCCAACAAAATCTGATTTTGTAATAATTGTAGCCTTAATATAAGGTTCTTCAACCCTGTTTACGGTAGACGGTTCTGGTAAATCTGACGGGTTATTTACTATAAAAGCATCATTAGGATTTTTATTAGTATACGCATGATATGATACGTTTGGTACCGTGGTAATCACCGTCATATCAAACTCACGTTCTAAACGTTCCTGAATAATTTCCATGTGAAGCATACCTAAGAAACCACAACGAAATCCGAAACCTAAAGCGGCCGAACTTTCTGGTTGAAATACTAGAGACGCATCGTTAAGTTGAAGTTTCTCCATAGAGTTTCTTAACTCTTCGTAATCTTCGGTGTCTACAGGATAAATACCGGCAAATACCATAGGTTTAACATCTTCAAAACCTTCAACGATGTTGGTAGTAGGTTTTTCAAAATCGGTAATGGTATCTCCAACTTTTACTTCTTTAGCGGTTTTAATCCCCGTAATTAAGTATCCAACATCACCCGTTTTTACGCTTTTCTTCGCAATTTGTGTGAGTTTTAAAGTTCCAACTTCGTCGGCGTAATATTCTTTATCTGTCGCGACAAATTTAATTTTTTGTCCCTTTTTAATTTCACCGTTAAAAACTCTAAAATAGGTCTCAATACCTCTAAATGTGTTATAAACCGAGTCGAAAATTAAGGCTTGTAATGGGGCATCTGGATCGCCTTTAGGCGCTGGGATACGTTCTATAACAGCTGCTAAAATATCTTCAACTCCAAAACCTGTTTTTCCGCTGGCATGGATAACATCCGATGGGTCGCAACCTAAAAGTTCAACAATATCATCTGTAACTTCTTCAGGGTTTGCACTTGGCAAATCGACTTTATTTAACACCGGAATAATCTCCAAGTCATTTTCTAAAGCTAAATATAGATTAGAAATGGTTTGTGCCTGTATACTTTGAGCGGCATCTACAATAAGTAGCGCCCCTTCGCAAGCAGCAATAGATCGAGATACCTCGTACGAGAAATCGACGTGGCCAGGAGTGTCAATAAGGTTTAAAACAAATGGCTCACCTTTGTATATATAATCCATTTGGATGGCGTGCGATTTAATGGTAATACCACGTTCGCGCTCCAAATCCATGTTATCTAATAACTGATTTTGTTTTTCACGTTCGGTTACCGAACCTGTAAAATCTAATAAACGATCGGCTAAAGTACTTTTACCGTGATCGATGTGTGCAATAATGCAAAAATTTCTGATGTTCTTCATAAAGAAAACTATACCTTGCTTTAATCTGCAAATATAGTTGATTTACGTGAGCAATTTCACTTTTTAAACAGTAGTTTTTGTAAGTTAAATCTCTCGATCTGTGTGTGGGTTTACCGCAATTGTATTAATTTCAAATATTATATGTTTGTAAATCCTAAGGTCTACTTATGAATATCAAATTATCATGGCTTATTTTTCTATGCACTTTAGTTTGCTTTTCTCAAGAAAAGCAAGTGTCTGGCTATGTTCAAGATATTCAACATCTACCTGTGGCTTATGCTAATATCCTCATAACAAATACAGAAGATGCTTCTAAAATAAAAGGAACAACCTCTAACGAAAACGGCTATTTTACTTTTAATCATTTAGATGCCGGAACTTACCATTTACAAGTTAGTTTTATGGGGTATGCGAGTTATTCTGAAACGATTCAACTACAGGATAATACCAATTTAAAACCTATTGTTTTACAGGAAGCACTAGAAACTTTAGACGCGGTTAATATTACAGCAAAGCGTCCAACCTTAAAAAAACAATCAGATCGGTTAGTTTTTAATATCGAACAGACCTCCTTAACCGAAGGAAGTGTTATGGATGTGCTAAAAAGTACACCAGGTATTTTAATTATGAACGATGAAATTAGTGTTAAAAACAGTTCGAATATTATTTATTTAATAAATGATAAACGGGTGTATTTAACTGGCGAAGATTTACAACAATTGTTATCGGGTACAAATGCCACGTATGTACAATCTGTAGAAGTGATTACAAATCCGCCTGCAAAATACGATGCCGAAGGTGCTGCAGTGATCAATATAAAAATGAGTAAAAATTTAATTACGGGCTATAATGGGAGTGTTTATGCAAATTATACGCAAGGTATTTACCCGAGATTTAATGCTGGCATGAGTCATTTTTATAAGACTGATAAATTAAATGTTTTTGCCAATTATTCGTATGGAGAAAGTAAAGTAAATCGATATAATTCTGGAGCTGTTAATTTTATTGAAAACGATGCTATTGTTGGGCGTTGGGAAGATGAAATAGATAGAAATACCAAATCGAAATCGCATAATGCCATTGCCAATTTAGATTATGCTATAAATGATGCCAATGTGGTATCGTTGTCGGTAAATGCTAACATGACACCATATTGGAAGCGTGAGGCTAATATGAAAACAGAAGCGATAGATTCGTCTTTTACGTCTGTAAATAACACCGACGATACGACTACTAATTTAGCGTTTAATGTAGATTATGTAAATACGTCTGAAACCGGGAATACTTTTTCTGTAAACTTGCATCATACCAATTATGATTACGATAGATATCAGGATATAAATTCAACATATTTTGATAGCAATAATGAATTTACTAGAGAAAATCTGTTTAATTCTACATCGCTTCAACGGACCTTAATTTACTCGGGTCAGGCCGACTATAATATGACGATTGCCGAAGATATTGCTTTGGAAACTGGAGTAAAAATATCGGTTATAGATTCCAATAGCGATGTTGAGCAGTTTTACCAAGAAGATTTTGATTTTGTTGAGGATGATACCAATAGTGGTATTTTCAATTATAATGAAATGAATTATGCGGCTTATGTAAATTTGTCTAAATCTTGGGATACATGGAGTTTGTCGGCAGGATTACGAGGCGAGTATACAGATGCAGAGGGCGATATATCTACCACCAATCAGAAAAATAAATTCGACTATTTTAAATTATTTCCTACTGTAAATATAGGTCACGATTTTAACGAAAATCACAGTTTAGGCTTATCTTATGGAAAGCGAATAGAACGCCCAACGTATGCTTCGTTAAATCCGTTTAAATACTATTTTAACGATTATAGCTATTTACAAGGAAACCCTAATTTACAACCTACAATATCTCACTTAACCACCTTGTCTTATACTTTAAAAGGCACCTATACTTTCGAGTTGTATTATCGTTATGAAAGTGATCCTACATCAGAATTAGTAATTCAAGAAAATAATAGTAACCAGCTTGTATATTTACCTACTAATTTGGAAAAATCGATAGACTATGGTTTCGATTTTATGACGTATAAACCCATAACCGATTTTTGGTCGGTGTATTTTATTAATTCTATTTTTCATGAAACTTCATACTTTAAAGCGATTGAGAGTGGAAATACAACAGAAACTAACGAAACTTGGGCCTTGTATACTAATTTCATGAACTTTTTTACCTTTTTAGAAGACCAAAGTTTGAATGCAGAAATTTCGGTATTATATATGTCTCCTATGATAAATGGTTCTGCAGATATTTCATCGCGAACACAAGTTGATTTAGGTGTTAAAAAAAGTTTTAATAATGGCAAGTGGGTGGCATCCTTAAAAGCAAGCGATATTTTTAGAACCACCGATTTTACAGTAAAAAACAAGTATTTAAATCAGGATAATAAATACTACAGCCGTTTCGACAATCAGTGGATACGTGTTGGGTTACGTTTCAATTTTGGTAATACCAAACTTACTACTAACGAGAAGGAAGAAAAGGAATTAAATGAACGAGATCGATTAACTTCTGAAGGTGCAAATAATTAAAGATCCTATTACTTGATTTAAAAAGGAATTGACTTTAAATTATTTATGTTATTTTTGAGGAACCATTATTCATTTATTTATGTCTTTAAAACTAACTTTTCTATTTTTATTTTGTTCTTATTGTTGTTTAGCCCAAGAAATTAAAATTTCTGGTAAGATTCTAGACGATCATAAATCACCAATTTCTTACGCCAATGTGATTTTAGAAGATAAGGAAGATAAATCAAAAATTTTTGGAACCATAACAGATTCCGAAGGTAATTTTATCGTAGATAATTTAGAAGTTGGAACTTATAATTTAGAGATTGGTTTTGTAGGATACACCGAGTATAACACCGAGTTGTTTATAGATAAAGTGATGTCTTTAAAACCTGTTATTTTAAACGAAATATCTGAGAAAGACTTAAAAGTAATTGAGATTACTATAGATGATAACAAGACTAAAAAATCATCGTAACAGTTTAGTTGTTTTTAGAACATTATCACTACAAACGTATTCATTGTTCTATACGTTACTAAATGGTTTCCTTTTAATCCCTTCAAATACAAAACATTAATCAAATAGTATAAAGTTCTATCAATTTCAGTATTTTTGCACTCTTAAAAAAATAGACTTTGGTTAAAATAGATACTATAGAACTTCCAGATTTTCCGTTGCTGTTAGCTCCAATGGAAGATGTAAGCGATCCGCCATTTCGTGCATTATGTAAAGAACAAGGCGCCGATGTGGTGTATACCGAATTTATTTCTAGTGAAGGTTTAATTCGCGATGCTGCTAAAAGTACCATGAAATTAGATATTTACGAAAAGGAACGTCCTGTAGGGATTCAAATTTTCGGAGCTAATTTAGATAGTATGCTTCAAACGGTAGATATTGTGTCTGAGTCTAAACCCGATATTATCGATATTAATTTTGGATGTCCGGTTAAAAAAGTGGTGTCTAAAGGCGCTGGTGCCGGAATTTTAAAAGATATCGATTTAATGGTAAGTCTTACCGAAGCTATGGTAAAACGTACACATTTACCAATTACTGTAAAAACCCGTTTAGGGTGGGATCATGATTCTATTCGTATTTTAGAAGTTGCCGAACGTTTACAAGATGTAGGTTGTAAGGCTATTTCTATTCATGGGCGTACCCGTGCACAAATGTACAAGGGCGATGCCAATTGGGCGCCAATTGCCGAAGTTAAAAATAACCCTCGCATGCATATTCCTGTTTTTGGTAATGGCGATGTTGATACACCAGAACGCGCCATGAAAATGCGAGATGAGTTTGGTTTAGATGGGTGTATGATTGGTCGTGCAAGTATTGGAAATCCGTGGTTTTTTAAACAGGTAAAACACTTTTTTGAAACCGGAGAACATCTTAGTCCAATTACTATAGAAGAGCGTGTAGATGCTGCTAGGCGTCATCTGCAAATGGCTATCGACTGGAAAGGGGAGATTTTAGGAGTTTTTGAAACCCGACGTCATTATACCAATTACTTTAAAGGCATTCCACATTTTAAAGAGTATCGCCAGAAAATGGTGACTAGTGATGCATCCAAGGATGTTTTTGAGGCTTTTGATTTGGTTTTAAAAGATTTTTCTGATTATCAGTTTTCAGAATAAATAATCTTAAATGGTTTCTATTAAGGATTTTGAAATTCTAACAGAAGCAATTTTTGAAGCGATAACTCCTAATACCGAAATGGTGATTAGCACCACAATAATATTCGGAATGTTTATGGCTACCGGATATGGTAGGCTAGGGGTAATCATAACTAATGAAAATGTTTTTTGAAGTGCGACCACCAAAAGTCCAATTACCAAACCAATAATACCTCCAAAAATAGACATTAAGCTACCTTGATAGAAAAAGATACGTCTAATGTCCTTTACCGAAGCTCCTAGTTTATAAAGTGTGCTTAGGGTTTTCTTCTTGTCTAAAATCATCATGACTATAGAACCTATCACATTAAAAAGAGCAATAATTAATACTAAAGTAAAAATGAGATACACGGCTAAATTTTCGGTATTTAGCATTTTGTAAAGTGTATCATTAAGTTGAATCCGGTTTTTTATTTGGACCTGTTCTCCTAAAATAGATTCCAGTTGTGGTTTTACTGTAGCTTCAGTAACATTCGGGTTTAGCTTAAACTCAATTGCCGATATTTGATCGTCTTTATAGTTTAAAAGCTGTTGTGCCATATTAAAGGCCGTATATACATAAGTCTCGTTTAAATTTTCGTTTACGTCAAACAAACCTACATTAATACAGTGTATGGCATTAAATGCATTTTTTGTTGAGGTAATTTGTCCGGTTCCAGGTTTTGGAACATATATGGTAACAGATTTTCCGTAATCTAAAACACCAAGCGATAAATGATTAGATACGCCCCAACCCGCAACCATTTGGTTGGTGTTTTGAGCTAGCCAACTTCCTTGTACTATCACAGAATCGATAACGTTTACCTGGCTGTATGCCTCATCGACTCCTTTAATAAAGGCAGGGTAGTTTTTACCATCGAAAGCAAGAATAACACGCTCTTCAATAATTTTAGAGTAGGAGGCAACACCCTCTAAAGCATTGAGTTGTTCTAATTGATTATCAGAGAGTACGAACGATTTTCCCGTAGCTGGTATAGCTTTTAAATCGGGATCTATAATGGTTGAAAATTTTAGAGTAAAATCTTTTAAACCAGCAAAACCAGAAAGAACAATAAATAAAGAAGCTGCCCCAAGAATAACCCCAATGGCAGCAATTATAGTTATAAAATTAATTGCATTGTTGCTGCTTTTAGAGCGCAAATACCGTTTGGCAATGTACAGCGGAAAATTCACTTACGATTTTTTATGTTTCCCTAAAAGGTCTGGATTTTTAATAGGATTATCTTTTCCTTTTAAAGATTGCTCAATTTGGTCTATATACTCTAAAGAGTCATCTACAAAGAATTCTAAATTAGGCATACGACGTAATTGGTGTTTAGTACGTTGCGCTAATTCATGGCGAATTAAAGGAGTGTTCGAGCGAATACCTTCTAATAATTCTTTGGCCTTGTTGTTTGGGAAAATACTAAGATAAACTTTAGCAATAGACAAATCTACAGTAACATTTACTTTAGAAACGGATATAAGTATGCCTTGCATTCCACCTTGGGTTGCTGCATTTTGTAATACATCTACTAAATCGCGTTGTAAAACTGAGCCTATTTTTTTCTGTCTGTTACTTTCCATACTGCAAAAATAGTGGATATTTAAAGATAATCTTAGTTTTGGGTATAAAATTTACTTCTTATTGTAAAACTATAAAATAATTAAGAAACAGAGTAGTAGCTCAGGGATACAGATGCTAGCTTAACAAAATAAATAAAGTAATTAAAAAAAGGTTTGCAGAACATTAAAAATAATAGTAATATTGCACTCCAATTTTGAGGTCCTATAGCTCAGTTGGTTAGAGCACCTGACTCATAATCAGGTGGTCCCTGGTTCGAGCCCAGGTGGGACCACTTCAATACTGGCAAGCCTTTCGAGAAATCGAGAGGCTTTTTTGTTTTCGGTGGGTACAACATAGGTACAACAAATTGTAGTCTTTCTTTTCTCCTAAGTTTTTCAAACTTTTTTAATTCTCTCGTTAGAGAACTATTGAAGTTAAATAATTACTTGATAGGTTGTTATGTAAAATCACATCTTTTTTAATTTCTGTATTCTTAGCAAAATCTCTTTTTTATTAATTATTCTCTATAATTATGAGAATAAATATGTTAAAGTTTCATTGTGTTTGATTTGATTATATGTATTCCCTCTAATTTGATTTAGAATTTAAAAAGAAAACTTATGGAAACAGAATCACAAGTTATCGAATTATTAGAATCGATTAGAAACATTCTTACCCACGACAAAAAAGTACTAAATGTCAATGATTTGTCTGTTTATACGGGCTTATCTAAAAGTAAGATTTACAAGCTCACACATTTAAAGCTTATTCCTATGGGGAATAATCCTCACATACGTCAAAAGTTTTTTGATAAGGAAGAAATTGACACTTGGTTGTTAGGTGCCCCTGATATAACAGATGAGTTTTTAGAGGAAAAATTTAATGAAGAACTATTGAAAAATAGAAAATGATTTTTTGATATGGTAAAGGAAGAACAGCAAAGTGTTTATGTCGGAAAAAATTTAATAAAGAAAACTCCAAGAGTTATCGATTTAATAGATCTTGAGAATGACTATTTAAAACATGATAGACACAATCCTAATCCGTTTCCAGTTGACGTATTTCCCAAGCCCTTACAAGAAATTATTTTTGAAGCTCATAACAAATATCAGTTCTGTCTGGATTATTTAGGAGCCGGTATTTTATCTGCAGCTTCAGCAGCAATTGGGAACACATATAAAGTTGAAGTTAAAAAAGGTTGGGAAGAAAAAGCTAATTTATTCACTGTAATTGTTGGCCGACCTGGAGATTCTAAAACACATGCCTTAAATTTTTGTTTTAGACCCATTCATAAACACGAGAACGAAGCATTTAAAACCTATGAAACTGAATTAAACGCATATATTCAAAATGGTTTAGAGCAAGTGGAGAACAGAGAGCATCTTAAAAAACCAATTTTAAAAAAAATATTAATTAGTGATTTTACTCCAGAGGCATTAATAACCTGTCATGCTAATAATAAAAAAGGTATGTATGTGTATGTTGATGAACTTCACGGTTGGATTAAAAATTTTAATCGTTACAATAATTCTGGAGAAGTTGAGACGTATTTAAGTCTTTGGAGCGGAACACAAATATCTACAGATCGTGCATCTGGGAAAAGTTTACGAATTAGCGATCCTTTTATTGGTGTTATAGGCAGTACTCAAATATCGGTGCTTAAAGAATTCGCCAAAGGAGGGAGACATACCAATGGTTTTTTAGATCGATTTTTGTTTGTTTATCCTAGTAAGCAAATAACCCTGAAATGGAATATAAATAAAGTAGATGCCGTTTATATTGATAATTACCACACTATAATTTCAAGTTTATTGGACTTTAAGTGTATTGATGAATTTAAATCTGAAGTCATTCCTATAGAAACAAAGGCCAAAACGTATTTGTTTAATTGGCAGAACAACAGACCAGAAAATTATTTATTCGATTACGAACGTAGCATAGACATTAAATTACAACAATACGTTATTCGGTTTGCTCTTATTTTACAATTGATTCATCATGTTATTGAAGGTTGTACTAATACACAAGTAGAACTTAAAGCGGTTCAAGACAGCATAAAATTATTTGATTATTTCTACCATAATGCTATCCAAGTCAGGCAAGAAACATCTAGAAAGAATTATTACGAATCTTTAACGCAGCTCCAAAAAGATATATTAGAAGAACTTCCAGAAAAGTTCACTACGCTTCAAGGCATACAAATTGCCTGCAAAGAGATAAACGGTAAACCAAGAGTTAGTTCAAGGCAGTTTCAAACCTATCTAAAAGACCAGAAATTATTTAAGAAATACACTAGAGGCCATTATGAAAAAGTTATATAAACTACAATAACTTCATTTACTTCATTAATAGAATCAACGACTTATTATTCAAGGCTTTAGAACTTTCCCCATATGCAGTTTTAATGAAGTTAATGTAAATCAGACTCTTAGTTATTTATTATAGATGAAGTGAAAATGAACCGTTAATGAAACGAAAACGTTTTGGAACCCCACGCTATACATGGTTTGTGAAGTAAATGAAGTTAATGCAATGTTGAGATGTACAAATATACCTTACATAAAAAGTCGATTAAGCACATTTGCCCCAATTGTGGAAAGAAAAGATTTGTGAAATATATAGATAACGACACAGGAGATTATTTGTCTTCAGAGGTTGGAAGATGTGATCGTGAACAAAATTGCGCATACCATTATCCGCCAAAACAATATTTTTCAGATAAGAAAATTGACGCGGTTTCTTATGTAAAAACACCAACTATAAAACCTGAAATTAAGTTCAATATTATACCTAGTTTTCATAATCAGGAAGCAATTTTAAAATCTCAAAATCACTTTGATAAGAATAATTTTGTTCAATTTTTATATTCAAATTTTGAACAACATAAGGTATTTAACATGCTCAAAACATATTGCATTGGAACGGCGCAAAACAACTACTTTGGAACCGTATTTTGGCAGATAGATAATCTCCAGAAAATTCATGCCGGTAAGATTATAAATTATGATAAACAAGGTCATAGAACTAAGTATATCAATTGGGTGCATGCCATTGAATTAAAACAAAAGACTATAAAACACTTTAATTTAAATCAGTGCTTATTTGGATTGCATTTGCTGAATAATTCAAATAAAATAATAGCTATTGTAGAATCTGAAAAAACAGCTTGTATAATGAGTTTAATTTTTGATAAATACCTTTGGATGGCAACTGGCAGCTTAAAGGGATTGAATGCTATAAAGCTTAAACCACTTAAAGAACGGCCTATTATTTTATATCCCGATTTAGGCCGAGAAGGACCAAATGGTTCGCCTTTTACCCAATGGACAAATAAAGCAAAGGAGTTAAGATTATTAGGTTTCGATGTTCAAACATCAGATTTACTGGAAGCCAACGCAACAGCCAATCAAAGATTAAAAGGCCTAGATATAGCCGATTATTTTATAACATCACTGGATTCTAAACCAATTAGAATATTTTCTACACAAGCTGAGTTAGTAAATAAACTTTGTACGAAGAATGAAAGTTTAATAACCCTAATAAATGTCTTTGAGTTATGTGATGAGGACGGAAATAAGATTGAGATAGAAAAGTGATTTCTTGCAGACTGAATAAGGCAGGTTTATAACCCTTCAGCACATTCTCACTGCATTTCGTGAAAAGCTTCATTTCGGAAAAAGCGCTTCATTTTAAAAATCTTGAACACAATGTCAAGGCTTCCGATTTCCATTTCACTTGGCCGCTTATTCCCGAGAAAACTCGGGAAGCGATCAAACTCCATTTCAACCTACAGCATTCACATTAAGTTCGCTTGATTCTCTTCCAGTTTTAGTTTTTTCGACACAGAAAACTTTTCAGTTTTTTAGCTGTTAAATATGAAATAAAACTAGAAATTAATTAAATATAATGTAAAAATGGATTTGAATTATTCTTAATAGAAAAGCTTCTATAGACCGATTAAAAATGAAATCTTAATTTAATTCAAGGTGAAAGATATTAATATTTTGTAAAACTAAATAGAGAAGCAAGAGGGTAACCCGCTGGCGCGGAGTTATATAATCCCAACTTAACACAAAATACTAATAATCAGTTCTTTATATCTTTCGAAAGTAAACATTTAAACAAGAACGGATTTGTTTTTCACGAAAACATGAGCTCAGGCCAATAAGAACGCTAATTAATTCACGGAAAAAGATGGATAAAGATTTAAAAGACGAAAAATTTGCAAGCCTGAGCATTAAAGTATCTGTAGCAAAACAATTTGTGAAATTTAGTAAACACCAGGGAAAATCTCAATCTAAAACACTTCTAAGTATGCTTGAGTTTTTTGAAAACAATAACATTTCGCCAGAAGCAAACTTAGGACCTAGAATACAAACATTAGAAGCTGTAATGAAGAAACGTTTTAATAGTGTTATTGCCATCATAAAGGATATAGAAAAACATCAAACAAAACCAACTGCAGCAATGTTAGAAGCACTTTTTGAACAAGCAATTCCAAAGAAAAAACCTAGAATTATAGAACGAAAATATAGAGATGCTAAAAAAGCAAAGGAAAATAATAAGGAGCTTTAATTAACCAGAATAAGAAGATTAGCTGTGGTAGATTAATTACACTTATAAACGTTTCAAATCAAATTCTTAGTTGCGCCCTATGCTGTTTTTATTTTACGTTTATCTATCTGAACACTATAAAAACAGCACAGAGTCCACGCGCCGTTAAGTTATGGTGATTTGGGGGAAAATGGATTTTAAAGATCTTTTTGGTGAAAATAGACATTGCTATCGGCTCTTTCAAAAATTAACAAAAACCTTATTTACTTGGTATTATAGTATTGGAGAAAGTACCATTGCCGATGCTTTAATAGATCGCAACGTGAACTCATTGCAAAGAATAAACCTTACCCGAGAATCCTTGAGAAAATGAAAACTAAAAGACTATTCCTATTGAATTTAAATATTATTGAATGATCTCTTAAAATGGCACTGTTTGACCGAAGTGCGTTGCATGGTCACACTGAAATAACCAACTACACCATAATAATTTTCTTTATATAAAGCATGGAATATTGGAATCTACTTTTGGATTAAATTAATACTTACTTAGTGTAAATGTACTTAATAGACTGTCGTTTAATAGGGGTTTACTATAGATTTGGTTTCAGATTCGCTTTAAGCTTTTAGTTAGCAATAATTCTGAGTTTTGATGAATTAATGTTGTAAGTTGATGGTTTACATATGAAGGATTATTAAAGCTTGTTTAAGTAAAAAAAGCAATATATATTCCTTTTAGCCATTGGTTTGAGTTAAAATATTAAACTTATTTAAAAATCACTCAATTTTTTGGTTGTAATGAGAGATAGGTATCTTTTATTCATTGGTTGAATTTTGATTACTTTTTTATGTTATTTTTTAATAAGTTTTATTTCAAATAAAACAATCGATTGATTTTAATAAGGTCTTTGATATTATTTTGTTAGTATCGTTTATTTGTTTATATAATATTTTTTTATATGTTTGTTAACGCAAACGATTGTTTAAAACTATAAAAATGAAAAAACTAAATGTATTGATCGTCTTTTTTGTCTTAACCGGGCAGATATTAATGGCGCAAAAAACTATTTCAGGTATTGTTAGTGATACCGATGGTATTCCTCTAGCTGGTGCTACAGTTGTTGTTGTGGGTGAAAATAGAGGAGCAGTAGCGGATTTTGATGGTAATTATGAGATTTCAGTGGATTCGAATAAATCGGAGCTGAACTTTAGTTATGTGGGATATATTCCTAAAAAAGTTACAGTGGGTAATCAAGTTAAAGTAGATGTTCTTTTGGAGGTTGATTCAAATACCCTGGACGAGGTTGTTGTTGTTGGTTATGGAACACAGAAAAAATCGGATGTAACTGGAGCAACTGCATCATTGAGTGCTAAGACATTAGAGGAGCGTCCGCAGGTTAATATTCAGCAGGCTATACAAGGGGCTATGCCGGGTGTAAATGTGTCGATTAATTCAAATACAGCTTCTGGTGCTAGTAATAATGTTACTATAAGAGGGAAACGATCTATATCTGGAGGTTCAGATCCATTAATAGTTTTAGATGGGGTGATATTTAATGGAACCTTGTCAGAAGTTAATATAAATGATATTTCGAACATTGAGGTTTTAAAGGATGCTTCTTCTGCGGCTATTTATGGTGCTAGGGGTGCAAATGGTGTTATTCTTTTGACCACTAAAAAAGGGGATAAGGATGGTAAAGCTCAATTGAATTATTCAACTTATTATGGTACAGATATTCATTATGATTTACCTAATATGATGGATGCGGAAACATTTTACAGAAGAAAAGTTGAACGTTTTGGAGAAGATTATTTAACAGAAACGGAAAGAGAGGTTTATGCTAGTGGAGAGGCTGTTGATTATATTGATTTGGCACTAAGAAGCGGCTCTAGGGCAGAACATAATTTGTCTATATCTGGAGGAACGGGGAAAATGAGTTATTTTATTTCGGGTAATTTTCAAGACGTGAAAGGTGTAGCTGTAAATGATGATTTTTCTAGGGTTAATTTTAGAGCAAATTTACAAGTAGAAGTTAATGACTGGCTGCAAGTGGGGACCAATACTTTAGTTGGATTCTCTGATAAAAGTGGTATTTCAGCAAGTTTTTCTGAAGCGTTTCAAATGAATCCATTAACAAAAGCATTTGATGAAGAAGGTAATTATTCTAAATTACCTTGGCCAGAAGATACTGGATTTTCGAATCCTATGGAGAATACATTGTATCAAAATGCTGATAAGTCTAATTCAATAGTAACAAATAATTTTGTGTTAGTTGATTTTCCTTTTATTGAAGGATTATCATATAAATTAAATACAGGTTATACTTTAAGAAATACAAAAGAACAAACATATAGAGGAATAAATACGCAATCGGGTTATGAGGTTGATGGCTATGCAAGTG
The DNA here is from genome assembly GCF_001685485.1 of Formosa haliotis. Lineage (NCBI taxonomy): Bacteria > Pseudomonadati > Bacteroidota > Flavobacteriia > Flavobacteriales > Flavobacteriaceae > Formosa > Formosa haliotis. Next base: position 2,667,132 of record NZ_BDEL01000001.1, on the reverse strand, counting down.
AAGATGTTGGAGAAACGAAAGATTGGTTGGTTGAAAATGTGTTAAGTTACAAAAGGACATTTGATAAGCATGGTATTTTTCTAACGGCATTATATAGTGCTCAAGAAAGAACGGATGAAAGCATATATGTGAGAGGTACTGGATTTCCAAATGATATTAGAACATATTACCAGTTTAATGATGCCGAAATCTTGGTGTCAAGTGCAGGTTATGGTAAACGTAATAACGTTTCGCAAATGTTGCGTTTAAATTATAATTATGATAGTAAGTATTTATTTACAGCAACAATAAGAAGAGACGGTTATTCTGCTTTTGGTGAAGATGATAAGTATGGTGTTTTTCCATCCGTAGCATTAGGTTGGAATATTTCAAAAGAATCATTTTTGAGAAATAGTATAGTTTTAAATCAACTTAAACTAAGACTTTCTTATGGAGAAAATGGAAATCAAGCAATTAGTCCATATAGAACTTTAGCGGGTTTAATAAAAGCTGATTATATTGATGGCAATGGAAACAATTTAATTGGATACCGTCCAGGGGGGTTAGGTAATAATGATTTAGGTTGGGAAACAACAACTTCATTAAATATCGGTTTAGATTTTGGACTTTTCAATTCAAGAATTAGTGGTTCTGTAGATGCTTATGCCTCAAGAACAACAGATTTGTTATTATCAAAAAGTATCCCTGGAATTAATGGTTCTACATCAATTATTCAAAATATAGGAGAAACAAAAGGTAGTGGACTTGAGATTTCTTTGATAACGAATAACATTACTAACGAAAATTTTAATTGGACGACACGTATGGCATTTACTAGAAATTTAAATGAAATTGTAAATGTTGGACTGCAAAACGATGAAGGTGATTATATTGATGATATAGGTAGTAAATGGTTTATCGGTCAGCCAATCGATGTTAATTACGGATATGTTGTTGATGGTGTGTGGCAATTGGATGAAGTAGATGATGTTGATTTAGGTGATTGGGCAGCTGGTCAAGCGGGAGATGTGAAATACAAAGATATAAATGGAGATGGAAAGATTAATGAGTTAGATAGAACTATTATTGGAAGTCTTCAGCCAGATTTCAATATTGGTCTTACTAACAATTTATCTTATAAAAACTTTTCATTAGACTTCTTTATTTATTGGGTAAAGGGGGTTACAAAGCGTAATAGTTTAATAACGACAAACGATTTTAACCTTAGAAGAAAAGTATATGATGTTAATTATTGGTCACCTACAAATCCAACTAATGATTTTCCTGAAAATGCAGATCGTTCTACCAACCCGCTTTCTGGAGGTTGGTATGAAGATGCTAGTTTCTTAAGGTTAAGAGATATAACATTTGGATATAAATTACCACAAGATGTTATAGGTAAAATGGGAATAAATAATCTTGAATTTTTCTTAAACGGAAAAAACCTTTTTACTGTTACTAAATGGAATGGTCTTGATCCGGAGTCAGATAGTCAAACAGATAGACCTTTTGCTAGAACATACCTTTTTGGAATAAGATTAGGTCTTTAATAAAATAAAATTTGAATTATGAAAAATATAAAAATAATAATTGTACTTTTTTTAGGACTTGTAACATTGTTTGCGGGTTGTAGTGATAATTTTTTAGAGGAAGATCCTAAAGATACTTTATTTGGAAACACTTTGTTTGTAAATAGAGATGGTATGCAACAAGGTCTAAATGCTGTTTATAACTTGGTAAGGCAAGAACGAACACAAAGAGGATCAGATTCTCATGAGGCTTCCTTAATGTGGAAAACAGGGACGGATGTAGCCTGGGGGAATTATTCGTATTCTAGTTTAAGAGCAATTGATATTTATGGTGCAAATTTAAATGCAGCGGATGTTACAATGAATTCTATTTTTAATTGGTTGTATGATGTTGTTAACGGGGCCAATACTTTGATTTCTAGAGCAAATTCAGGAGATATAGATTGGCAAGGAAGTGATGAAATTGAGGATTTAGAAAACAAAAACTTAATTATAGCACAAGCACGATTGTTAAGAGCTTGGGCTTATAGACATCTTACAAATACTTGGGGAGACGTTCCATTAAGTTTAGAAGAAATAGATGGTGATACATTCAGGACATATTGGGAAAGAACACCTGTTGATGAAATTAGAATTACAATGGAAGCGGATTTGCTTTTCGCAGAAGAATATTTGCCAGATGATTATAGTAATCCGTTGATACTGAGTAGTGCAGTTGCTCAGCATTATTTAGCAGAATTGTACTTAACAATGGGAGGTCTAGATAACAATATTAAGGCCGAACAAAAAGCAGAAGCAGTAATTAATAATCCTAATTTTAGATTAATTACAGAAAGATATGGTGAAAATATTAAGGAGCCAGGTGTTCCTTTTATGGACCAATTTGGTGAAAAAAATGCTTTACCTTCAGAAGGGAATACAGAAACACTATGGACATTCTTAAATGCAGCCGATTTAACCGGAACAGCAGAAATTGCAATGCGTAGAACATGGGTAAATAGGTTTTATAACCTTACTACAGACGATAAATGGGCTTTTAGTCAATATGGAGGTCGAGGGTTAGGTAGAGCTATGCATACATTATATGTAGAAAACCTGTATGAAGATCAAGATGATCGATATAGTGAGTATGCGTACAGTAAATATTATTTGAAAGAAGAAGGAGGAGACACGGTTTATACAAAAGTTCCAACTTACGAAAAATGGGAAGGTAACGATCGATACTGGCCTGGAACAAAAAAATGGGATTCTTATCCTGATCTGGAGAGAGTTGATAATTCTGGTCAATATAATAATATGCCATATTTAAGATTAGCAGAAACTTATCTTTTACTAGCAGAAGCTGAGTTTAATTTGGGTAAATTAGATGAAGCAGCACAACATATTAATGCGGTTAGAGTACGTTCACATGCAACACCAATTGCAGGGACGGATGTTACTATAGAATATATTTTAGATGAAAGGGCTAGAGAATTATTTTCGGAAGAACATAGAAGATATACATTAAATAGATTTGGCTTATTGGTAAGTAGAACGAAGAAGTATAATAAGTTCTCAGAAATTGAAGATAAAAATATTCTTTATCCATTACCGCAAAACTTTATTGATTCCAATGAAGGACCCACTGAGCAGAATCCAGGTTGGTAACTAATTTTACTAAAAATAAAATTTCCCTTGGTTAAAACAAATCAACTAGGGGATATTAAAATGAAGCATTCTTTATTTTAGGAGGCATGAATTTGCCACATATTAATTGATATAATTTAGAGTTTTAATGAATACATTATCCAAGATATTATTAAGTAGTCTTCTGATTTGTTTAATCACTATTAAAGTTCAAGGGCAGGTGGTAAGAACTAGTCAAACTATCAACGAAGGGTGGTCTTTTTTGAATGAAGGGATTGCGTTTGGACAAAATGAATTATTAGTGGAGGACGAAAGTTGGGAGAAAGTAAATGTGCCACATACGTGGAACGCCGAAGACCCTTTCGATGCCAAAAAAAGTTATAGAAGAGGTGTCTCTTGGTATAGGAAAATAATTAATGTCAGTATAAAAAACAGGGATTCTAAAAAAATATATCTTCACTTTGAAGGTGTAAATCAAGTCGCTGATGTTTTTGTAAATGGGATTCATGTAGGAAAGCATAAAGGTGGCTATACAGCTTTTACATTCGATATAACTAAAGCCTTGAACTCCAGTGAAGAGCAATTGGTAGCCATTATGGTAAATAATGCGCACGATTCTTATATAGCTCCATTATCCGTAGGGTTTGCGCTTTACGGAGGGATTTATAGAGATGTGTGGCTAATTGAGACGGGAGAAGTGCATTTCGATATGGATAACTATGGGTCTAAAGGTGTTTTTATTACAACTCCAGAAGTAGGAACGGCGTACGCTAAAGTTATTGTTAATGGTACTGTTGTAAATGAAGAAATAACCTCACAAAATATAGAAGTTAAATCTATTATCTATGATGCAGCCAACAAAGAAGTCAAAAAAGTTTCGACTACGGTTGAGTTAGAGCCGGGACAAAAATCTACTTATAAGCATGAGATTTTAGTTGATAATCCAAATTTATGGAGTCCAGATTCACCGTATTTATATTCGGTTAAATCCGTCGTTTCTGAACAAGGAATAATAGTAGATGAAATAGAAAATCCTTTAGGATTAAGGTGGTTTTCTTTTGAGCCAAACAAAGGTTTTTTTCTTAATGGGAAGCACATGAAATTACGTGGAACTAATAGGCATCAAGACAAAAGAGGGAAAGGATCTGCGCTTTCAAATGCAGAGCATCGAAGAGATATGCAATTAATTAAAGATATGGGCTGTAACTTTATTAGAATTGCTCATTATCCACAAGACCCTGAAATCTTAAAAGCGGCAGATGAATTAGGTCTTTTAGCTTGGGAAGAAGTCCCTTTAGTTAATTACATGACCATTCATCCTGAATTTTTGGAGAATTCGAAGCATATGTTAAAAGAAATGATTCGTCAGCATTATAACCATCCATCGGTAGTGGTTTGGGGTTCCATGAACGAAATATTTCTTTGGGGTAATAATGAAGCTCGGATTTCTAAACAAGATGATCCAATCTATACCAACAAGGTTGCTGAATATGCCAAAATGTTAGATGCTACTATTCGTGAAGAAGATCCGGCAAGATATACGACGCTTGCCATGCATATGGGTAGCGATTATGATGAAGTAGGTATCGAGGATGTTCCACAAGTTGCTTCCTATAATGTTTACAGTGGTTGGTATGGCGGCAAGTTTGCAGATTTTGGAAACGCGATGGATAGGAAACATGAGGGCAAACCGGATCAAGTTATTTTTATAAGTGAGTACGGAGCCGGATCTGATAGTCGTTTAAATTCAGATCGTCCGGAACGATTTGATTTTACTGGGCAATACCAACGTATGTTTTGTGAATCTTATTTGGAACAGATTGAAGATAGAGATTATATATCAGGATCAGCAATTTGGAACCAATTTGATTTTTCACAACCCCATGTTGGGGGTTCAATGCCGCATCTAAATCAAAAAGGGATGGCAACATGGGACCGTAAACCAAAAGACGTTTATTATCTATTTCAAGCTAATTGGTCAGCAAAGCCAATGCTACACATAGCAGAGAAGAACTGGGCAGTACGTGCCATAACATCAGATTTTAAAGAATATACAATTACAATTTACTCCAATTTGCCTAAAGTTACGCTTTATGCTAATGGAAAGAAGATAGGTAGCAAAAATGTAGGCAGCCTGCATAAAGTGGAATTTAATGTGGTTTTACATAAAGATCAAAACTATTTAAAAGCAGTCGGTTCTGCAAAAGGGGAAATTATTGAAGATACAGTATCTATTGAAATGCAAAAGCAGGGAGATCAACAAAAACCAGATATGTTTATCAATGTAGGTTCAAATGCGCAATATTATGATGATGTTTCCAATATTGCTTGGTTAGAAGACAGTCCCTTTAATGGATTGTATGGGTATATTGGAGGCAAAGAAACTTTGCTTAATAGAAAAAATATCCTACGAAGCGGTAGACATGATCCGTTGTTCTATTCATTGCTTGAAGGTTTGAAATCCTATAAAATAAAAACAAAAAATGGTGCGTATAGGTTGACCTTACATTTTATGGAATCTGAAGAACTAAAAGCCGGTGATAGAGTTTTTGATGTAATTGTAAACGGTAAGAAAATAATAGCGGCTCTAGATTTGGTAGAAGAGGCGGGTTTTTGTTATGGAATAGACAAAACATTTGATATTGATGTAAACGATAATGAAATACTAATTGAGTTTGTATCGCTTTCAGGAAAAACCACTTTAAGCGGACTAGAGCTTATAAAATTAAATTAAAATATAGCTAGAGCTATAAACTTATTGGTATCACTACTTTTTAATCCAACTATTAACTTTTATAACACTTTATTATGAAAAAAAAATACATTTTAAAATTGAAAACGGCTTTAGCATTACTTGTTTTAGTGGGGTTACATCAGCGTGTTATGGCTCAAACCATGGCCACTATCAATATTTCTGAGGACACCTATGTCCAAGGCTCTTCTGTTGGCACCAATTACGGTGCTGATGTTGAGGCTAGGGTGAGAGATACTGCAACCAGTGCTCCGAGGATAACCTATTATAAATTTCCTGTAATTTCAGGTTTGCCAAGTTCGGTTACAAGCGCGACCTTAAAGTTTCATACCTATTTGCCTTCAAGCACAGGAACTACAGAAATTCTGCAAATACATAAGTTAACAAATGCTTGGAGTGAAAGCGTAGTTACTTATGATACAAAACCAGATACCGGTGCTTTTATTTCAGAATTGACAATAAATTCTGTTCCAGTTACTTCTCCGAATGATTATTCCAATTCATATATGGTTGATGTTACGGCTTATTTTAATCAGGTTTTAGCAGCTAGTGGTACCGATATTTCCTTTGCCATTAAAGCAAAAAATATAGATGAGGGCGGTAATGAAAAGTTAGTGCGATTGGCAACCAAGGAGGCTGGTGGTGCGGTGGCGGCTACCATTACAATTAATTATATATTGGGAGTGGATGATATTAAAAAGACTGAATTGCCATTGGTTATATATCCTAACCCAACAAAATCATCATTTATTTTAAACAGAACATTTAAGTCAGCAGATATGTTGGATGTGTCTATATTTAATATTTTGGGAGTTAGAGTTTCAAGTTTTAAAGAAATTGTACAGCCAGGGGTTTGGAATAAGGAACTTAATGTGCAAGATTTTAAGATGGGAAGTGGTATTTACATGGTGAAATTAACATCTCAATCTAATGGTTCGGCAGTGTCTAAATTAGTGATAGAGTAATTAAGTAAATGAGTAAGGCCCATTTGTAGAAGGGCTTTTATAAAGTAAAAAAGGAAAAAGTACATCCGGATTTTTAAAATGAGCTGCATACAGTGCTTAATCATTTAGAAAATAAAAGTATTTTAACGATAATACACCCATAATTCATATTTAATACCAAATGACTAAATATATCAAATACCTGTTCGTAATCACATTATTTTTAGCGTATAGCTGTAGTGATTCAGATTCTGTCATCGAATCTGAAACGGAAGTGACAGAAGAAGAAATACCCGATACGGAAACTCCCGATGGCGAAGTTCCTTCAAGTGAAATACAAGTTGATTTTGATACAAACTTGGGTGAGATAATGAATTTATCTGCATACAACGGTAGTTCAACAACGAGTGCTATTCCTGCTGTAGCATCAGAGACATGGCTTAAGCAATTTGATACAAAAACCACTAGGGTTTGGGTTCAATTGCGTTTTGTTTATAATAACGGAAATATAAATTATAATTATAAATATAGTGGTAGTAATGTGCCAGTTGAAGAAGCGTTGGCATTTTATTCAAAAACTTCCGATTCACTTTTGGTGGCATTAAGTGGTCATACCAGTTCTTCTTCATATAACATGCCAGAGGGTGATGATTATGTTAATTTAGTGAAAGAAACAGTGCTTCATTATAAAAGAAAGTTTCCAAAAATTAAATACATCCAAGTAAGCAATGAGCCAGATTTGAATAAAGAAACCATGGTAACGTATTATCCCGTTTATAAATATTATTATAAGGGGCTTAATTCTGCAAATGCTATTTTGAAAAAAGAGGCTGAAGATGCAGGGAAAAACTATAGCCCTATTTTGATCAGTAACGGTGCTTTTACAAGTAATGTTCCAAATATGTTAGACTATGCAGAGACTTTCTTGGATGCTTACGTAGCAGATAGCGATATTACCAAAAGACTAGATTTTTTCTCTTTTAATAATTATGCAGAGGCAGATCGCCCTAAAGAAGTATTAACGGCTAAAGAACGTATTGATAATTTAATGCAGTCTAAAGGTTTGCCTAAAATCCCTGTTTTTATTAGTGAGTTTGGAGCTGTTGGCGGGTCTTCTTTGCCTAGTGGATTGACTTTGGCAGAAACCGTTACCTTATGGCCGGCATCGCAATTAACCAAGGCGTATTATTTTTATGAAGGTGGTATTGACGCTATGTTCAATTGGGTTATAAGCCATTCTAGTTTGGTGCAAAAGTCTCAACTATTAGATTTAGAAAATGCCACGGCATCTCCTTATGGCAATATGTTGGTACTTTCTAAAATGTTTGCTGATTATGGCACTAGAATTAAGGCGGAGTCTGATTTAATCAATGATAAAGGCTTAGGTGTTCATGTTTTAGCAGCAAAGAAAATGGATAAAGGTATGACTGTTTTGGTTTGGAATTATAATTGGCGTTATCAGAAAGCAGATCAAGATGTGACTGTTACTATCAAAAATATCCCTGTGTCTCAATTTGGAGAAAACTTAAATGCAAAAGTATATATGATAGATTCTAAAAATAATAATTATTATATCAATAAAAGTCAAACTAGTTTAGAAACTAGCTTTGAACTGAGTAAGAAAAAAGCTTCTTTTATGCAAATTCCTTTGAAATTGGAGCGAAGTTCAGTAGCTCTTATTGTGATTAATAAATAAAAGAATATAAAAGCGGAAACGCATCTAATAAATTAAAGTATATGAAAAAATCTGTATTTGACATTTCAGAAAAAGTATCTGTAGTTACAGGAGGAGGGGGTGTACTCGGAGGAAGTATTGCCAAAAGTTTAATTGAAGCAGGTTCAAAAGTAGTTGTTTTAGATATTCGTAAAGAGAATGTCATGAATAGAGTTGAAGAACTTAAAAAAATGGGAGGTGAAGCTATTGGTTTTGTATCTAATGTTTTAGATGTAGAAGAAATGAAGCTTACTAGGGATAAAATTCTGGACAAATGGGGAAGCATTAATATTTTGATCAATGCGGCAGGCGGTAATTTACCGGGAGCTACGCTAACAGAAGAACAAACGGTTTTTGATATGAAAATTGAAGATTTTGAAAAAGTAACCCAATTAAATATGAATGGTACGGTATATCCGTGTTTGGTTTTTGGTGAAGCTATGGCAAAACAAGGGAGTGGTAGTATTGTAAATGTATCTTCTATGGCAACACTCTCAGCTATTTCACGAGTGCCAGGTTATTCTGTAGCAAAAAGTGGTATTGATATTTTTACCAAATGGATGTCTATGGAATTGGGAACAAAGTTTGGAGAAAAAGTTCGAGTTAATGCTATCGCTCCAGGTTTTTTTATTGGTGATCAAAACCGTAAAGTATTGATTAATGATGATGGTTCTTATACTGAAAGAAGTAAAAAAGTAATTGCTAGAACTACCATGGGGAGATTTGGAGATATTACAGAGCTTAACGGAATTGTTCAGTTTTTATGTTCAGATGCTGCAAGTTTTATAACAGGGACTATCATTCCTGTAGATGGTGGGTTTAGTTCGTTTTCAGGTGTTTAAAAAATAAAAGATGAAGCTTATAAAAACACTCAGATGGTTTGGTGACAAAGATGCCATTAGCTTGTCCGATATCCGTCAAACAGGAGCAACAGGCATCGTTACAGCGTTGCATCATATTCCTAATGGTGAGGTGTGGTCTGTGAAAGAAATTCTAAAAACCAAACACAACATTGAATCTCATGGTCTTACTTGGGAAGTTGTTGAAAGCTTACCAGTAACTGAAGAGATAAAAAAAGCAACGCCTTTAAGGGATTTACATATTGCTAATTACAAAGAAAGTGTAAAGAATTTGGGTAAATGTGGTATAAAAACCATCTGTTATAATTTTATGCCCGTGCTGGATTGGGCGAGAACAGACCTTCATTTTACACTGGAAAACGGAGGCGAAGCCATGTATTTCAGTGCTAACAAATTCGCGGCTTTTGATTTGTTTATTTTAAAAAGACCAAATGCAGCGCAGAGCTATACTGAAACTCAAATAAAGGAAGCCAAAGAAATTTTTGAAGGCTTGTCTGATGAAGAAAAAGAGGCGTTAGGATACAACATTATTGTAAAAACGCAATCGTTTATTGATGGAACGGTTAACGAAGGAGAAAAAAACTATTTGAATATATTCAACAAATTATTGGCTGAATATGATCACGTCGATAAAAATAAACTAAGGGAAAACTTTTCATATTTTTTAAATGAAGTGATTCCTGTGGCAGAACAAGCAGGTGTGAATTTAGCAGTGCATCCAGACGATCCCCCTTTTCCTTTACTTGGATTGCCCAGAATAGTTAGTAGCGGTGAAGATTTTGAATGGCTGAGTCAAACTTGCCCATCTTTAAATAACGGCATTACCTTTTGTTCAGGATCTTTGGGAGCAAAAACAACAAATGATTTAGCCAATATATTTAGAAATTATGCCAATAGGGTTCATTTTATTCATCTTAGAAGTACTAAAGTGATGGAAAATGGAGATTTTTTTGAAACCGATCATTTAGATGAATATGTGGATATGACAGGTTTGATGACCGAGATTGTGAAAGAACAAATACGCAGAAAAGATGAAGGAAGATTGGATTTCAATTTACCATTGCGGCCAGATCATGGACATAAAATATTAGATGACTTTAATAGGCAATCAAACCCTGGTTACCCGCTCCTTGGCCGATTAAAAGGTTTGGCAGAAATGGCAGGACTTGAGGCAGGCATAAAGTACGGTATCCTTAAAGAGAATGATTAGTATGTTGAGGAAATATTAGTTAGTTTGTTTGTTGTTTATCTCAAGTTTGTTATAACGGCAAGCTTGAGGTTTTTTATAAGTTAAGCAATGATGCTAATGGAATGTCTATTTTAGTCAGTACGAATTTATGTGATAAACTTAAATTTGTCATATAACTATAAAGAAATAAGATCAGGAAATAAAACAAAGTATAAAAGAAATATATTACTCTTTTGATTGTATTTAAATGAGTTTAAGAATTCAAAAAATAATAGAAAAATAGCACTAAATTTATTAGGTCGTTCATAGCTGTTTTTCTCTAAGGTGATGTGTAATTAATCACAACAATCCTTAATAGTTATACAGAATTAAATATTCTTCTACTATTTTCATTATAAATCTTAACTAAGTTGCTAGCAGACTTATCAAATTAGTAGAATTGGTATTAGATACTATAAATATTGAATCTCTCATTGGTCGAGAGAATAAGAGTATTATGCGGTTTTGGTTAAAGTAAAACAAACGTTTGTGTAATATATGAGTTTGATTTTTTAAAAATATTTGAATTAATTGTTTTTGAGTTAATTGTAAATTTCTTACTGTTGTTAATTCACGGCTGCGATAAATTTTAGTTGAGATTATTTTATTCAAAAGGAGTTAACATTTATTTTAAGTAAGAGGAATAAAAGCTATTCGTTTTACCAAAATACAAATTTAATAGGTGTTATTCCAAATAGGTTTGTGTTCTAGTTGTGGATTCTCTTATTATAAGTTTAGGTTTGACATATATTTTTTTATGCAACTTCTTATCTGCTTTTTTCTTATTTTCTATGCTTTCTAATAAAATAGATGCTGCATTTGAGCCGATGTCTTGAGGGTGCTGTTCGACAGAACTCAATGTTGGTTGTGTAATTTCTGAAAAAGTATCGTTAGAATAACCCATTACTCCTACGGTCTTAGGGACTTCAATATTCATTTTATTTAATGTTTGTAATACGCCTAAAGCAATGTTGTCTCCTGTGCAAAAAATGGCATCTGGAGTATTGCTTTCATTAAAAATGTTTTGAGTAATAGCTTGTGCTTCTAATTTATTTTTGACGCCATCAAATATCCAATCTTCATTTTTTTTTAATTTACATAATTTAAGTGCATCCAGATAGCCTTGCATTCTATTCTTATAAACGTAAATATGAGTAGGCCCGCTTAATATTGCTATTTTTTTATATCCTTGACTATATAGGTGTGATATCGCAGCTATAGTTGATTTGTAGTCGTCATTAACTACAGAATCGACATCCAATAGATCAGAGGTTCTGTCAAACAAGACTAAGGGAATATCTTTGTCTATAACTGTTTGTAAGTGATCGGTGTTAGTTGTTTCATTTGATAATGATATCATAATACCTGAAACTTGACTATCTAATAAGGATTTAATGTTTCGCACTTCGTTTTCGTAGTTTTCATTTGATTGACAAATAATAAGATTATAGCCAGCAGGTTGAGTTATTTTTTCAATACCGAAGATGCAATTTGACATAAAGGTGCTGTTTATTTTAGGTAGAATCACACCAATTGAGTTTAATTTACCGTTACGCAAACTTGCCGCAATATTATTTGGGGTGTAATTTAACTTTTCGGCAGCTTTTTTAACCTTTAGTTTAGTTTTTTTACTAATACTATGGTGGTCTGTTAATGCCCGTGATACAGTGGATGTTGAGACGTTAAGGTAATTTGCAACGTCTTTAATTGTAATTTTTTCATCTTTCATAATTGGGTGCAAGATAATCTAAATATTTTTTTGTTTTAACAAAAATCTAAACAATCGATTGTTTTAATGGTATATTTGTTATATTTGAAATGTAAAATTAAATTAAATGTGATTTAGTAATAAAAAGGGTTTGTTAATATTGGGGTAGGAGTAGTCTAATATTAAAGAAAATTAGCCTTTAAACCTTGTCTGAATTTTCTCTTGTTAAGGGAAGAATCGGTGAGTTTTATTAAAGAGTATTAAGTTTAAGATAATTCTAACAATAAAAAATAATATAATGCAAACTCCAATTTTTATAAACGATAACTTTATTTTAGAAACCAAAACGGCTCAAAAACTTTATCATGATTATGTGTCACATCTCCCAATAATAGATTATCACAATCACTTAAATTCAAAAGATATTGCTTCTGATAAGATATATAGTTCAATTTCAGAATGTTGGCTATATGGGGATCATTATAAATGGCGTGCTATGCGTGCAAATGCTATTCCAGAAAAATATATTACAGGTAATGCCTCGGATGAGCTTCGATTTATGAAATGGGCGGAAACAGTGCCCTATACTATGTGTAATCCTTTATATCATTGGACACATTTAGAGTTGAAACGATATTTTGGGATAGATGAGTTGTTAACTTCTGATAATGGTAAAAAAATATTCAATGAAATAAATGATAAAATAAGTAGTAAAGACTTTTCTGTACAGAAATTAATTCAAAAAATGAATATTGAAGTTATCTGTACTACAGATGAACCAACAGATTCATTAGAATTTCATGAACAATTAATTGGTAATTCTTTTTGCAAGATTCTACCTACATTTCGTCCTGATAAATTTTTGAATATTGTTAATGATGAATATTTAATTTCAATTAAAACTTTAGAGGAAGTGTCAAATATCGTCATCAATGATTTCAAATCACTTGTTGATGCATTGGAAAATCGAATTGACTTTTTTGATAATATGGGAGGTCGATTATCAGATCATGGATTAGAGCAATTATATAATTTAGAATTTACAGAATCTGAAATTGAGCTTATTTTTAAAAGGCGATTATCTAATAAATTAATTAATCTAGAGGACTCTCAAAAATTTCAAATGGCATTACTTTTTGCCTTAGGAAGAAAATATGCTGAGAAAAATTGGACAATGCAATTACACTTAGGGGCTCAGCGTGACAATAACAAACGTCTAGTTGATTTAATTGGAAATGATGTAGGTTGTGATTCCATTGGTGATTTTAGACAAGCTGAAGGGCTTTCATATTTCCTAAATAGATTGGATTATGAAAATATTTTGCCAAAAACAGTTTTATATAATTTAAATCCATCTGACAATGAGGTTTTTGCAACTATGGCAGGGAATTTTAATGATAGTAGTATTGCAGGTAAAGTACAATGGGGGTCTGCATGGTGGTTTTTAGATCAAAAGGATGGGATGGAAAAGCAGATTAATACCCTTTCTAATATGGGGTTGGTAAGTAAATTTGTTGGTATGTTAACAGACTCAAGAAGTTTTATGTCTTTTCCAAGGCATGAATATTTTAGAAGAATACTTTGTAATATTTTAGGTTCACAAATAGAAAAGGGGCAATTGCCAAATGATATAGAGTGGGTTGGGAATATGGCTTCAGATATAAGCTACAACAATGCAAAAAAATATTTCAATTTTTAATTTAAACTCAGACTATATAAAATTATGACTAATTCAAATCAGAAAATTGGAAATTACCGTTATAGGATTTTAGGACTTCTAATGTTCGCTACAACAATTAATTATTTTGATAGGAGTATTATTGGGATTTTGGCTCCAACTCTTGAAAAAATGTTTGGTTGGACTAATAGTAATTATGCAAACATTATGATATCCTTTAAAGTTGCTTATGCAATAGGGATGCTTTCTATGGGAGGGTTGATTGATAGATTGGGTACTAAAAAGGGATATACATTGTCAATAGCGATTTGGAGTATATTTGGGATGCTTCATGCTCTAGTTCGTCCAGGGTTTAGTGTTGTTGGTTTTGCGATAGCTCGTTTCGGTTTAGGATTTGGAGAGTCAGGAAATTTTCCTGCAGCGATAAAAACCACGGCGGAATGGTTTCCTAAAAAGGATCGTGCTTTCGCAACAGGGTTATTTAATGCTGCGACTAGTATTGGTGCTATATCAGCTCCTTTTGTAATAGGTTGGATTGTTCATGAAGACGGTACGAATTGGCAAATTCCTTTCTTAATAACGGGGGTGCTTAGTGCAATATGGGTGTTTCTATGGTTACGTATGTACAAGAAACCTGAGAAACATCCTAAAGTTTCGAAAGAAGAATTGGCTTATATTTTAAGTGACTCTACTGCTGAGAATGATGATAAATTACCATGGAAAAATGTGCTAGGTAAACCTCAGACTTGGGCTTTTTCATTAGCGAAACTTACCGATGCTGTATGGTGGTTTTTCCTTTTCTGGGGTGCTAAGTTTTTGTCAGACACATTCAACGTTAATATTCATAATATAGCACTTCCATTCTTTGTAATTTATATTATGGCTGATGTCGGTAGTATTTTTGGTGGTTACCTTTCGGGAGTATTTATTAGAAAAGGCTGGTCCGTGAATAAAGCTAGGAAAATTACTTTACTTATATGTGCTTTAATTGTACTTCCTGTGAGTTACGTTGCTATAACAGATAATAAATGGTTAGCCGTTTTTCTAATGGGATTAGCTGCTGCAGGACATCAAGCTTGGTCTGCAAACATTTTTACTTTGGTTTCAGATGTGTTCCCCAAAAAAGCAACAGCTTCGGTAGTTGGTATAGGTGGTATGTCAGGTGCTGTAGCAGGTATTGTTGCTGATGCAGCTTTAGGTTCTGTTCTAGATCAGTCAGGAAATCAAGGTTATTTTTGGGCTTTTTTAATTGTAGGTTCTTGTTACATTGTTATTCTTGGATTGGTACATTTATTAATGCCTTCGATGACTCCTCTAGATGAAAATTTAAATACTATTGCGAATTAATTTTTTGAATTTAGGAATAGGTTAAAAACAAATAGAGATATATTAATAAATACTAAATATTTTTCAAATGAAATTTAAATCGTTTTCATACATTTTTTTAACATACATTTTTTTTATTGCATGCCTAAATCAGGGATTTGCACAAGATGTCAATGTAAATCTTGCGTTAGGAATGAAAGTTCAAGCTACTTCAGAATATGATGAGTATCCTGCAAGCAATATTGTAGATGACAAAATTACCAGAGAGTCTAAATGGATGAGTGCCACCAATAAAGCGCCTCACATTGTGGAAATTGATTTTGAAAAATACTGCAACATTTCTGAAATAAGATTTCATAGTGGTATCCCTGATGATGAAAGAACAGCTATGGAAAAAAATCAAGCTAGTGGTTTTTGGTCCGTCAAAAATTTTAAGATACAATATTGGGATGATGCCAATTGGACTGACTTTCCAAAAGCGTCCGTTTTGGAAAACAGGCTAACAACGGTTTATTTTAAGTTTGAAAACCCTATTAGTACCTTTAAAATCCGAATGGTTGCTGATGATGGTGAAAAAATAAGCGTTATGGAAATAGAGGTTTTTGGAACGGTAGCCATCGATATGCCTGAGCCACCATCTTTTGAATCCAATATTGTAAAGCAAGTTGAAATTACTGAAGACCAAAATGCTTCCCTTAAAGTAACCAATAATGTAGTTGGGAAAACCTTTAAGTATGTGGGGTATAACCAAGGTTATTTTTTGCCAGGCTATAATGTGTCCGGTTGGTTGGAATATGCCAATGTAAATAGTATTCGAATTTGGCCTAACCTCAATAATTATGCCCCTGAAAGTGCAGTACAAGTAGATTCAAGTATTAAATCCGTTGAGGAGTTTGATAAACGTAAGGCAGATTTAAGGTCAAATCCAGAGGCTAGTAAATACATAAAGTGGAATGAATTAAAACCTATTTATACGTCTATTGATTATTCTTCGAACAACATCATGGAACTTGATTATGCAATTAGAGAATCCAAACGATTGGGAATTGAACCCATTTTACAAATCAATTCACGTGATTTTGATGGCACTTGGAGCAACAAATGGAAACAATGGCAGCGTTATTATTCACTGGCCTACCATGTTGCTAAAACGGCTGATGCGGCTATGTTCGCCATGCAAAACGAACCCAACCATAGGCATTCAGGTCCTATGGAATTGAATCAATGGATTGAGGGTATGCAAATCGTTTCCGATGCCGTACATGCAGCTATTGAAGATGTCAATAAAAAATACAGCAAAAATTTAAAAGCAAAATTTGTAGGGCCAGTTACCGCGGGGCAAAATACCGATTGGTGGGCAACTATTGCAAAAAATATACGCACAGATTATCATGGCAATACGTTAGACCACGATTTGATTGATGTGTTTTCAACGCACTCCTATAATTCCCCTGCAGCAGGGTATTCTACAAGAGTGGATAATATCCGTAAAATATTAGTGGAAAACCATCCTGAAAAAAAGGCCATTCCAATTGTGTTTACCGAAATAGGACGTTGGATGAATGCATATTTAATAGATAAAGAAGAGACCATGGATTCGCCTTCGTTGTTCACAGAATGGGCTGGGATTTATGCGAATAATATGAAAAATGGAGCCTATGGGATGTGGGCATTTAAATTAGTGACCAATACCAGTAATTCGTATTCTAGAGGCATCAAGTCAGGTCATCATTACACATGGCAGGGAACCCGTTTTGTAGAAGACGCCCATCAAAATCAGGCAAAAAACGCAACAGTGAGTGCATCTTTCAATGGTTCAAAAGCAGGTTTAATTACCGATGGTGATAAAACCGATGATTCTTCGTGGATATCTAATGAAGACAGCAAAGAAAAATGGTTGGAAATAGATTTAGGAAAGACTCAAGAATTAGGAAGTGCTTTAGTTTATAATGGTTCCGAAAGTGGTGTATTTACAGCACCAGACCGCATAAGGAATTTTAGATTGCAATATTGGACGGGTTCAAACTGGGAAAACATTCCAGAGGCAGAACAAAAAGATAATAAATATGCACAGGTTTATCTTCCTTTTAAAAAATCCATAAAAACATCAAAAATCAGATTTGTTTCAGAAGATGAAGGCGCATTAAAAGTCCGCGAAATCAAATTATTCGATAAAAATGCTTTGCCAAGCGATGTGCCAAATTATAATATTTCGGGCATACAACGCACCGGGGAAGTGGTGAGACTTTTTGCCAAAGGCTTTAAAGATGAACGGGACTTATTGCAAGTGGACCGTTCAAATGTTGATAATGGGTTGGATACTTATGTGTCTTTAGATGAAAAAACAGATACTTATTATATGTGGTTAGTGCAGCGTGGTCATTTTGCTTATCATTTGGATGTGGATGTCTCAAACTTGGATTTAAACCCAGGGGCACCTATCATTGGTGAAACCGTGGATGCTAAAACTTATGGTGAAGTTTCTACATTAAAACAACTTCCTAAGGATAAAAAAATTAAAATGACCTTGCCGCCGCAAAGTGTCACATTGCTGAGCATTCCCAAAGGAAATTTAACTAAAGAAATACACCCTGTAGTTTCAGATGCTTATGTGTCCGCTGGTGCTAATAGCACAAAAAAATACGGTAACAAAAAAGAATTATTGGTGAGTTTAAATGCTGAAAATATTGATGAAAACAAGGTTGGTTATTTAAGTTTTAATACGCCAAAGGATAAAACCAAAATTAAAAAAGCGTTGTTGCATGTTACGGGAAAAGTAGATATGGGAGATAGACCTTTTAGGTTACATGTCTATGCCATTCCTTCAGAAAAAATAAATGAAAAAAAGCTGACTTGGAAACATGCACCACAATTGAATGCTAAAGAAGCTTTGGTGGAAAACGTTGGAAATCCTGTAAAAGTAGCAGGTGAACTTGCATTTTCTACTGAAGAAAAGAGCCATTACTTGGATGTGACGGATATTATTTCAAAAAACAATTCGGAAGCTGTCACTTTTGTTTTGGTTCGAGAAACCCGCCAATTGGGTGATGATGAGGATAAAGGGCGGACTGTAATCATAAAATCAAAAGAATCAGATATTAAACCAAACCTTGAGGTTTGGAGCCAAAAATAAATTTCAATAAAAATTAAACTAAAAAATGAAGACACACATCGTATCTAAACTATTGCTTATAGGTTTCATCACATTGGCAGCATGTAATTCAAAGAAAGAAACCAGTGAAAGCATTTTTTACATTGACACCCAAGAAGCATTTGATAAATATTCGGGAACTGAATTTCCTGAGGGTTCTAAAGTTTTGTTCGCTGTAGGAACCGCATTTGAAGGGCAGTTTATCGTAAAAGGTAGTGGTAGTGAAAGCAATCCTAATATATTGACATCGTACGACCCAAAAACCAAAGAAGTGTTTTATGATGCTGCTCAAAAAAAATCAGTTATAAATGGACTGGGTAAAGTAGAAGCACCTCTTTATTTGTATAATGGTCAATATTGGGGTATCAATAATATAGAAGTAACCAACACCGATGGAACATTAAATGACCAAGGAAAATTAAAAGGGATTTTTGTGGTAGCAGAGGATGCTGGAATTATCAACAACATCACGATTAAAAATTGCAATATCCATAACGTGAATGGCCATGTAGGAGGAAAGTGGCATGGAGGTATAAACATACAGGTGTATGGAGATAGCATTAAAACAAAATTTCATAAATTATTGATTGAGGATAATGTGGTAAAAGATGTTGGAGGTGTAGGCATAGGGAATCAATCCAGTTGGAGAAATATTGATACAGAAAACTACTATCCATGGACGGAATTTGTGATTAGAGGAAATTATATCGAGCGAACAGGACGCAATAGTATTATATTGAGAAATGCTATTGACCCATTAATTGAATACAACGTGGCAGCCGCTAGTAGCCGTTATGATACAGGTCATAGCATCGTTAATTTTAATACTGTAAATTGTATTGTGCAATATAACGAAGCTTATGGCAATACGGGAGATGGGGATGAAAATGAACGCGGAGGCTTTGATGCAGATTACAAATCAACAGGAACAATTATTCAATACAACTACAGTCACGATAACAACTGGTTTTGTGGCATTATGCGTAGGGGGATAAATTCAGATATCACCATTCGTTATAACATCAGTCAAAACGAATTATTGGGTTCCTATTTGTACGGGTTTCCAACAGAGTTTGGGTTGAAAGATGTAAAAGTGTATAACAACATCCACTATTTTGGTAAAGGGAAAGGAACGAGAATATTTGTTGAAGGGGGTAAAGTGAGACATCCCATAGAAACAGCATTCAAAAACAATATTTTTTATTTTGAAGATAAAGCAGAGTGGGGTTTTGAGCCTGAAGATTCTTGCGTTTTTGAGAATAACCTTTTTTATAATGTTTCGTCAAAAGGAGATAATGCCGTGGTCTCTAATCCCATGTTTCTTGATCCAGGAAAAGGAGGGACAAATATTGATATGAAAAACCCAAAAAGTCTTGCTGGTTATAGATTAAAGGATGATTCCCCTGCCTTGAAAGCAGGAATTTCAATTGAAAATAATGGTAGAAAAGATTTATTCGGAAATAAATTATCAGATGAACTACCAAACATTGGTGCTTTTGAGAATTAATGATGTTTCAAGAAAATATTATCAACTAAAAAAACTAACTAAAAACTGACATGATGAAAAATTACATCTTCTTAATGTTAATGGCAATGTGCGTTGAATTTTCGGCTCAAAACATTCAAAGATTAAGCCCAACAGATGATACTTATGCCGATGGAGGAAAGTCCACAGAAATTTTGGGGAATACCCAATCACAGCAAATGTGGGTTAAAACAGGTTCTTCTGCCGCTTTTACAAGAATGGGATTTATCAAATTTGATATTTCGGGCCTTAGTCTAGCCGACGTAGGTACTGCAAAACTAAGATTGTATTGTTATGATACACAGAGCACAGATATGATGATTAGTGCTTTTAATATTGATGAAACATGGAGCGAAAGTACGCTTACTTGGGACAATCAACCGGTTATGATTTCGCCATCGGTTCGCAGCCAAAAAGTAGAAGAAAATGCTTATGTAGAATGGCAAATAACCAGATTGGTCCAAGATGCCGTCACCTTAGGGAAAACCAGCATCTCTTTAGGTTTGTCCGATGAAAATGGAGATAATAAATTGGCGCGTTTTTACACCAAGGAATCTACAGATCCTAATAAACCGCAATTGTATATAAGCGATGAAATTGAAGATTACCAAGCATTGGGCACAATTGAAGATGCCATGGTAGTTGGTGGCAGCAATGCGAATACTAATTACGGAACAGACACAGGTATTCAAGTAAAAGCGGGCTCTTCCAACAATTCTTTTGTTAAAAAAGGACTTTTGAAATTTGACTTAAATCAAATTGATGTCAATAAAGTAAGTACCGTAGGAACTGCAAGATTAAGATTATATTTTACAAGCTCTAACAATTCCACGCCCGATTTAGATTTATCCATTTTGCCTGTTGAAAATACATGGGATGAGGAAACTGTCACTTGGAATTCCTATCCTGCTTTTATCGATACAAATCCACTCCGGACTACGGAAGTTTTACCTGGTGAATTGAATAAGTATTATGAATGGGATATTTCTGCTTATGTCATAGCAAAATTGGCAGAAGCAGGAGACGGTGGTGTTTTATCATTGACTGTTTTAGATCTTGCTGGTGATAATAACGGATTGACCTTTTACAGTAAAGAAGCTGCCAATTTCCATCCTATGTTGGAGTTGTTGGAAGAACCCACCAATGTGTCACCACCAAGTACTGCCATTACTGGTATTCACTATTTAGATTTCTTGAATGGCGACGATGCTAATAATGGAAATAGCCCTGCAACAGCATGGAAAACTTTATCAAAACTGAATGCATCTACTTTTGGAGCAGGCGCAAGAATATTGTTTAAAACAGGACAATCGTGGACAGGAACTTTAAAATTAAAAGGTTCGGGTGAAGCTGGCAACCCAATTGTTGTTGCAAGTTATGGGAAAGGAGCTAAACCAATCATTCATGGTGCAGGAGCATCAGAAACCATTCATTTAGATGGCAATGAATATGTAGAAATAAGAAATTTAGAAATCACCAATTATAATCCAGCTGAAGAAGGGGGTATTTCCATGGAAGCTTGGGAAGCCAAAAACATAACGGATTGGTTTGATAATCCAACAGCTGGTTATGATTTAACGCCAAACACCAATAAAGTAGGAGTAAGGGTCAATGCGCAAGATCTAGGAGAAGTAAATCATATCCATTTGGTTAATTTGGATATTCATGGTATCAATGGTGATAATGAAGATAAAAATAACGGTGGCATCTATATGGAAATCACAGGCAGCATAGTGCCAACTTATTACAATGATTTTTTGGTAGAAGGCTGTCATATATACGATGTGGACAGAACGGGGATGTCCAATGTAAGTACTTGGGATGATAGAACCTTAACCAACAATGGAAACTGGACACCAACCTTGAATTTTATTGTAAGAAATAATGTTTTTGAAAGATCGGGTGCCAATGCCCTAATTCTTAGAAATGCCAAAGATCCAATTATAGAGTATAACTTGTTTCATCAATGTGCTGTAAAGGGCTCAGGTAATGCGGCTTTTAATTTTAATACCGATGGGTGCGTTTTTCAATATAACGAAGCTCGTTTTACCAAAGGGAACATTGGAGATGAAGATGCTGGCGGATTGGATAGTGACTTTAGAACCAAAAACACCATCCTCCAATATAATTATGTGCATGACAACGCTTATGGTATGTTGGCAACAGGTGGGGGGTTTTCAACATCTTTTAACGATAATACAATTTTTAGATACAACGTTATTGAACGTGATGGTTTGGTAGCTCGTGAAAACGGGGAGAAATTTGCGTTTAAGTTGTCCGGAAAAATAACCAATACAACATTCCATAACAACGTTATTTATTTATCGGCAGAACAAACAGGGGTTGATGTGATGTTTCATAAACAATGGTCAGGAAAACCAGCTAATACAAAATACTATAATAATATTTATTACCTAGAAGGAAGCAACCATGGGTATGATGTAAGCGCAAGTACCGGAAATACGTTTTCCAATAACCTGTTTTATAAAGCTGGTACTAATATAACAGTGCCAAGCGGTAACAATAGCATAACAACAGATCCTTTATTTGTAGCTGTTAATGCTGGTCCGCAAGGTTACAAGCTTAAAGCAGGTTCGCCAGCCATAGGTTCAGGGTTGGAGATTGCAGGAAATACTTCCGTAGGGTATTTTGGAAATCCTATTCCTGCAACAGGCGCTATCGATAGGGGGATACATCGATTTAGTACCATGAATACCAGTAATACACCAGGTGGCTTTTCAAAAGATGAATTTGATGTGTATTTATTGATTGGACAATCCAATATGGCTGGACGTGGCGAAATTGGTACTTTGGACGAAGCACCATTGACCAATGCTTATTTATTTAATGATGCAGATGGTTGGGAAAATGCCGAAACGCCTCTAAATAAATATTCAACGGTAGGAAAAGATATTTCTAATCAAAAATTAAATCCCGGTTATGTGTTTGCAAGAAAATTGACGGAATATACCAATAGAGGTATTGGTTTGGTTGTAAATGCTAGGGGAGGCACTAAAATTGAACTTTGGGAAAAAGGTTACTCTGGTGCAGATGATATGGATTTATATGAAGAAGCCGTTGCCCGTTTATTGGAAGCCAAAAAGGCAGGTGTTTTTAAAGGAATTTTATGGCACCAAGGTGAATCCAACCAAAACTCAAGTAGTGGTTACATGGCCAAATTGAAACAATTGGTAATGGATTTAAGAGCTGATTTAGGCGAAAACGCCTTTTTTGTTGCCGGTGAAATCAATAAATGGCGTCCGGAATCTGAGCCTATAAATACGGTTATCAGTAGTATTTCCAACGATATCAATCAAGCAAGCTATATCAAATCAGACGATTTGGCACCTATAAATGGTGATTTGACCGATCCACATTTTGATACCTTCAGCCAACGTATTTTAGGAGGGCTTTATGCCGATGAAATTCTTAAAAATGTTTACAACATGAGTCCAGGTGTTGCAACGTTGTATTCCCAATGTGATTACGAAGGGTATGCCGTAAGTTTAAGAACAGGAATTTATAATTTGGAAGAACTGGAAAAAAGAGGTGTTATTGATAATGATATTCGTTCCCTAAAATTAGATGCTGGTTACGAAGTTTTATTGTTCACAGAACAGCAAACAGGACAATCAGAATTAATCAGTACTTCTAATGATTGTTTGTCTGGTATTACAGCAAATGACGTGTCTTTTGTGGTTGTAGGAGAAACGGGCAGCACAAGTAGTATGCTTTCTACAAACGATGTTATTAAAAAGTTTGGTGGGGTAATTATCAGTCCGAATCCAGCAAAAAAAAAAATAAAGATAATTTTTTCATTAAACGCTTCGGTAGCTAGTATTTCGAAAGTACAAATTATCGATTTACAAGGTAGAGTTATTAATTTGGATACTAAAAATAGTATTACAACCCATAACACCATAGAGTTTGATTTGAACCATTTAGACTTAGCTTCAGGACTTTATGTTGTAAAATTGGTAACGCCAGACTATAGTTTTAATAAAAAGTTGATTATCAAATAAATTCCTTGAAAAATGAATTTCAAACACCCATTTTGTCTTGTTGTTTTATTTTTTTTCACGTCTGTAGTTTGTGCACAATTAAAATTACCAGCTATTTTTTCAGACCAAATGGTATTGCAGCAAAAAGGCATTGTGCCTATTTGGGGTTGGGCAACCCCTAGAGAAACGATTCGTATTTCTAATAATTGGTCTACCGAAAAAGTAAGTGTAGTCACAGGACAAGATGGTATTTGGAGAACCAGTATCTCAACGGCAAAGGCAGGTGGACCGTTCAAATTAAAAGTAAAATCTTCCAAACAAACTATTATTTTAAAGGATGTATTATTAGGAGAAGTTTGGGTCTGTTCTGGACAATCCAATATGGGATTCACATTAGGTTCTAGCTTAAATGGAAAAGAAGAGGTTGCTAAAGCCTATTATCCAAACATTCGTTATTTGGATGTAGAGCGTCAAATAAGCGACACGCCTTTAATGGATTTGCCAGGTTCAAAATGGACGGCGGTACATCCCAATAATGCTGATAAGTACACAGCTGTTGGTGTGTTTTTTGCAGAAAAATTACAAAAAGCATTACATGTGCCAGTTGGTATTATTGAAGTAGCTTGGGGTGGTACGGCAGCCGATAACTGGACACCCAAAGAAGTTCTAGAAAACGACCCTAAATTGAATATTGCTTTAAAACGCTACCAAGAATGGCAAGCAGATTTTAAAATGGATTCTATTGGGTATTATGCACAACTGGAAGCCAAAAAAAATGGGGTTATTGACAAAACTCCAGAAATGCCAACTTCCTTGTTTATAAAAGCCAGACCGCACAGAGCTCCCAGTACTTTGTACAACGGACTGATAAATCCGTTAACCAATTTTGGCATCAAAGGTGTACTTTGGTATCAAGGAGAAACCAATAGAAAATGGCACGATGAATATGCCTATTTGTTTGAAGCTATGATTGCCAGTTGGAGAAAAGCCTGGAAAAAAGAGTTGCCATTTTATTTTGTTCAAATAGCGCCCTTTAAAGGGAGTATAGATGAGGTTTCTGCCATTATGGAAGCTCAATTACAAGTTTACAGAAAAATTGAAAATACAGGCATGGTGGTTACTATGGACGTTGGGAATATTGATGATATTCATCCTACGAATAAAAAACCAGTAGGAGAACGCTTAGCAAACTGGGCATTATCTAAAAGTTATGATTTTAAAGAAATCACCGTTTCTGGCCCTTTGTTTAATGGCACCCAAATAAAAGATGATAAGTTATATGTTAAGTTCGATTTTGCTGAATCTGGTTTGAAATCGGAAGGGCAACCAAAAGGTTTTGAAATCGTAGAATTTAAAAATAACGGGACACAAAATGCACCCCAAACAATATTTCCTAAAATTGAAAATGAACTGTTAGTTTTCGATATAAAGAATATTGAAAAACCGTTTATTCTACGCTACGGATGGGCGGATAAATGGAATATGCAAATGTGTTCAACAATGCTGGTTTACCTGCATCCTCATTTAGAGTTTTGATTAAATAAAAAATAAATTAGTGCAATGAAAAAATTAAAATCACTTAGTTTACTTGCCATTGGTTTTGTTACCGTGATGTTGTCAGCGCAAAACGTCAGGAACACTTATACCATAAATTCAGATTGGCAATTCCATAAAGGGGATGTTTCAACTCAAGTGAGTTCTGAAAATAATAATGATTGGGAATCGGTTTCTATTCCTCATACATGGAATGCCGAAGATGCTTTTGATGATACCCCAGATTATTATCGAGATATGGGTGTATATAAAAAATCGATTTTTTTCTCAGAAAAAGATAAAAATAAATCCATTCAAATATATTTTGAAGGGGCAAATCAAGAAACTGAAGTATTTGTAAACGGAACGTCCGTAGGTTTGCATATTGGTGGTTATACGGCTTTTTCTTTCGCTATTACAGAACAGATAAATTTTGGTAAAGCTAACGACATCGTTGTAAAAGTAACCAATAAGTTTAATGAAGATATTCCAACATTAACAGGAGATTTTACGTTTTTTGGAGGTATTTATCGTGATGTTTATATTCAAAAAATGAATCCTGTGCATTTCGAAGATGGTCATTATACCGCAAAGAATGTTCTAATTAGTACACCAAAGGTTACCAAAGAAAATGCGTCCATTCTATTTAAAGGACAAGTAACAAACGAAACCGCTTCAAAAATAGAAATTGAAGTAGTGCAATCTGTTAGAAACGCAGGCAAACAAGTTGTAAAAGAAATAAAGACCGCTTATCGTTTAAAATCAAACGAAACTATAGCCTTTGAACAAAATATTTCAGAGTTTAAAAATCCTAATCTTTGGTCGCCAGATAATCCATATTTATATGAAGTCATTACGAAAATTGTAGATATAAAGACTAAAAAGTTTTAGATGAAACGGTAAATTCATTAGGGTTTCGTTGGTATAAATTTGATGCCGATAAGGGCTTCTTTATTAACGATAAGCACTATAAATTAATTGGTACTTGTCGTCATCAAGATTTTGAAGGGCTTGGAAATGCAGTACCTGATGTTTTAGCAGTAGATGATGTGCAGCATTTGAAAGCTATGGGCGGTAATTTTTTGCGTATTGCACATTATCCGCAAGATCCTGTTGTCATGGAAACCTGTGATCGTTTGGGTATTATAACTACTGTTGAAATTCCAGTCCTAAATTACATCACAGAATCTGATGGTTTTGTTCTCAACAGTATTGAAATGGCAAAAGAAATGGTAGTTCAAAATTATAATCATCCCAGTTTAGTATCGTGGGCATATATGAACGAAGTGTTGCTGCGACCTAGATATAAAGGAGAACCAGAAAAGCAAAAACCGTATTTTGCAAGTATTACTCAATTAGCAAAAGATATTGAAAAGGTTATTCGCGAGATGGATCCATACCGTTATACCATGATTCCAAATCACGGAAATTTTTCATTATATACTAAAACGGAACTGACTGAAATCCCAATGATTGTCGGTTGGAATTTGTACTCAGGTTGGTATGGCAGTAAATTTGAAGGCTTTGATCGTTTTTTAGATGGCTACCACGAAAAATTAAAGAAACCTGTAATCGTTACAGAATATGGAGCAGGAGCAGACCCAAGAGTACGGTCGTTAACACCAGAACGTTTTGACTTTAGTTTAGAATATCAAGTAACGTATCATACACATTATATAAAAGCCATTTTAGAACGTGATTTTGTTGCCGGTGTAAACATCTGGAATTTAGCCGATTTTGGTTCGGAAACACGTCATGATACCAATCCTTTTATTAATAGTAAAGGCGTGATGACTTTGGATAGAAAACCAAAAGACAGTTACTATTTATACCAAGCATTTCTTATAAACGAACCATTTATAGCCATTGGTTCTAAACTTTGGGAACATAGATCTGGCTTTACAGATACTGAAAATGGCACTATTTCCACACAGCCAATTAGTGTGTTTACAAATCAGAAAAGTGCTATTTTATACCTTAACGGAAAATCTTTAGGAGAGCGAATAGCTAATGAAGATAAAACATTAGTTTGGGATGTGCCTTTTGTAAAAGGTGAAAATTTATTGGAAGTCGTTTCTGAAAATAATGGTGAAACAACTAAAGATTTCCATCGATTAGATTTCAATTTGATTGCGAAAAACCTAGATAGTAAAGCCGTACCGTTTGAATCTGTTCGAATTAGCTTAGGCTCTAAACGTTATTTTTTAGATGATCTAACTAAAGAAATATGGTTGCCAGCGCAGGGCTTTACCGATGAAAAAGGAAGTTGGGGCATTGTAGGTGGGGATTATTTTATAATGAAAAACACATCACGTCAAAAATATGGTACCGATCAAAATATAAAGAATACCAATAACGATCCTATTTTTCAAACGGCACAAGTGGGGCTTGAAGCATTTAAGATGCAAGTGCCTGATGGTTTTTATGAATTGACCTTACACTTTGCAGAATTGATTTCAGATAAAGAAAAAATAGAACTCGCTTATAATTTAGATTCTAATTCTGAAAAAGAAGACTTAAATAGCGATAGAGTATTTGATGTTTTGATAAACGGAAAAGTAATTCTTGAAAATTTCAATTTAGCGAAAGATTATGGTACTGAAAAAGCAGTATCAATCAAAATCAAACAATTAATTGAGAATAAAGAAGGTGTTACCATTTCCTTTAAAGCCATAAAAGGGGAACCCATTTTAAATGCCGTTGAACTTAGAAAGGTATATTAAGGACAAATAAGTGTGTGAAAAATTTTCCTGTATTTTTAAAATTGTGTTGTTTTTATTTCTCTCTTTACGTTTTAACAAAGACACATCAACGACTTGGATTTGCAACATAAAAACAGGATAATTAGTTGAATGATTTAACCACTAGTTGGTTATTCATATCAAATTCAAATTCTTTAATGGTTGTACCTCACAAAGTGTGTAAAGTTTAAATATCGGGGGTTAAAAGCTCTCGATATTTTTTTTGTATAATTTTAAATTTTATACACTTATGAAGAAAAAAGATTTTCTAAACGACAACTTTTTAAAACAGTTCAAAACAGGAGAAGAACAGATCTCCTTTTTAAAATCCATCCAAAAGCGAGGTGTTGAAAAGATGCATGAATGCCAGCTTGATGTACATCTAGATTATGATAAACATCAACAATCCGATATTAGCAATACCCGTAATGGCTATGCTTCCAAAAAGATAAAAACGGCATTAGACGAGACTTATATTAAAGTTACCAAAGACCGAGAAGCCTCTTTTAACCCTATGCTAGTTCCTAAACTCACTAACATGGTCGATGGCATAGAAAATGTGATTATCAGTATTTGTGCTAAGGGTATGAGTAATTCTGATGTCGAAGGACAAATCCGTGAGGTCTATGATTTTGATATGTCTACATTCACCATATCACGCATCACGGATAAAGTTACCAATTAAACTGTTGCTCTGTAGAACAGACCATCGGAACCCGTATATCTGATCACTTGGATGCACGGTATTGTGTTCAAGGTTCGGGAGAACTCCAGATTATCCACAAAACCATGTAAATTGACTTAGGACTGCGCAGGGACGGCAAAAAGGAAGTCTTGGGACTTTGGCTTGGTAAAAATGAGCTGGTAGCCTTTTGGATAAGTGTCTTAACCGATATAAAGGCTAGAGGTGTATAACCGCCACAGACAATCTCAACGGTTTTACAGAAACCATCAAAAACGTTTTTCCAGAATCCAAGACCCAAATCTACATGGTACACCAAATTAAAAACACCTGTATATACGTGGTATGGAAGGAGAAAAGAGAATTTACAAAGGATAGGAAAACCCCTACGATGCAACTGCCAAAAGCGCAGCAAAAGCCGCTCTGGAGGACTTTGCTTAGAAATGGGAAATAAGTACTCTTATGCTACTAAAAGCTGAAGGGGCAACAGGGAGGAGCTGACCGCTTTCTACGAATTTCCTTTAGAAATTAGAAAAGTTATTTACACCACAAACCTTATTGAAAACCTTAATGGGAAAATCAGGAAATATACCAAAAACAAGCTCCATTACCGACTGACGAAGCTGTAATTAAGTCCACTTTTTTAGCTCTTAGAGAGGCTACAAAAAAATGTTCGATGTCTATTAGAAATTGGGGCATTATTTTAAATTGGTTTTTGACCTATATTTGAAAAAAAGGTTCAGCTTTAATTAAGCCAAACCCTCGATTTATAATTTACACACTTTTAGGGATAGTGTCCAATAAAACCTCACAAGCATCGTCAAGAACAGTGTTGTCTAAAGTTTTTAAATAAGCTTGAGTTACTGCCAAGTTCTGATGTCCTAGAGATTCACTAATAATATCTGTGGCAATACCTTTTTGTTTTAGACAATTTGCAAAACTATGTCTTGCAACATAGCTGCTAAGGGGTTTACTTATATTGCATAATTTTGCAATTTCTTTCAAATCTTTATTGTATTTTTTTAATGTTTTACTCTTTCTATTTTCTAATTGTGTAGGCGTGTAATTTTCCCGATAGAGAATAGGGAAGACATACTTGGTATGAGTATTATATGGAGCGAAATAATCTAAAATTTCTTGTACAGGAGGTAGAACTTTTACTATAAAGTTTCCTTTAGTTTTGGATCTAGTGTAAATTATTCTGTCACCAGTTACATCGCTATGTTTCAACTTCATCATATCGGCGAAGTTCATTCCTCTAGTGTAAAAACTAAAGACAAAATAATTTCTACTATATTGTAAATTCTGCCTGTCCTTTAAATCTAGGTTTACAATCTTTAATACTTCAGTTAAATCTAATGTTTTTTTTATACCTTTTCCTTTAAGTTTAGAGATTTTATATGATTTAAAGGGATAGTAATCTTCTTTTATAAGGTTTCTAGCAATTGCCATGTTATATACGGCCCTAATTGCTCTCATGCGAACAGCAATACCACCATCAGTTCCTCCCCTGGACCTAAGAAATACTTCATATTTATTAAGAAAAACAGTGGAGACTTCCCTAAAGGTTAGTGATTTCCTTTTGTGAAATAATTTAATTGATTGGCTTGTTTCTTTATTTACTCTTGCGTTTCCTGTTCGACCTGCGGTTAACATTTCATCTATTATCTCATTCCAAAATGTGAATACATTTCTCTGGATTGGATTTTCTATTATCCTATAATATTTTTCAAAATCTTCTAGAGTAAAGTTTTCTTGTTCAATTTCTAATTGACCATAAACTTTCAAAGCACGATCCTTAAATTTAAGGAGTAATCTATTGTTTTGAATATAGCTGGAGTTTCGTTTGTTAAATGTTCCTGTTGCTTCATTCCATTCGCTCGGGAGAGTTGTAAAGATTGTCTTAAAGTATTTAGTTCTTCTATTTTTTGTGACACGAAGGCATATCGGAAATGTTCCATCGGTGAGAGGTTTTTTTCTTAAAACAGTTTTAATAGAAGCCATAATAGTTTATAATGGGTACAACATAGGTACAACAAATTGCCTATTAAAGATACTAAATATGAAATTAGATACAAACTAAAATACTATAAAGTGTTGATTATCAGTGTTGATGATAATTAATGAAACCAATTGATACACAAATCTTTCTAACTCATAATCAGGTGGTCCCTGGTTCGAGCCCAGGTGGGACCACCGAAAACCTCTCAAACACCCAGTGTTTGGGGGGTTTTTCTTTTTTAGGGTGGCAGAAAGGGTGGCAGTTTTATTTTTATGGTTCATTCTTGTTAAAATAATAGTGTGTAGGTTATGATGTTTTTCTATTAAACTTAAAAACAGATACTTGTGCTGTTTTTGTAGTGTAGATTATCTTTAAATTTGGCTGTTTTATTCCTTAGAAACTGTTTAATATAACATAATTTATTGTTTCTTGATTTTTAATGAAAATCATTAAATTTCCTGTATAATTTTTTATGCTTGTTAAATTAATTTCAAATTTATAGTGGCACATTCTTTTAGTCACAAATAAGTATTCTTCTTTCTTAAATTTATTATTTAGACCATTACGGGATAGGTTGGTTTTCTATCATCAGGGGTAGATGGTTTACTGTAGGTGTTTTTTATATTTAACCTTATAGCAATAACTTCTGTAGACTAAATTGTAAACTATGACTTTGATAAATGCAACGTATTACCCACTATACTTCTTAAAATTCTCTGCCTGCTCAAAAATTTCTTTATACACTTCGTCTTTATCAATAGGAGGGTAGCCATTTTCTGCAAGTAGAATTATTAAGTCTACTTTTAATTCAGCTTTAATATCTGCACGTTGGTTCCAGTCGGTGTATTTTGCTTTGTCGTCAACGACCACTTTTACTTTTTTTGATAAGCTGATTAATTTATCTTCAGGGTAATCGAAATCATATTTTATACAAAGCGATTTTAAAATATCATAAAAGGCTTTCTCTTCAAAATCGATTCCTAAATCTGAAAAGGATTCTTTTTCTTTTACCAACTCGTGATATAAATTGATGATTTCATCTGTAAAATCTTCTAAAACTTCACTCTGTAATACATCCGCTTTACGTTCATTATAACTATCAACTAAGGTTTTCATTTTTTTAGAAAATCAATGGCCTTCGTTTTATTCACTTTTTTAAATTCACCAATCGCCTTAGATAATAGCTGTTGGAGTAATTTTATTTTAGTATTCGGTAGTTTAATCTTATTAATTTTGTTTAAATAATCGGCATCAAAAATGTCTACCTGAGCATCTTTTCCATCACCTAGTTTAAATAGTTCTTCTACACCATCACTCTTTATAGCTTCTCGCACCATTTCACGCACTCTAGCATTCATTTGAGCGGTGTCTGGAGTATCACCTTTAGTCAGTTTAAAAACGATAGAACGAATGGCTAAATAAAAATGAATCTGGTCACGTTCAGACTCTTCAAATTCTTCACTCCCACAGCAAATATCGTAAGCCGATTTTAAACGTTTTACTAATCCCATAAAGCGTTTCTCTTGTTGTTCAGTTAGCTGTACAAATTCGGCAGCTCTATTCAGGCAATCTAATTGTTTTAAGGATTCCCCAGTAAAATACGGAGCGCTATCAAACGTGTGGAATAGTCTGGCTAATAGATCTAATTGATCTTTAGCGATGGTAACCGACTTAGCGATGTCTTCAAAATTAGTACTGTCGACTTGTGAATACTGTTTTAACGCTTTATTCATCGCGCTTTTAATTCCGATATAATCGACAACCAAACCTTTTGACTTCCCCGAGTACTTCCTGTTAACTCTAGAAATCGTTTGTATTAAATTATGCTGTTGTATTGGTTTGTCTATGTATATGGTATCTAAGAAAGGCACATCGAAACCTGTTAGCCACATATCTACAACTATGGCTATTTTAAAATTAGATTTCTCATTTTTAAATTGTCGGTCTAATTCCTTTCGATCGTCCTTGGTACCTAAGGCATTATACATGGCTTCAGGATCGTCCTTGCCACGGGTCATAATCATTTGAACACGCGCCATAGGTTTAATTTCCTTCTGTTCCTTTTCAGTAAGCTCTGCACCTTCTTCACAGGTCTTTACAACCGCCCATTCTGGACGTAAAGCAATTATTTCTTTATACACTTCAAAGGCAATGGGTCTGCTACTGCATACAAATAAAGCCTTACCTTTTACGGTGGCGCCTTCTTCAATACGTTTTTCGTAATGTTTTACAAAATCTTCTGCAACTGCCTTTATGCGTTCTGGATCACCAATAATAACATTCATATTGGCAGATGCTTTTTTGCTTTCTTCTATTTGATATTCATTGGCGCCTTCATCTGCAACCTGACGGTAATATTCCTCAATTTCATATAGTTTACTGTTTTTTAAAACCACTTTTGCAGCACGTCCTTCATAAACGATACGCACCGTAATTTCATCTTTTACAGATTCTGTCATGGTGTACGAATCTATAATATCACCAAACACATCTAAAGTAGCATCAATTGGCGTTCCAGTAAATCCTACATAGGTGGCATTTGGTAACGAATCGTGTAAATATTTAGCGAAACCATAGGTTTTTTCAACCCCAGTTTCGGTGACTTTTATTTTTTGATCTAAATTGATTTGACTTCTATGCGCTTCATCCGAAATACAAATCACATTTGTGCGTTCGGTTAACAGCTCTGTGTCTTCAGAAAACTTATGAATAGTCGTTAATAATACACCACCACTTTTTCTACCTTGCAATAATGCTCTTAGCTCTTTTCTACTTTCAACACTTATCACATTCTGGTCGCCAATAAACCCTTTCGCATTTGTAAATTGAGCCGATAATTGGTCGTCTAAATCGGTTCTGTCAGTTATTAATATAATGGTTGGACTTGAAAAGTGTACCCCTTTCATGAGTAGCCGTGTTAGAAATAACATGGTATAACTTTTACCACATCCTGTGGCTCCAAAATAGGTGCCACCTTTTCCGTCGCCTTCAGGTTTTTGGTGCCGCTTAATATTTTCTACGAGTTTACTCGCTGCATAATATTGAGGATAACGACATACAATTTTTTCTTCTCTTTTAGAGCTGTCAGGAATGAAAATAAAATTCTTTATAACTTGTCGTAAATCGGTTTGATTAAACAAGCCTTTAATCATAGACAGCATGCTGTTTATACCATCGGTTTCTTTTTTATCTACAAAAAAGTGTCTATCAGATTCTGCTCGCCAGGCATAAAAGAATTCGTAAGGCGCAAAAAACGAACCAGATTTACTATTTACGCCATCACTAATTATACAGAAGGCATTGTATTTAAACAGCTCTGGAATATCGCGTTTGTAACGTGTTGTTAGTTGTACATAAGCATCATGAATAGCAGTGTTATTGCGAATAGCACTTTTAAATTCAAACACCACTAATGGCAAACCGTTGATGTATAAAATGCCATCTGGAATACGCTTTTCGTAACCCGTTATTTCTAACTGATTAACTATTTTATAAGTATTGTTGTTATGTTCTGAATAATCAATTAGATAAATCCACACATCTTTTTTAGAACGATCTTCACGTTTTAGAGCAAATCCATCAGACACCATTTTCATGATGGCTTTGTTGCTTTCATACAAATCGGAAGCAGAACAAATTTCCAATTGCCTAATGATCTGGTTAACTTCAGACTCTGTTAAATGGTCGTTTTTATATTGACTGAGCAAGAAGGCTTTTAAATCGTCTTTAAGCAGAACCTCTTGGTCGGTTCTTTGTATAGAACCTCCTAACACGTGTGGAATACCTTGCTGCCCCAATAATTCAATAAAGGCTTGCTCTAATTGTGCTTCTGTAAATTTCATTGGTTTACAATTTAATTTCTTTTAATCGGTGCGCTATAGTTAGTAACGATTGCAATACCTCTTTTTCCTCAGGCAAATCACCATAGACTAACATTCTAAATTCATGAGAATAGCTTGTTTTTAACTGACTCCATACCTGTTCTGTATCTGAAAAAATTAGTGCTTTAAAAATAGGATAATCTAACCATGTATTTTCCGATTTAAAACTTAAGCGATCATCTTCCTTTACCTGTGTTAACATTTCAATAAAAGCTTCACTTTTAAAAAATACCTGCACAGTTTCTAAATTCATTAATTGATGAATATCGTAAGCGTGTCTTATTTTATCTTTTAATTGCTGAATTGCATTTAAACCATAAGAAAACCGAACCAAACTCATAATTTTTTCACAAAAGGTTCTCGTTACATCCATCACATTCACTTGAAATGGCATCAAATCATATGCCTGTGCTAAATCATTTTGATTCACAGCCACCATCATTTCTCCAATATATGAATTTATATATTGGGTGTGGTAAGGCTCGAATCGTCCTAGATAACTTGCCTCTAAAACAATAACATCCCGAACTTGTCCTAATTTACCTTTAAACACTTTAGGATATTGGTGTACGGTTTTACGTAGCATCCCTTTTTTATTCGTTAAGCCTTCCATATAAATTTCAGGTAAAATAGACTCAATAACTTTACTTGGCTTTTTAACCTTCCGCTCCATTTTACTAGTGGTATCAGTTTCCTTCCGCACCATAACTAAGTCTACATCTTCAGAAAATCTCTGGATAATATCGAAACATTTGCTCAAGGCAGTTCCTCCTTTAAAAACTGTTTCTGCTCCTATAGGTTGCTTAAATATTTGGTATAAAGTTAACGTTACCCAATAATCTTTTTCCACATAAATATCTGCTATACCCATACGTTGTGCGGTTGCACGAATAGATTGATCAAATAATTTTTTGTTTTGGTGTAGCTTCATACAATATTCCAGTTATTCGTTGTGTGTACTATCTGTTCTAGATCTTCTATTTTATACGTGGTAATTGGGTTTAATGACGCTTTTAAAGTTTGTAAATGCTCTGTGTACCCTAATTGCTCTAACATGGCACCTAATAGCGCTCTAGTAGACGGCGGGTATTTTAACGCCAATCTTATTATAGTTTTAATATCTTCTGCCGATTTTTCTTTTAAAATAGCCATAAAGCGTAAACAAGCTTTTGCAACAGTAGTATCTGGAATTTTCTTTATATACTTAATCGCATCTAAGAGTTGTAATAGGGGAATACTATCTTTAGTAATCGTATTTTTTTGGCGTATAAATGCAATTTTATAATGTGCGCGTTTAAAAGCGGGTCTTACCTCATTTTTACCTATTTGAATGGTGTTACTTACTTGGGTTGTTAAACCTAATTGATTATACACACTCAAACCTGTTAAGTAGCCTATAAGCTTATTGTTGTCTTCTAGTAAATCTTTAACCACTTGATATTGCTCTGGAGCTAGGGTTCCAAATACACTCTGTTCGGGCTTGAAATATTTCCCTTTAGAGAGCTTGGCTATTTTGCCACTAGCAACCATTCTGTTTAATGCTTTTACAGCAGCTTGTTTGCTTTTCACCTCATGCATAAAATCCTCATAGGTGAACACATACCCTTTAGGAAGTTTATTTATTATATTTACAATGGTATCAGTGTCTTTCATAATATAAGTAATATTTACAAATATAACAAAATGTCCAGTTTATTAATTAAAAAACTGGACATTTTTAGTTTGAAACATGAGTTATTTCTTGTTGCCCCAATAATGCTATAAAAACGGAGATCTGTGTTTTATATCCATTGCTTCCATCAATTCTACTCGTGAATACATCTTATTTTCCATCTCAGAAATAAGTGTTTTGAACTTGGTCGCTGACTTAGTCGTTGACTTGGTCGTTAGTTGTTGTATTTGGAAAGGTTGTGCGTAAAAAAGGTTCCGAAAACTTAAAACAACTCCGGTCGTAAGACTCCAATATTACAGGTGTCAAGCCGTGTAATTTTCGTTTTTAAACGGTCTTTAATTTTAAGCGTATCACCATCCAAATCGTTAACGCCTAGAATCGCACCGGTTTTATCTATACCAATATAAATAATACCTCCCTCATTGTAATTTAGAAAAGCAATAACTTCCTTTTCTATATCTACATCTTTGGTGAGCTCTCTTTTATGTTCTATGCGGTTGGTTTCGGCCATATTCTTTATGATGCTTGTAATCTTGTTGCTGTGGCTATTCTTTTCTCTTCATAAATATCTGCAAAATAATAGCGTTGATCCATAGCGTATAGTAAGTTTTTTAAATCAACTTCACTTTTTATCTCAACTTGATCATTGGAAATATCTAAACCTGCATTTTCTTTTGCATAAATTACAAGTGCATCTTGTTTACTTTTAGATAAATTTTCATATTTTACTTTAACATCCGCAATTCTTTTCCTGTTAAGGGTTCCTACTTTTTTATCATCAAATCCATTTAAAAGTATAAAAGGAATCGCTAAAAAACCAATAACTTCTTCTTCTGTAGCTTCACGGTGTAACTCTGCTATTCCTTTAAAAATTGGCTTTAATTTACTTAAATCTCTAAACACAAGTTTATCTTCATTAAGAAAATAAATAGCGTCTGAAGTTTCTCGAATTTCAATTTGCTTTTTCTGTTCGGTTATAATTGGTTCACCTGAATAATCAAGAAACGTTTTTCGGTTGATAAATTTAGATGAAGTAATTCGTTGTATATGGACTTGGTTGCCTTGATAAATCAATAAAAAATTAATATCATTATACTGATTATTTTCAATTTGATTTAATGATGCTTGAGAAAATGTTTGTTTCAATTCTTCAATAAAAAAAGGCTCTGTTGAAAAATTGGTTAAAGTGAACCATTCATCTTCGTTTAATTTATGATTGGGATCATAAGGAATCTCTTCCTCTTCATCATTAGTAAGATTATGTATAATATTATCCTTCTTAGACAAGATACTTTTAAACTCATTTTTCAATTTTGCAGTTAGATAATTCATAGTTTATATTTCAATAAATGTATAATCGTTAATTCTTCGAACTTTGATTTCCACGATCGTCTTAGGTGACTTTAATTTTTGTTTACTAATAAGCATTATTTTGATATTGTCTTCTATTAGTACATAATAGAATGTGTAGCCGAATATTAGAAAAACTGGATTGAAATAAGACACTCTAGATACAAACGTAAAAACAATTGTAATCCCAAAAACAATATAAAAAGTCAAACCATCACTGACACTCAATGCTACAAAAAAGAAAGCTAAATAATTTGATAAAAAATCGTTATTAGAGACTTCAATAGATTTTATTCCTTTAATATTCGATTCCGATAATTTCTTAGAAAAAAACAATGCTATAAGAGCTAAAATGAAAGGTATTAAAACATAAACACCACTCATTAAAAATTCAAAATATGACAAGCATAAAAAGTTTATCGGAAATATTTTGTTTTTTATAAGATAAATAATCACAAAAAATGACACCGAACTAAATGTTAAAAAAAGTCTGAGTAAAAAATTCATAATTATTTATTTTATAGTTAGGCCTCTGCTGTTTTAGTTTCTGCTTTTGACATTTTAGAAAGAAGTAAATCTTTGATTTTTATCAAACATAAATTTTCATAATAATTAATCTCAATTTGCTTATAAATAGGATTAACTTTTAAATCAAATTCTTTTATTAAAAAAAAATCTGGATATTCTACTTCAAATTCCTTTAAATCACCTAAAAGTAAATTTGACTGTGAGGTACCTTTTCCGAGCTCAATTATTTCTTTCATTCGATTTTTAAGTAAGCAGTAAAGAAAAAAACTAGTAGTAACATTTTCTTTAGGTTTTATTACTGCAACACTTTTTTGAAAAGTACTTTTGTATGTCTTTGGATTATTTGGTGCTAGGCACATTCTTCCAATAGTAGCTCCGGTATTTACCAAGCAAATATCATATGGTTGCAAATTTGTTCTTCTATGAGTTTCATCAAAATCCTTTTTGGTTATTTCTCGAGAATTTTCATATACCAAAAAATCCCTTACATCCTTAGCGCTTAAGAAATAGTATCCTGAATTATACTCGTCTTTACAATTACCATGTTTTCCATCCGTAATTAAACTTGTTATAGATGCTAAATTAGAACTCTTTAAGACGATGTCTTTTTCTACAAACCAATGTTTATACAAAGCTTGGGCTGTTTCTTCTAGTTTTTGGTTTAGGGTTTCGTTTAGTTTTATACGATTTACAATGGTATTGTATTCGGCTACGATTTCACGTTGTTTTTCTATCGATGGGATGGGGAGTTCTACCTCCTGCATTTCATCCCAATCAAAAAACTCATGAGCACTTCCATGTGATTTATAACGTGCATAACGATCAAAATCAGGTCTTTGAAACCACATCATTAAGTATTCAGAATTTAGAATATTTTCATCCTTAGATTTAAAAATTCTGTAAGATGGTGAAACGATACAATCTTTTCCACGCCTTAAAGCAATAGAAATTTTGTCTCCATTTCTAGTTGTTGCTCTGTTAAACGCAAACTGTCCCGTTCTAACCACCCTATACTTTGATAAATCTACTCCTATTGTATTCGTTTTTGCCTTCTGAAAATATTTTCGATTACTTATTCCTTGAAGTGTTTTAATAATATTACCGTCATTTTTTTCATTACAAGGTTCTAAATAATCTCCTAATCGTTTATAATTTAATTTCATAACCCAATGCTTTAAAAACGTTAAGTAATTCGGTTTTAGATTTGGCTTCTTCTTTTAACAGTTCTGAAAACTCGGTTTGAAGGGCTTTCATTTTATCATCGAAGTCGATATTTTCATCGCGGTTAACAAATTCAATATATTTACTTGGCACTAAGGAATAATCTTTTTTAACCACATCTTCTAGAGATGCCGAGCAGCAATATTCTGGAATGTCTTGATAATCGGTGTCTTTCTGCTGCCAATCGTGATAGGTTTTACTAATTTCTGCTATATGGGTTTCAGAAAACTGAATGAATTTCTTTTCGAAGGGTTCGCCGATTTGTCTCAAATCCATAAACAAAATTTCGTCTTGTCTATTTCGGTAATGTTTTACTACATCGTTAAGTGCTACGGTGCGTTCTTTTTTATTTTTATTAATTACCCAGATAGTAACACTGATATCAGTCGTATAAAACATACTTCCAGGTAAAATGACTATGGCTTCTATGAGTCCGTTTTCAATAAGTTTTTTTCTAATTTTATACTCTTCTCCACCACCAGAAAGAGCCCCATTAGAAAGTACAAATCCTGCCACACCGTTGTCGGATAATTTAGAGACCATGTTTAAAATCCACCCATAATTGGCGTTTCCTGTTTGTGGCACATCGTAGCCTTTCCAACGTGGGTCGTCTAATAGCTCATCACTAGCGCGCCAATCTTTTTGGTTAAAAGGCGGATTTGCCATAATATAATCGGCTTTTAAATCGGGATGCTGGTCTTTACCAAACGTATCGGCTGGTACGGCTCCTAAATTGGCGGCAATACCACGAATGGCTAAGTTCATTTTGGCTAGTTTATAAGTGGTAGCCGTGTATTCTTGTCCGTAAATAGAAATCTCTTTTTTATCGCCATGATGGTTTTCTATAAACTTCATAGACTGTACAAACATACCTCCAGAACCGCAAGCAGGATCGTAAATAACCCCTTTGTAGGGTTCAATCATTTCTGCTATAAGGTTTACAATACTTTTAGGGGTGTAGAATTCGCCTTTTCCTTTACCTTCGGCTAAAGCAAATTTGCTTAAAAAATACTCGTACACACGGCCTACAATATCTTGCTCTTTATCTTTTAAGGTATCGATATTGTTTACGGTATCGAGTAAAGCTGCCAATTTACTCACATCCATATTTAGACGTGAAAAATAATTATCGGGCAAAGCACCTTTTAACGACGGATTATTTTTTTCGGTAGTATGTAATGCGGTATCTATAATTAAAGCAATATTATCTTGCTTAGAGTTTTTAATAATATAGCTCCAACGGGAGGCTTCTGGAAGGAAAAACGCATTTTTCATGGTGTAAAACTCCACCATGTCTAAAAACTGTTCTTTGCCTTCGTTTATAAGTTCTTGCCTGCGTTCTTCGAACTTATCGCTGGCAAATTTTAAGAAGATTAAACTTAAAACAACGTGTTTGTATTCCGAACTTTCTACAGTTCCTCTTAGTTTGTTGGCTGAATCCCAAAGGGTTTCTTCCATCGATTTTTGCTTTTTAGCAGCAGCTTTTTTAGCCATGTATAAGGATGTGGTATTTTGATAAGGTTACAATCCTTAAAAATAGTGAATCAATACCATATAGTATTGCGGTTTTCCGTAAAAAAGGAAAGTAATTGGGGTTAATTTGATTCCGTAATATCCGGAGCAGTTTTTAGGATACAAATTTTTTATAAAAGTCAGTCTACAATCTTTTGGGATCATTTAATTGTTTAAGAACGAGAACAAACTAAGTGGATGGTTTATCGTTTAAGTGTTGTTTTTTACAGTGAAATGGGAAGTGAGGTTTTAAAACCTAAAAATGGATCTTTTGCACCTTCCTTCTTTATAAATATTCCGAGATTAACCGTCGTCTCTTCTTTTTTATTTTTTGCCAGAAAATACAAACCACCACCATATGTGTAAATTGGTGAAAATTCTTTAGAAATTTCAATATTACCAAATAAGTCAATCGAAATATTTTTTTGTATTCCTATTAATAATTCACTTGAGAAATTATGCTGTTTAAAAGTTTTATAATTTCCTTTATAAGCTGTTCTAGTTGTAGAAACCTCTCTTATTATGTTATTTTCCTCAATTTGCTCATAATCAGTAATTTCAATTTTTTCAAATTTATTAATGTTATTTCCATCCTTGAATTCATAGTTTACTGTAAAAAAGACGTAATGAGGTCTTACCTTGTCTTTCCAATAAATATTATCCTTTATCCATTTTCCATAATAATTATATCCTATACTCCCAGAACCCTTAGAGTATTTTTCACTAAATAGTTGCTCATCGAAAGGCTTTGTTATATCAAAAATTTGATATTTAGCATTCGTATAATTTATTTCAAAAGACATCCAATGATATTTTTTAAACGTCCAATTATGAATTTTATTTTTTTCATTTTCTTCAATAATTTGGTAGTAAAGTAGTTTCTTTTCATCCTTCATCAAGGAGTCATTAGCTATAATAATTTTTTTTATATTATTTTTCTCTGTTTTACTCGACTTATTAAAGTACCAAGTTTTATTCATAATCCAATTATATTGGACAGATAAATCAATCAAAGGCATTTTAGATTTTCCCAAATCTAAAAAATTTGTACTTTCTCCTATCTTTATTTGTCCTGAAATTAAGTGCATAAATTTGTCGTTTTTATTTAAATAATTTGGAGCTATAAGAAATTTAGCTGAAACGCTAGTTTCATTTTTGTCAAAATTAGTTGTAATTGAATTATTTATACTTTTTTCATCATTACCTACCAATGAACTAAAATCTTGCTTTACTGCAGTATAAAACTCTTTTTTTGTTAGAGGAACTGAATCCTTGTGTAATATGTTGTTGTCTTCTTGAGCAAATACAATACTTGTCATAAATATGGTGAGAAGTTGAGTAAGTTTTTTCATAATTAAATTTTTAAAATTATATGTACGTTTTATGTAATTTATAAATTGAACAATCAACATATATATTAGAGTATTGTTAATTGGTGTAAAGCACTAATATTTCATTACTTAGGTAAAGTAAAATATAAAAGGCATAAAAAAAATACCCACTATTAGGTATTTTTAAAAGTCTATCTTTAACGCAAATTCCTTGATTTTATGTAAAAACAAATCATTCTAAATTTACACTTGAAAATATCCATTATCATAGTGAACTAGATTAGGAAACCTGTGATGGTATATATTTAGTAATTTAAATTTCATTTAATAATTAATAAAAATGGAAGTATATTTAGTCATTCAAATTACAAATATGGAAGAAAATCAAGCGAACGTAACGTTAATGCTGTAGGCAGAAATGGAGTTTGGTCGCTTCCCGTTTTTCTCGGGAATTAGCGAGCAAGTGGAGTAGAAGTTGGAAGCCTTGACGTTGTGTTCGAGACTTTGTAAAGAAGCGCTTTTCCCGAAATGAAGCTTTTCGCGAAATGTAGTGGGAATGGGCTGAATGGGATTTTATTGGAATGTAAGTTTTAATTTTTATAAAGCCTTTAGTTCGAATAATCCCGTGCCAAAATCGTATTAAAATTTAAACCTCCAATAGATATATGCATATCTAGGTACTGTTTTGTAAGCGATGTTGGTATTTGTGTAGTTGTTTAAATAATTAAATTCGAAAGTATCCTTGTTAAACAAATTCTGTGCATATAGCCCTAGACTCCATTTTTTTAATTCGGGTTTGTACGTTACTTCCATATAATTAGCATCGTAGAAAATGGAATCGACTAAATAATTTTCAAACTTTGAACTAATGAGCCATTCCGAAGTAATTTTGAATACAGGATTAAAAACAAATTGAAACCTTCTATTTCTTACTTCACTCTCTACATTCCGACCTTTAATATCTGTAAAATTCAATTGAAATTTAAAATTAAAAAAGGACTTAAAATAGCTTGTCCCAGATAACCCAATGCCCGATGTGTTATTTATAGTTTCCAAATATGTGTTATTAATTACTGAAGGATTAATTACGCGACTATAATTATATCCCATTTTTAAGGACATATTTAGAGGTTTAGCGTAAGTGGTAACACTAGTATTAAAAAAGATTAAGTTTTGACCAGATGTATAAACGTTTCGTGATACATTATAATTTTGATTTAAAAGGGATTCTTGTACAAATTGAGAATTAAAGTGTATATAAGACAAACTGGTACTAAAAAAAAGTTGCTTTTTAACATTAGAGAAACTATGCTTAAAATAATATCGGTTATTGGTTATTGGCTTTACTTGATTGGCCCCTAAGCCTAGAGAACGATAACTATTTACTACAAAAAAATCGACATAATAATCTAAGGTTTCTAATTTCGAAACGTATTCCCATCCTACTCTGTAATTTCCTGTTTTGCCTTCTTTTAGTTGAATGTTAAAATCGGCATTAGGCAAAAAAAAGGAACTGCTTATATTGTTCCTTTTGTAAAAGCTTAATTTTCCTTCCACCATAGCATTGAATTCCAAACGTTCATTTATTGATAATTTAAGTTTAATTTGAGCTTTTGGTTGTAGGTTTTTGGCATGATCTAAACCCGATAAACTATCTAAAACCATCTCGTTTTCATATGAATGTCCAATTATTTTTTCGCTTGTATGATTAACTCCAATAGTATAAGAGTGAGAAGTTTTGCCTGATTTAAATACAAAAGCCGATTCTGCACCCCAGTATTTTAAGGTTGACTTATAATTTGTATTTAGTTCGGAATTTACACTGTCTTGAGCAAGTCTATTCGGATGTATTTTAAAAAATTGGTTGTTACTTTTAATTCCTGAAAAACCATCTATGACCATAGCGCCTTTATTTAGTTTTTTAGTATATTGAATTTGTGAATTAAAACTATTTATTTCAGACTTTAAAGTTTGATTTATAAGATTTCCATTAGTAACCAAGATGTTTACATCGTTTTTATTTTTATAAACAAAGGAGGCGGAAGCATTGAGGTTAGATGA
Organism: Formosa haliotis; assembly: GCF_001685485.1. Classification (NCBI taxonomy): domain Bacteria; kingdom Pseudomonadati; phylum Bacteroidota; class Flavobacteriia; order Flavobacteriales; family Flavobacteriaceae; genus Formosa; species Formosa haliotis. The sequence goes on along the minus strand of NZ_BDEL01000001.1, from coordinate 2,622,597 downwards.
TGCTGAAGGAGAAAATTGTAGTTCAAAATCATTTCCTAAACTAAAATCAGTATTATCGAAGTTATTCGTTTCAGTGTATGAAATGGTGCTAGGAGGAACAAAATAGGTATAATCAATGTTATAATCTTTTTTAAAATTATCGCGATAGGTATATAGGGTATTTTTTACATGTAACGATTTATTGAACTTTTTGTTAAGTAACAAACTATTTGAAAACGCTTGATTTTCTACATAATATTTTTCTTCAATATCCATAATAGACCCTTGTAGAAAAACCAATGGCTTTAGTTTTGGTTCAAAAGATTTTTGAAAATCGTTAAAGCCTCCTACCATAAATTCGTAATTACTAAATTGAGAGCCTGCTGTTCTCCCTACATTATTAATAAATCCTAGGTTTAACAATTTAAAATTAGGGTTTATTAGTGCTAAATTTAAATCACTTGTATACCGGTTCTTTGCGCCAATACCAACATCTGCTTTACCAAAAAGTAAGGATTTCTTATCTTCTTTTAACTTTAAATTTAAAACGATAGCATTTGAATTAAGGAACTGTTTTAAAACAGGATTTTCTTCATAATTCTGAATGATTTCTATGGATTTTAAGACTGAAGGGTCTAAATTCTGAGAAATGACCTTATAATTAGAATTGGCCAAATCGTCCCCTTCTATCAGGATTTTATCAATAGGTTCTCCTAATGCCCTAATAACACCGTTATCATCAACCTCTATTCCAGGAAGATTTTTGAGCATATCTTCAACAGAATTTTCTGTACCATCTTCAAAAGCGGACAAGCGATATGATATGGTATCTCTATTAATCTCAATTTTTTCTGTAGACTTGAGTACAACAGTAGATAGTGTTTCTATTTTTTCAGATAAAAATACATTTCGCAATACATTTTCATGGTCCTTAACAATTAAGGTGTCTTTATATGTTTTAAATCCTAGAGCACTAACCTCCATTACAAGTTGCTCATATTGAGATTCTACATTAATTCTAAATGCTCCGGACTCATCTGAATACGCATACCCTAAAAATGCATTATTATTTTTTAATACAACCGAGGTACCTGGTATTGGTAAACTATCTTGATCTTTTTTTATAAAACCAAATATAGAAATGTTTTGAGCCAACGAAGTCTTAGATATACAAAGTATCAACATTAGCATGAATATATTAACCTTTATGCTACCTGATTTAAAAATCACCAAATACTTCAATAAATATATTTCCTGGATTTTTGTCTTCGTGGATAGGAACACCTGTTTTTTCTGATAATATCCTACTATTTAAAGTTGCTTGTTCTAGCCTTTCTTCTAGATTACTTTTAAATGTGTCAAACGTTATCCATGTATTTGTTGGGTTCTTAATTGGTTTTAATAAATACTGATAACTCGATGGATACTTCAATTCTTTGAAATACCAAAAAATTTCTTTATTTGTGTCGTAAGCCTCTAAAATTAACCCTGGTAAGCCCTGTAATTTCCATGGGCCATATGGTAGGGGCACTTGCATAGTAAACCAGGCTGTATATGTTCTCCCTCTAAAGGAACAAGTCGCCATTTGGCACTCAAAATCTCCTATAAGTTTCGTTTTGTCATTAATATCCCAATTTATTATGGGAGTGTCCTCTTTAACATAGCTAAATCCTAAGTCCCTAGCAAAAAATGTTTTGGTTTTTAAATCGTTATAATATAAAAACCCTTCATTATTGGTACTCACGCTAAACGTAAAATTTTGCTGTTGTTTTACACTGTTAGTTAATTGTTCTAACGAGTCTTTTCTTGTAGTATAAAGTGATCTGTCGGTATCAAACAAAAGTGTTGCATTGTAGTCTTTACCTACTGGAGATCCTAATGATAAACTTTGAATCTCACCATAATAGACAACACCTGTCTTTACCTGGGACAACATAGATTGGTAAGATAGTGTCAATAAAAAAATTATAATGTTATATTTCATATTTAGAGGTTTAAACCACGATCAAATAATAAGATCGTGGTTAGTGTAAACTTAATTATCTGCAGAATTCTGCAAACTCATTCATCATGGCATTGGCATTTTTACAATCAACGATGGCAGTCGCTTCAGGAATTCCATCTCCCTCACAATCAACAGTGACTTTTGCTGTACAAACATCTCGGGAGATATCAAGATTCTTATTTTCATTAATACTTATATTGCTTCCAATAAGAGAAATAAACAATATGCTTGCTATTATTTTCGTAATTTTAAAATTTTAGATCTGGTAATTTTTTACTCAGATATTATACATTATTTTTTTGACTAGAAAAGCCATGAAGTTTTAGTTGAAGTTTTAAATTAAAAACTGGTACCAGTATTGATCGATCTTGTTTTGTACAATTTTTAAGACTTCAAAACTTAAGAAATTGCTTTCAACGTTTCAAACTTAATGAAAAAAAACTTTTAAAAGATTCATTACCATGTAGTTCGTCGAAAAAGTAAAATATTCTTCTCAAATTACGGTTTTCCCGTAATTTGAGAAAACAACAATTCATTTTTAAAATAAAGTTAGTTTTTGCCCATAAACGATACTTTTCGGCTTTTTGTAGTACTAAAAGCTCTTGGTATTGTTCTTGTATTCCATCCACATTGTTATTATATAGGTATGCATAATTTGTCTTTGCCATCTGAAAATAAGGAATTAACTATATTTTAAGTATTGATATCTTAATTTTTTAAAAATCTTTTAAAATAGAAAACGTTTTCGTAGAAAAACACGTTTTTTAGCTGTTTATTATTGTTTACATTTGTAGAATAACATCAAAACTTTTTAGGATGAAAACACTTAATGATTATAATTTTAATAATAAAAAAGCATTAATTCGAGTAGATTTTAATGTGCCTTTAGATGCAGATTTCAATGTAACAGATAACACAAGAATAGTATCTGCAAAACCTACTATTATTAAAATTTTAGAAGATGGTGGTAGCTGTGTATTAATGTCTCACTTGGGAAGACCAAAGGGAGTTCAAGATGAATTTTCTTTAAAGCATATTGTAGATGAAGTTTCAGAAGTTATAGGAGTTACTGTAAAGTTTGTACCAGAGTGTGTTGGTCCTGTTGCAGAAGAAGCAGTTAAAAATTTAGAACCAGGAGAGGTTTTATTGTTAGAAAACTTACGTTTCCACGCGGAAGAAACTGCTGGCGATTTAAAATTTGCTGAACAACTTTCTAAATTAGGTGATATTTATGTAAACGATGCCTTTGGTACGGCGCATAGAGCGCATGCTTCTACAACTATTGTAGCGCAATTCTTCCCAGAAAATAAATGCTTCGGTTATTTATTAGCTCAAGAAATTGAAAGTATTCAAAAAGTAATGGAAACTGGAGAAAAACCAGTTTTAGCTGTTTTAGGAGGTGCTAAGGTATCTTCAAAAATTACAATTATCGAAAATATTTTAGATAAAGTAGATCACTTAATTATTGGTGGTGGTATGACATTTACCTTCGTAAAAGCTCAAGGAGGTCATGTAGGAGATTCAATTTGTGAGGACGATAAAATGGAATTGGCTTTAGATATTTTAAAGCAAGCCAAAGAGAAAAACGTCCAAGTTCACATTCCGGTAGATGTTGTGGCTGCAAATGCATTTAGCAACGACGCAGAAACTCAAATTGTAGACGTAACGAATATACCAGAAGGATGGCAAGGATTAGACGCTGGGCCAAAATCTATAGAAAACTTTAATAAAGTAGTTTTAGAAAGTAAAACTATATTATGGAATGGTCCTTTAGGAGTTTTTGAAATGCCAACCTTTGCAAAAGGTACGATTGCTTTAGGAGACTCTATTGCAGAGTCTACTAAAAACGGAGCCTTTTCTTTAGTAGGAGGAGGAGATTCTGTTGCAGCTGTAAAACAATTTGGTTTCGAAGATAAAGTGAGCTATGTAAGTACAGGTGGTGGTGCAATGTTAGAAAGTTTAGAAGGAAAAACATTGCCTGGTATTGCAGCAATTTTAGACTAATACATGTTATTTTAAAAATGAAAGGTTAAGAGTTTTATAACTTTAACTTTCATTTTCAGTATAAAAATACGAATTTAGCGGCTTCCACGTTATACCCTATTAATGGTTTTATTGATGAAGCAACGACTAAATTCGTATTTTTTTTATTTGGCATTTTTACAAGTTACTTGTTTTTATGCTCAAGACTCACTTGCAGTAAAAGCGAGTCAAGATTCTTTAGTTGTAAATAGAACTCAAGATACCTTAGCGCTAAAACCTGTCGAGGCTCGACTTACAGAAGATATGCTACGTTCGGGCGAGGTTTATGTTGTAGATACTATAATTGACGGACAGACCTATTACAAGCCAGGAGTAAAGCCAGCTATAGATTCTTTAAGTATTAAGAATATGGAAGATCAAGCCTATTCTGCAAAGGTTGATCAATTGTGGATAGAAGAATTATACAATAATAATTTGTACGATTCAATTTATCAATCCGTTTCAGAACTTACTTATGACGATGTTGAATATCCCGAATTAAATACAGATACGCTTAAAAAGCGTCTATTAGAATTAGATGCCAAAACACCTTTTAATGTTGCTTATAATCCAGCGTTGGAAAGTGTAATAAAATCATATCTAAAACGCAGGCGGCAGTCTCTTCAAAAATTAATGGTTTTAAGTGAATATTACTTCCCTATGTTTGAGCGGGAGTTAGATAATTACGATCTTCCTTTAGAAATAAAATATTTATCTATTGTAGAATCGGCTTTAAAACCGAGAGCAAAATCTAGAGTTGGTGCAACAGGTTTGTGGCAATTCATGTATGCCACGGGTAAAAGTTACGGACTAGATGTTAGTAGTTATGTAGACGAGCGTAGCGATCCGCTAAAATCGACCGAAGCTGCAGCAAAATATTTGGCAAAATTATACGATATTTTTGGGGATTGGGATTTGGCTCTGGCAGCCTATAATTCGGGACCAGGGAATGTAACAAAAGCCATAAGGCGTTCGGGAGGATACGAGAATTATTGGAATATCAGAAATTATCTACCAAGAGAAACAGCAGGATATTTACCAGCTTTTTTAGCGACCATGTATATTTTTGAATATGCTGAAGAATTAGGGTTTTCTAGAGCAAAACCAGAATTTGCTTATGTAGAAACCGATACGCTTCATGTAAAACAAATGATTACCCTAGATCAGGTTTCGGAAGTTACTGGTGTTAAAATTGAAGAACTTCAGTTTTTAAATCCGTCTTACAAACTGGATATAATTCCGTTTATAAAAAATAAAACCTACACCTTACGTTTACCTATGTACGCCATTGGGCCATTTGTAGCAAACGAAGAACAAATCTATGCTTTTGCTAAGGCCGAATTTAATAAGCGTGAAAAGCCCTTACCTCAATTTTCAGAATCGGAAACCAAAACCCGATACACGGTTAGGTCGGGAGATTACTTAGGACGAATAGCTAGAAAATACGGTGTTCGTGTTAGTCAGATAAAACAATGGAACGGTCTTAGAAGTAATAATTTAAAAATAGGACAACGACTTACAATTTATCCTAGAAATTCTACTTCAACACCAAAAAAAACAAGCACAACGGTTACAGAGAGTACTTCAAATACTTCAGGAGGAAAGTTGTATAAAGTTAAAGCAGGAGACTCTTTATGGAGTATAGCACAAAAACATTCTGGAATTTCTGTCGAGAATATTAAAGAATGGAACGATATTAGTGGTACCAGATTAAAACCGGGAATGACACTTAAACTTTCCAAAGGCTAATTAACCTAAAAATACAATACTATTATGCGTAAAATTCTATTTTTTGTATCGGCACTTTTGATGCTTAATAGCTGTAATGGCGATAAAAACAATACTAAGAAAATGTTGCCAGATTCTTCTGGAAACCTTAATCATTTGTCTGTTGTTGTAGATAACGATTTATGGCAAGGTAATGTTGGAGAAGCTATTAGAAATACGTTGGCTGCTCCGGTAGATGGATTACCACAAGAAGAACCGCTGTTTTCATTGAGCCAAATTCCACCACAGGTTTTTAGCGGATTTGTAACTAAAAACAGAACTGTTTTAAAAATAGAAATAGGAGCAAATAAAACTCCGGCTGTAAAGTTTGGTAAAAATGTATATGCCATACCGCAAAAAGTAATTCTAGTATCTGGAAAAACAGAGCAAGATATTATAGAGCAGTTAAAATCTAACGGACCTAAAATAATTGAAGCATTTAAAAGTAAGGAAATTAAGGAGAAGCAACGCAGAATTAAATTATCGCTTCTTAAAATAGATACTATAGAAAAATCGCTAGGTATTAAACTAGACATTCCTTCGGCTTATAGAATAGCAAAAAAAGACAATAAGTTTTTCTGGTTAAGAAAAGATATTACAACCGGTACACAGAATATTATGATTTACGAATTGCCTTTAAACGCATTAAAACATAATGATAGTTTAGTAAATCAGATTATAAAAATAAGAGATTCTATCGGGGAAGTTCATATACCAGGACCTACAGAAGGTACCTTTATGATTACCGAGAAAGCGTATGCTCCATATTTACAACATACCACAATAGACGATAAACCTACTATAGAAACCAAAGGGATTTGGGATGTTAAAAATGCATTTATGTCTGGTCCTTTTCTCGACTATATAATAGAAGATAAAGCGAATAATAGACTGGTAGTTATAGAAGGGTTTACTTTTGCACCATCTGTAGAAAAACGCGATTATGTTTTTGAGTTAGATGCCATTATGAAATCGGTTAAAATAGAATAAACCCTCGGGTTAAATAGATACAAAAAAAGCCAACATTTAAATGTTGGCTTTTTTAATATTGTGATAAAGAATTATTGTTTTTTGTTATCTGTATTCTCTTCCTCTTTAGAAGCGTCTTTAAATTCCTTAATACCGCTTCCTAATCCACGCATAAGTTCAGGGATTTTCTTACCTCCAAACAACAGCAATACAATGACCACAATTAAAATAATTTGTGGTGCTCCAATGACTAAAAATTTTCCTAAAGAAACCATATAATTAAATGTTTAAAAGACAAAGGTAATAATTAAAGTTTAATATTGTGGTTTTAATAATAACTTTAGGTAAACATAAAGGAAACTTGAAATAAATTTCTTTAATTTTGTTTTTAAGATGAATCAAAAGAAAACTAAAAAGAAAAAAATAGCAAAGAAATTACTGCATAAGTATCGTCTTGTTATTTTAAATGAAGACACTTTTGAAGAGCGTTTATCATTTAAACTTACACGCTTAAATGTATTTGTCGTACTGTCATTATTAAGCATTTTTTTAATAACAGCAACTACCATTTTTATAGCCTTTACACCTTTAAAAGAATATATTCCAGGATACTCTTCTAGCACCTTAAAACGCTCGGCTACAATGCTGCATTATAAAACAGATTCATTACAACAAGTGTTGCGCGAAAACGATCAGTTTTACGCATCTATAAAAAAGGTGTTAGAGGGCGATGTTTCTACAACCGATATCAATAAAGATTCTATTATTGCTGCCACAAAATTTGAAGCAAGTCAGTTTGATTTAAGTCCAACAAAAGCCGATTCAATTTTGCGTGAAAAGGTAGATAAAGAAGATAAATATAACCTCTTCGATTCTGCAACATCGGCAGCTAATTTTGTATTGTTTCCACCAGCTAGTGGAGAAATTAGCGAGCCTTACAGTGTTAAAGACAAGCACTATGCTGTAGACATAGTAGTAGCAAAAGATACGCCAATTAAAGCTACAGCCGACGGTCGCGTAATATTTGCAGAATGGACCACAGAAACCGGTTTTGTAATTATTGTAGAGCATAGTTATGGCCTTATTTCGGTGTATAAGCACAATGCATCCTTAACAAAAGATCAAGGCGATTTAGTTAAAGCAGGCGAAGTTATTGCTACCGCAGGAGACTCGGGCGAGTTTACAACGGGGCCTCATTTACATTTTGAATTGTGGAGTGATGGATATCCTATTAATCCAATTAATTTTATCGATTTTAAACCATGATATCAATAAAAGCAGCATTAGCAAAACCATTTGCTAAGTACATATATAATTCTGTTCAGAAATGGGCTAATAACCCTGTTGAAACGCAAGAAAAGGTTTTTAAAAATTTAATTTCTGAAGCTCAAAATACAGCCTTTGGGAAAGACCATAAGTTTAAAGAAATAACCACTTATGAAGACTTTGTAAAGCAAGTTCCTGTTCGGGATTATGAAGCCTTAAAACCTTATGTTTTAAAAGTTGTTGCCGGAGAGAAAGATATTCTCTGGAAAGGTTTACCAACCTATTTTGCAAAAACGTCTGGAACAACGTCTGGTGCCAAGTATATTCCTATTTCTAAGGAAAGTATGCCCGCGCATATTGAAGCTGCCAGAAACGCTATTTTACTCTATATAAACGAAACTGGAAATTCAAGTTTTGTAGATGGAAAAATGATTTTTCTTCAAGGGAGTCCGATTTTAGAAAAGAAAAACGGAGTTAATCTAGGGAGATTATCTGGAATTGTAGCGCATTATGTACCAAAATACCTTCAGAAAAATAGATTGCCAAGTTGGGAAACTAATTGCATTGAAGATTGGGAAACCAAAGTAGATGCCATTGTAGATGAAACGCTACCAGAAGATATGACGATTATTTCTGGAATTCCATCTTGGGTACAAATGTATTTTGAGAAAATTCAGAAAAAAACAGGAAAACCGGTTGGCGAGGTATTTAAGAATTTTAATTTATTCATTTTTGGAGGTGTAAATTACGAACCTTATCGTGCTAAATTTGAAAAATTAATAGGAAGAAAAGTAGATAGTATTGAGTTGTATCCGGCAAGTGAAGGTTTTTTTGCTTATCAAGACAAACAACATGAAAAGGGGATGCTACTTCTGTTAAATTCAGGTATTTTTTATGAATTTATAAAAGCCGACGAATTTTTTGAAGATTCACCAAAGCGGGTTACTATTAAGGATGTCGAGATAGGGGTAAATTACGTTATGATTATTTCTACAAATGCCGGATTATGGGCTTATAATATTGGAGATACTGTAGCTTTTACGTCTTTAAAGCCCTATAGGGTTATTGTTACAGGACGTATTAAACATTTTATTTCGGCTTTTGGAGAACATGTTATAGGTAAGGAAGTAGAACAGGCTATGGAAGAAGCAACGGCAAATACCGATATTAGAATTTCTGAATTCACAGTTGCACCACAAATTACTCCAGAGTCAGGTTTACCGTATCATGAATGGTTTGTAGAGTTTGAAAACGAACCTGAAAACATTCAAGATTTAATACAACGATTAGATGAATCGTTACAAAAGCAAAATAGTTATTACTACGATTTAATTGTTGGTAAGGTACTTCAGCCTTTAAAAATAACTACAGTCAAAAAAGACGGGTTTCAAGATTATATGAAATCTATCGGAAAGTTAGGAGGGCAAAATAAAATTCCGAGATTGGCAAACGATCGAAAAATTGCAGACGCCCTATACACCTTAAAAGTAACTAAATAGTGTTATATTTGCACGCTAAAGCATTTGTATGAGTAATAAAAAGCAACACGAAAGAACGCGAGCTCAAGAGAGTTCTGGCGCTATTGAGCGTATGTACATTACAATGCGGCATTTGTTTAATCGTGGGTTTTACAAGCCCATGGGTATATCGGGAGAAACATTAAGAGAAGAATTATTACTCTTAAGACCCGAAATTTATGGTTCGGTTGGAGAAGAAAAGGCAGAATTAGATGGTTTATTATATGTAATAGACCGATTGCCAATGGGTATAGAGGAATGTCGATATATTAATTTAACGAGCGACGAAGGTTATGCTAATTCTCATTTTAAATCTATAATCCCACCTAAAAGAAGACGAAATTGTTACCGTATTGATGAAGACCAGATGAATATTGAAATTACGCGTGGCCGGTCTGAAATTTACGACATCCTTACACATCTTACCTTTCTATTTATAGAGTCTCATAAAATTAGTAAACGCGTTATCATAGACGATGAAGGTACAACCACTCGAGATTGGATAAAACTCGAAAAAATTGTACTTTCTAATGAAGAGTTAACACAACAAGATCGCGAAGTTGCAATTACACATACTGCAAATATTTTAGGGAGAACCTTTAACGAAATTACTAGAAAATACAATGAATTCTCTACTCCTGGCCGACCAGAACGCTTATTGCATATTGTGTATTGGTTAGGAAAATTAGCAATAGATGAAGTTGTAAGTAACGATAAACGCACAGTTAGTTTCAGTCCCATGTTAAGAGAGCGATTAGGCCATCATATTCATGGAGAAGTTTGGGCAAATAATATTAAGGATATTCTTTATAAAAACAATTTATTGGGTCAGCCAATTCATGTTATCAGTGCAAATATGCACAGTGTCATGAATACGCTTTTTGCTCCGCAAGCGTTAAAATCTTTAGCATCAAAAAAAGATATTTTGAAGTTTACGAAGCTATAAGTCAGAAAGATAATAAATCTTTACGCAATAAAGTTACAAAGGAGGCGTTGCAAAGGGGCATGATTTTTATAGAAGATACTTCTGGTACAAATATAGATGTTCAGATTTTTGATACATCGAAAATAGATTTTTCTAAGATTGATATAGATTCAGATGAAATCAAGTTAAAAGCAGATAAGCCAGTAATTTTAGTGATGGATTATGCTTTTGGAGAGCAAGCTTACGAGACAATTGATGAACTGTTAAAACCTTATAAAGCAGATGGGAATAAAGTGCATTTAAATGTAGAATCTATTTCCATTATGGGGAAAGCAGGAATTTTAGAAGGAGGCAAAGGAGATATTATGATTCCGTCGGCTCACATTTTTGAAGGCACCGCAGATAATTATCCATTTGAAAACGAATTAAAGAAATCGGATTTAGAAGGTAACGGTATTGATGTTTTTGAAGGGTCAATGATTACAGTTTTAGGTACATCGCTACAAAACAAAGATATTTTAAAGTTCTTTTACAATTCATCTTGGAATGTTATCGGATTAGAAATGGAAGGGGCACATTATCAAAAGGCTATTCAGTCAGCATCTAAAGTAAGACGAAATATTGGGCCAAATGTAAAAGTTAGATATGCATATTATGCTAGCGATAATCCTTTAGAAACAGGAAGTACACTAGCTTCAGGAGGGTTAGGTACAACAGGAGTAAAACCTACCTATTTAATCACAAGAAAAATTTTACAACAAATATTTAATTAAACCTTAATGAGTACAAACCTAGAAGAACATAATAATTTGCCTAAAAATAATTCCACAGATGAGGTTGACTTAATTGTCTTATTTAATTATATAGGGAGAGGGTTTTCAAAAATCTTTCATGCTATAGGCCGATTTTTTAAATTTCTGTTTTCACTATTGGTGTATGCCTTAAAAGCAGTATTAAAATACTGGATGGTAATATTAATTGTAGTGGTTGTTGCAACTTTAATAGGTGAATTTTACGAGAAATCTCGTCCGGAGGTATATAGTTCAAGAATGCTTGTAAAACCATATTTTGATTCTAAGTATCAATTAATTAATAATGTAGATTATTACAATGCATTAATTAGCAACGGGAATTACGACGTTTTACAACAAATATTTAATATAGATTCGGTAACGGCGAAAAGTCTTTTAAGTATTAAATTGGATATAGCTCCAGAATCTGAAAATGATAGAATGTTAGAGTACGAAACATTTATATCTGAAGTTGATAGTACTCGAATAAAGGATTTTACTTACGCACAATATCTTGAAAATCGAACAATTTATTCGGTAAACTTTTTTGAAATAAAAGTAAATTCTCTAAAAAAAGATATATTCCCAAGTTTAGAAGAAGGTCTTAATTCCTCCTTTAAAAATGAATATTCTGAACTCGAGATGAAAAAGCGTGATGCTTTATTGGAGATTGAACGCCAAAATATAATAGCTTCTATCAGTAAAGTAGATTCACTTCAAAACGTATATATTAAGGTTTTAGAAGAGGAATCTAAGTCAGAAAGAAGAAAAGGGTTTAGTTTAGGAGATGGTTTATCATTCGAAAAAGATAAATCGGTAACTAAAGAGTATGAATTATTAAATAAAAATATTGAATTAAGAGATCGTTTAAGAGAAATAGAAGAGCAAAAGGTAGAAGACGATGTGCTTTTCGATGTCGTTTCTGGTTTTCAGAAAATAGGAAATGTTGATAAAGGAATAACAGATCGATTCGGTTTAATTTTTCCTATTTTCGCTTTTTTGGGATTATGTCTCATATACTTAGCTATTAAAATCATAAAATTTATAAAAACTTATGAAGGTTAAAACTTCAATATTAGTAACCGGAGGAGCAGGTTTTATTGGCTCAAATTTTGTTCCTTATTTTTTAGAAGAAAATAAAGATATTCATGTTGTTAATTTAGATAAGCTTACGTATGCCGGAGATCTTTCTAACCTACAAGAAGTTGAAAATGATCCAAATTATACGTTTGTAGAAGGTGATATTTGTGACCGTAATTTAATTGAGGAACTATTTGAAAAATATAAATTTTCGGGAGTGATTCATTTTGCTGCAGAATCACATGTTGATAATTCAATAAAGAATCCAGATGCGTTTATGCAAACAAATATTTTTGGGACATTTAATTTAATTGATGTTGCTAAAAAATATTGGATGAACGGTCCTTTCGAATTTAAAGAAGGTTGCGAAAACAATAAATTCCACCATATTTCTACCGATGAAGTTTATGGGACTTTGGGGGAAACAGGATTGTTTTTAGAAACAACGCCTTATGCTCCAAACAGTCCGTATAGCGCTTCAAAAGCATCTTCAGATTTTGTTGTGAGAAGTTATTTTCATACCTATGGAATGAATGTGTTAACTACGAACTGTTCTAACAATTACGGGCCAAAGCAACATGACGAGAAGTTAATTCCGACCATCATTAGAAAAGCTTTAGCAGGAGAGAATATTCCAATCTATGGTGATGGAAAAAACATTCGTGATTGGTTGTATGTGTTAGATCATTGCAAAGGAATTGCGTTGGTTTATAATACTGGAAAGTTTGGTGAAACTTATAATATTGGAGGGAGAAACGAACGTGATAACATGTATATAGTGAATACCATTTGCGGTATTTTAGATACTATACAGCCTAGAGATACACCGTATGCAGAATTAATTACTTTTGTAAAGGATCGTGCAGGACATGATTTTCGTTATGCCATTGATGCTTCAAAATTAGAAAACGAATTGGGCTGGAAAGCCGATGAGAATTTTGAAACAGGTATTAAGAAAACAATAGAATGGTATATTAATAAATACAAAAATTAAGATGAAAGGAATAGTTTTAGCAGGAGGCTCGGGAACACGTTTACACCCCTTAACCTTATCTGTAAGTAAGCAATTAATGCCTATTTATGATAAACCAATGATATATTATCCGCTTTCAACATTAATGTATGCGGGAATAAATGAAATTTTAATTATTTCAACCCCCAAAGATTTACCCTTATTTAAAGATTTATTAGGAGATGGGAAGAAGTTTGGATGTAAATTTGAATTTGCTGTTCAAGATGCACCAAACGGATTGGCAGAAGCATTTATCATAGGAGCTGATTTTATTGGAGATGATAAAGTAGCTCTAATTTTAGGAGATAATATATTCTACGGTACTGGTTTGGCCAAGTTGTTACAAGCTAATAATGATCCAGACGGAGGAATTATTTATGCATATAGAGTTCATGATCCAGAACGTTATGGGGTAGTTGAATTTGATGCCGATGGACATGCAATTTCTATAGAAGAAAAGCCTGAGTACCCAAAATCTAATTATGCGGTTCCTGGTATTTATTTTTACGATAATTCAGTAGTAAATGTCGCTAAAAATATAAAACCAAGTCATCGTGGGGAATTAGAAATTACAGATGTTAATAAAGAGTACTTACAGCAAGGCAAACTGAACGTAAGTATCTTAGATCGAGGAACGGCTTGGTTAGATACAGGAACCTTTCAGTCGTTAATGCAAGCTTCTCAATTTGTTGAGGTTTTAGAAGAGCGTCAAGGTTTAAAGATTGGATCTATTGAGGCCGCAGCTTTTGAAATGGGTTTTATTACAGCAGAAGAATTTGAGTCGTTAGCACAACCTTTATTGAAAAGTGGTTATGGCAAGAATCTTTTAGGGCTTTTGAATAGATAATTTATGAAGGTTACGGAAACAAAATTAAAAGATTGTTTTATTTTAGAGCCTGAGGTTTTTGGGGACAAAAGAGGTTATTTTTTAGAATCTTACAATGCTGATACGTTTAATAAACTAATAGGGCTAAATGTCACTTTTGTTCAAGATAATGAGTCTTTCTCTTCGCGAGGTGTGTTAAGAGGACTCCATTATCAATTAGGAGAACATGCTCAGGCAAAACTCGTTCGTGTTATAAAAGGAGAAGTATTAGATATTGCTGTAGATGTTAGAAAGGATTCCCCTACTTTTGGTCAGCATGTTGCTGTTAATTTAACCGAAGATAATAAAAAACAGTTATTTGTTCCCCGTGGTTTTGCCCATGGTTTTGTCGTGTTAAGTGAAACCGCTATTTTTGCGTATAAATGTGATAATTTTTATAATAAAGCTTCAGAGGGCGGTATAATCTACAATGATAAAACCTTAAATGTTGATTGGCAAATAGATGAAACCGAAATGAATATTTCAGAAAAAGATATTATTTTACCTTCTCTAGAACAAGCCAAATTATGAATATATTAGTAACAGGAGGCAACGGCCAACTCGCTACTTGTATAAAAGATGCAAGTATAGGTTTTGATCAATTTCAATTTACTTACACAGACTCTGAAGACCTCGATATTTCAAATGCATCGGCTGTTAATGCATTTTTTGAAAATAATCAAATAGATTGGTGTATTAACTGTGCGGCTTATACTGCTGTAGATAAAGCAGAATCAGAAAATGATATAGCTAGATTAATTAATGCAGAAGGTGCCAAGAATTTAGCTATTGCTTGTCAAAACAATGGTGTTAAACTCATACAAATATCAACAGATTTCGTATTTGAAGGAAATACTTCTACTGCATATTCAGAAGGTGATAAGGCAGATTCTAAAAGTGTTTATGGTAAAACCAAACTTGAAGGAGAGAATGAAATTGCTAAGTATTTAATAGCACATTTCATTTTAAGAACATCATGGCTATATTCAGAACATGCTAATAATTTCATGAAAACCATGTTACGTTTAGCAGAATCTCGAACGGAATTAAGTGTAGTAGCCGATCAAATAGGAACACCAACGTATGCAACCGATTTGGCTTCTGTCATCTTGAAAATCATAAAAGAAGATAGTTCGCAGTATGGCTTATATCATTATAGTAATGAAGGCGTAGCAAGTTGGTACGATTTTGCACACGCCATCTTCGAAATTTCTGATACTACTATTAAAGTATTTCCAATTAAAACGGAAGCTTATCCTACGCCAGCAGCAAGACCTCAATTTAGTGTGTTAGACAAAAGCAAAATTAAGAATACGTTTAATATTGAAATCCCACATTGGAGAGACAGTTTAAAAATCGCTATTAAAAATTTATAAATGAATACAAATTTAAAAATCGCTGTCGAAGCGTCGTTAAAAGCCGGAGAAGTTATTATGCAAGTGTATGATACAGCTTTTAATGTGGAATTGAAAGATGATAAATCTCCTTTAACAGAGGCAGATAAAAAGGCGAATGATATTATAAATTCGTTTTTAGTTCCTACAGAAATCCCAATTATTAGTGAAGAAAACAAACAAACAGATTATTCAATTCGGAAAGATTGGGAAACCTGTTGGGTTGTAGATCCGGTAGATGGCACGAAAGAATTTATTAAACGTAATGGAGAATTTACTGTAAATATTGCTTTGGTAACTAACGGTAAACCTATTTTAGGTGTTATATACGTTCCCGCTGTTAAAACTTTGTATTATGCAGATGTCGAAAAGCAGGAAGGGTTTAAAGTAGATTTAAATGATCATAATACATCAATAGATTATATTATTGAAAACGCTGAAGTTTTACAACCTAAAGATTCAAATTCTAATCCGGTACAAGTAGTGGGAAGTCGTTCGCATATGAGTCAGGAAACATTAGATTTTGTAGAGACCTTAAAAGGAAAAGGTAAAGACGTAGAAATTGTTTCTAAAGGAAGTTCACTTAAATTCTGTTTGGTGGCAGAAGGGAATGCAGATGTTTATCCTAGGTTTGCACCCACTATGGAATGGGATACTGCTGCTGGTCAGGCAATTTGCAATGCTGTGGGCATAGACGTGATTTCTAAAGAAACTAATAGCACATTATTATACAATAAAGAAAATTTATTAAATCCTTTTTTCCTAGTAACTCTATAGGATAATTGTTTTTGTTTAAAAAATGATTACTTTTGCTTCAGTTCATAAAGAGTTATAGGATTAAAATGAAAGATACATCGCATAAAAGACATATTGCTAAAGCTGTAACATGGCGCTTAGTAGGTACTTTAGATACCATATTATTATCTTGGATTATTTCAGGAAATCCATTAACCGGTCTTAAAATTGGTTTTGCAGAGATTACTACAAAAATGTTTTTATACTATTTACACGAACGTGTTTGGTATAAAGTCGATATGGAGGAAAGTAATAAACGCCACCTTTTTAAAACAATAACTTGGCGTATTGTAGGAACTATAGATACTATGACGTTGGCTTGGCTAATTTCTGGAGATCCCATGGTTGGTTTGAAGGTTGGGTTTTCTGAAGTACTTACCAAAATGGTATTATATTATTTGCATGAGAAAGCTTGGTACAAAATTAATTTTGGTTTGGATAATCGTAAAATGAAAAACAAATGAAGGAGAATATAATAGCTCACGAATATCAAATATCTCGAGAAGATCGCCGAAAAAATAATCAGCATAACTCTTTTTTATTGTGGTTTACAGGTCTTTCTGGCTCTGGAAAATCAACAATAGCGAATGTGGTTGAACAAAAATTATTTGAAAAAGGTGTAAAAACATATACTTTAGATGGCGATAATATCCGAAAAGGTATTAATAGTGATCTTACCTTTGCGCAAGAAGATAGAACTGAAAATATTAGACGAATAGCAGAAATATCTAATTTATTGATAGACGCTGGCGTTGTTACCTTGGCAGCCTTTGTTTCACCGTATAAAAAAGATAGGTTAAATATTAAAAATATTGTTAAGGATGTTAACTTTGTTGAAATCTATATTAATACTAGTGTAGAGGAATGTGAACGCCGCGACGTAAAAGGGCTTTATAAAAAGGCAAGAGCTGGAGAAATTAAGAATATGACTGGAATTTCGGCACCTTACGAGGCTCCTGAGAATCCAGACATTGAAATAAAAACTGAAAACGTATCTGTAGAAGATGCAGCAAATAAAATCGTTGAATATATATTACCTAAATTAAAAATACAGAGCAATGAGTAGTAGTAAGTATTATTTAAATTACTTAGATGAATTAGAGAGTGAAGCCATCTATGTATTAAGAGAAGTGTGGGCTCAATTTCAAAATCCTGTGATTTTATTCTCTGGAGGAAAAGATTCAATTGTAGTGGCGCACTTAGCAAAAAAAGCTTTTTTTCCATCTAAAATACCATTTCCTTTGATGCATGTTGATACAGGACATAATTTTCCTGAAACAATAAAATTTAGAGATGATATTATTAAAGATTTAGGTGTAAACCTTATAGTCGGTTCTGTACAAGAGTCTATAGATGATGGTCGTGTAGTTGAAGAAAAAGGTAAAAATGCGACCCGTAATGCGCTTCAAATTACAACCCTTTTAGATGCTATTGAAGCCAATAAAGTAGATTGCGCAATTGGAGGAGGACGTCGTGACGAAGAAAAAGCGAGAGCAAAAGAACGTTTCTTTTCTCATAGAGATGATTTCGGACAATGGGACCCAAAAAACCAGCGTCCAGAATTATGGAACATTTTTAACGGAAAACATTTTCAAGGCGAACATTTTCGTGCGTTTCCTATAAGTAACTGGACAGAAATGGATGTTTGGAACTATATAAAAAGGGAAAATATAGATATTCCTTCTTTATATTTTGCACATGAGCGCGAAGTGGTTTGGAGACAAGATGCTTGGATACCAAATTCAGAGTTTTTAGTGCTAGAAGATCATGAAGAAGTAGTAACAAAAAAGATTAGATTTAGAACATTAGGAGATATTACCATAACAGGTGGAATAGAATCTGATGCCGATACATTAGAAAAAATTGCTAATGAAGTTTCGGGTATGCGTCAAACAGAACGCGGAAATAGAAGCGATGATAAGCGCTCGGAATCTGCAATGGAAGACAGAAAACGTCAAGGATACTTTTAATCAATAATCATTAATTTTTAGAATACGTACATTATGTTAGATAATAACCAATTATTAAGATTTACAACTGCAGGAAGTGTAGATGACGGAAAAAGTACCTTAATAGGGCGTTTACTATACGATTCGAAATCTATTTTTGAGGATCAGTTACAAGCTATAGAAAGCACAAGTAAGAAAAAGGGCCATGAAGGTGTAGATTTAGCTTTATTTACAGACGGTTTAAAGGACGAACGTGAGCAAGGAATTACTATAGATGTTGCCTATAGATATTTTACAACACCTAAACGTAAATTCATTATAGCCGATACACCTGGTCATATTCAATATACACGAAATATGGTAACAGGAGCATCAACTGCAAATGCAGCTATTATTTTAGTAGATGCACGTCATGGTGTAATTGAACAAACAAAAAGGCATTCATTTATTGCTTCATTATTACAGATTCCACACGTTATAGTGTGTATAAATAAAATGGATTTGGTAGATTATTCTGAAGAAGCTTATAATAAAGTTATTGGTCAGTTTGAAGAATTTTCATCGAAATTATTAGTAAAAGATGTACGCTTTATTCCAATTAGTGCTTTAAACGGTGATAATGTTGTTAACCGATCAGAACACATGGATTGGTACCAAGGAGCTCCTCTTTTACATACTTTAGAAACAATGCATATTAGTAGCGATATTAATAAGATTGATGCACGTTTTCCAGTTCAAACCGTGTTAAGACCACAGAATGAAACGCATAGAGATTACAGAGGGTATGCTGGTAGAATTTCTAGCGGAATTTTAAGAGTGGGAGATGAAGTAACTGTATTGCCTTCAGGATTTACTTCAAAAATAAAGTCGATAGATACTTTAGATGCAAGTTTGGAGGAAGCTTTTGCTCCAATGTCCGTATCTGTTACTTTAGAAGATGACATCGATATTAGTCGAGGAGATATGATTGTTAAATCGAACAATAAACCAGAAGCATCTCAAGATTTAGAGGTTATGTTATGTTGGTTAAACAATAGTGCTGCTAAACCCCGTGCTAAATATAGTATTCGACATACTTCAAATGAGCAAAAAGCAATGATTAAAGAGGTTGTTTATAAATACGATATAAATACTTTAGAGCGCATTACAGAGGATAAAGAACTTAACATGAACGATATCTCTAAAGTTAAAATAAGAACAACAAAACCACTGATGTATGATACTTACAGAGAAAACAGAACAACAGGTAGTATTATCTTAATAGATGACGACACGAATGAAACTGTAGCTGCAGGGATGATTGTGTAAGTTTCTATACTTTTCATAAATACGAAATCCATTAAAAACATACAATTTAAACGTATGTTTTTAATGGATTTTCTGTTTAAAAATGGTAAATTTGAAGCCCTTTAAACATCTACTAATTATTCGTCTTTTATATGAAAAAAAACTTAATCATTTTTGGAACCCGCCCTGAAGCAATCAAGATGGCACCTTTGGTTAAGGCTTTTTTTAAAAGAAATGGTGAGTTTGAGACGAAAGTTTGTATTACAGCGCAACATCGCGAGATGTTAGACCAGGTACTTCAGTTTTTTGAGATTGTTCCAGATTATGATTTAAATTTAATGAAGCCTAATCAAAATTTGTACACCTTAACAGCGGATATTATAACTGCTTTAAAGCCTATTCTGGAAGATTATCAACCAGATTTTGTTTATGTTCATGGAGATACAACGACAACTATGGCTGCTAGCATTGCCGCTTTTTATTCAGGAGCGCAGGTTTGTCATGTCGAGGCAGGTTTAAGAACCTTCAATAAAAAATCCCCATTTCCTGAAGAAATGAATAGAAGTGTTGCTGGACGAATTTGTGATTTTCACTTTTCTCCAACTTTAACATCAAAACAAAACTTACTGAATGAAAATATTAATGAACCTAATATTTTAGTAACAGGAAATACAGTTATTGATGCCCTTCAATTTAGTAGTGCCAAAGTAAATTCTGAGGGTTTTATAGATGATGAAATTGAAACTCTTAAAGAGCTAATAAATCCCACTAAGAGGATTGTTTTGGTAACTGGTCATAGAAGGGAAAATCATGGTGATGGATTTATAAATATCTGTAAAGCTCTAAAGGAAATTGCAGAAAAAAATGATGATGTACAAATTATTTATCCTGTACATTTAAATCCGAATGTTCAAAAACCTGTTTATGAATTATTGGAAGGTATCAAAAATATAAAATTAATACCTCCATTAGCTTATCCAGCCTTTGTTTGGTTAATGAATGCCTCTTATCTAATTATTACAGATAGTGGAGGGGTACAAGAAGAGGCTCCTAGTTTAGGGAAACCAGTTTTGGTTATGCGAGATACTACAGAGCGTCCAGAGGCTGTAGATGCAGGAACTGTTTTGTTGGTAGGTACCGATGTAAATAAAATAGTTAATCAGGCTAATACGCTTCTAAATAATAAAACGTTTTATAATAGAATGAGTACGTTGCATAATCCTTATGGAGACGGAACGGCTTGTGAGAAAATAGTACATTATATTTCAAATTTATAACATATGATAAGCAAACCAGAAGTGGTAATGATGGGTTTAGGATATATAGGCTTACCCACTGCAGCACTAATTGCTAAAAATAATACACCTGTTTTAGGGGTAGATATAAATCCAGATGTTGTTAAAACAATAAATGCTGGTAAAATACATATCGTAGAACCTGAGCTAGATCAGGCTGTAGCTTATGCAGTTTCTAAAGGTTTTCTAAGAGCAGAAACAACTCCAAAAGAAGCAAATACGTATTTAATAGTTGTTCCAACACCTTTCAAAGCTAAAAATGAGCCAGATATTTCGTTTGTGGAAGCAGCCACTAAAGCGGTAATTCCACTATTAAAAGAAGGTGACTTGTATATTATTGAATCAACTTCTCCCGTAGGAACTACCGAAAAGATGATGCAACTTATCTATAATGAACGTCCTGAATTAAATGGTAAATTGTATATAGCTTATTGTCCAGAGCGTGTCCTGCCAGGAAATGTAATGTTTGAGTTGGTGAATAATGATAGAGTTATAGGTGGTGTTGATGAAGTATCAACAGATAAGGCCTTAGAGTTCTATCAACAATTTATTAAAGGTGATTTACATAAAACAAATGCTAGAACAGCAGAAATGTGTAAATTGGTAGAAAATTCTTCTAGAGATGTTCAAATAGCGTTTGCAAATGAACTCTCATTGATTTGTGATAAAGCCAATATAAATGTATGGGAACTTATTAAGTTAGCAAATAAGCACCCTAGAGTAAATATTTTGCAGCCTGGTTGTGGTGTGGGCGGTCATTGTATTGCCGTAGATCCCTATTTCATTGTTTCAGAATACCCAATGGAATCTAAAATTATAGGTAAGGCCAGAGAAATTAACAATTATAAATCCTTTTGGTGTGCAGAAAAAGTGCAAACCGCAAAGTTGGAGTTTGAATTAAAGCAAGGAAGAAAGCCAAATATAGCACTTATGGGATTGGCATTTAAGCCAGATATAGATGATTTAAGAGAATCTCCTGCAAAATATATCGCACAAAAAGTTTTACAAAATGCTAATAATGAAGAGTATTATATTGTAGAACCAAATATTTCAGAGCATAAGGTTTTTAAAATTACAAATTATATGCAAGCTTTAGAAAAGGCAGATATTATTGTCTTTTTAGTAGCGCATAAAGAATTTAAAGATTTAAATATACCAAAGGCAAAGATTGTGTTAGATTTTTGTGGTGTCATAAAATAAGCAATGAATTTTAAAAGTCTTTTTATCTCTGGAGTATTAATTGTTAGCTTTTTAAGTTGTAAGGATTCATCGGGTAGTAAAACTAGTACTACTAATATCAACCATACATCTCTAAATAAACCAGTAGATTTAAATTATCACCTTGAAACAGCATTAAAATATCTCAAAAATAGCAGGGGTATCGAGCAAAAACTGTCAAACGATGTTTATTTAAGAGGTTTTGGTTTTTATAAAAAGGGAGAAAATCATTATGATCTTATTTTAGAATTACAGAATGATATTACGAATGATATGGTTTCCAAGTATACTTTTGCTGTAGAAGGTTTTGTTACTGAAGATGAAGAAGCAAAATTGTCTGAATATTCTAAAACAAAAAACAGATTGTATGATGCTTGGTATGGAACAGCAGAGCTAACAAGGATTAATAATCATTGTTATGTAATTATAGATGTGAAAACAAAAATAGACAAATTCGATTTAATAAAATTTTATTTGTTTGATAGACAAGGGTATAATGGGGATGTGGGAGAGCGAATAATATTCTATGACTATAATATTTAATTTCAAAACCAATATCTATTTCCTTTTATTTTGAACATATTTAAGTTGGAATATTTGAGATTAAACAACAATAATTAATTTTTATAAAAAGTTATTTTGAATAAAATTTATGATAAATTTTTTTAAAAGAATATATTAAAATATGGTGGTAGGTACTGGGCTTATTGCCAACGCATTTGTTAGGGAATATAAAAACAGTAAGGATGTTGTTATTTTTGCATCAGGTGTATCAAATTCTAATGAAACTAGGTTGTCTGAATTTCAGAGAGAAAAAAGATTACTCGAGAATAGTTTGAAAGATTATCCAAACGCATTATTTGTTTACTTTAGTACGTATAGTTTGGGCGACCCAGATTCTATTAATAAACCATATGTTTTACATAAAATAGAAATGGAGCATTTAGTAAATAGGCATAGAAAATTTTTAATATTAAGAGTATCTAATGTGGTTGGGCATAATGGAAACCCAAATACAATATTTAATTTTTTTGTTCATAAATTAAAGGCAAACGAGCTAATTACAGTTTGGAATTCTGCAAAAAGAAATTTAATCGATATTGAGGATTTGGGAGCAATAACTATACACCTTATCAAGAATAAAGTAATAAATAAAATTTTGTTAGTTACGAATCCCAATACCTTATATGTAAAAGATATTGTACTTAAAATAGCTAATTTTAAACAAATTACTCCTAAAATTCAAATTGTAGATAGAGGGGTGGATTTTGAGACGGAACCTTCTAATGAGGTGATTAATTGCATAAAGGAACTTAATTTAAACTTTAATCAAGACTACCTAATTAGACTTTTAAAAAAATATTACTAAACAGTATTTAATGATAAATTCAAAGCGCATATTACATATTGGTACAGACGAAAAGTTTCTGAATGCTGTAGAATTTACATATGAGAAAGCTTTTCCTGGTAAAAATTTAATTTATATAACTTTAATTAATAAAAGGGAACCTTTAAAGCATATTAAAGATAGTGATAATTTTATTTTTGGTGATTTTTCAGAAGAAAGTAAGGATGAAGTTACGAAGTTATTGGCTGATTTTGATTACGTTATTTTACATGGTCTAGATAAATTTAAAACAGATGTTTTTTTTAGAAGTGCAGAAAAGGAAAAATTTGTGTTGTCTATATGGGGGGCAGAAATTTACAACAACCCTTATGTTTTAGGGACAGATCTTTTTGGAGAAAAAACATTAAAAACCTTTAAAAATAAATATATTTTTAATTTTAAAAAGATTTTTCGACCGGTTTATTATAAACTCTTTCGTAATTCTTTAGATAACTTTAATGGACAATTAAAATTAATTAAAGAAATAACTCTAATAGCAGGGCAACCACCAGAGGATTTTTTATTTCTAAAAGAACGAAATTTGGCAAATATAGAAGCAAAACATTTCTTTTATAGTTATTATCCTTTTGAGTATATTTTTAAAAATAATACAGATTTAGTTGTTTCGGGTAATAATATTTTATTAGGTAATTCGGCTTCATCTACCAACAATCATTTAGAAATATTTGATATATTGTCAGATTTTAATTTGAATACTTCAAAGGTGTTTACACCGCTTAGTTATGGAGATGAAAAATATGCAGACGAAATTTCTAGAGTAGGAAAACAGAAATTAAATAATCATTTTGTTGCTTTAAGGGATTATATGTCATTAAGTGATTATAATACGACAGTTTCTAGTTGTAGTATTGTAATAATGAACCATTACAGACAACAAGCCGTTGGAAATATTATGGCTATGCTATTAATGGGAGCAAAGGTGTATTTAGATGAAAGGAATACAGTTTATCATTATTTAAAGCGAATAGGTTGTTATGTGTTTTCCATTTCAAGGGATTTAAAAGCTAATAATATAGCTTCTTTAAAGCCACTTACGGAAGAACAAAAAGAAAAGAATAGAAGTATTATTAGAAAAGAGGTTTCCGTGGACAACCTAGTTTCGAGTTTGATTAACAACTTACATGTCGGTTAAAAAGCAAGCCATTTCAGGAGTTAAATGGACCACTGTTTCTACAATTACATTGGCAGTAAGTGCATTATTAAAAATTTCTGTTTTAGCTAGATTTTTGGATCCTTCCGCCTTTGGTTTAATGGCGATAATAACTTTTGTATTGGGATTTATGGATTTGTTT
This sequence comes from Formosa haliotis, assembly GCF_001685485.1. NCBI lineage: Bacteria > Pseudomonadati > Bacteroidota > Flavobacteriia > Flavobacteriales > Flavobacteriaceae > Formosa > Formosa haliotis. Next base: position 2,597,761 of record NZ_BDEL01000001.1, on the reverse strand, counting down.
ATGGATATGGGGATTACTTCTGCGATACTTCATAAACAAGATATAAAAAAAGAAGAGTATGCTAGTTTGTATTGGCTAAATGTGATGTTTAGTGTGCTTTTATTTGTTTTAATAGTCTTGTTAAGTCCATTTATTGCCTCGTTTTATAGCGAAAATGAGCTTTTAAAGCTTATTCCTCTAGCAGGTGTTATTATTATCTTTTCTGCGCTAGGAAGACAGTTTAAAACAATCTTACAAAAGGAACTACAGTTTAAATTAATGGCTATTGTAGATATTTGCTCAGCCTTATTGGCACTTATCTTTGCCATAATTCTTGCAATAAATGATTACGGAATTTATGCCTTAGTTTATGCTGCTTTAGTACAATATGGGCTTAATAATATACTTTATTTGGTAATAGGGATAAAACATAATCCTATCGTTTTTCATTTTAATTACCAAGAAACAAAACCTTTTTTAAAAATAGGGATATATCAAGTAGGTGGGCAAGTGGTAAATTATTTTAATCGGGATTTGGATATTTTAATTATAGGTAAATTCTTTGGAACTGATATTTTAGGAGGGTATAGTTTAGCAAAACAACTAGTATTACGTCCTACTCAAATTTTAAATCCAATTATTACAAAAGTGGCCAGTCCTGTATTAGCAAAGTTTCAAAGAGATATAATTTTGTTAAAAGATAATTATCTTAAACTTCTTAAAATTGTTTCAAGCCTAAATACACCAATTTACCTAGGATTAATTGTTTTTGCTCCTTTTGTAATTGACATTTTGTATGGCTCTAATTTTCTTCATATTACATCATTAGTAAGAATTCTATGTATTTATATGTTAATAAGGGCAGTTGGTAACCCAATCGGTAGCTTAGTAATAGCTACAGGAAGAACAGATTTAGAATTTTTCTGGAATGTATTAAACTTGGTTATAATGCCCTTAAGTGTAATTATAGGGGCTCAATTTTCATTGGAAGGCGTTGCTATTTCAATCACAATAGCTATGCTTGTTATGTTAATTCCTAGTTGGTATTTTTTGGTGTATAAACTAACTAATGCTTCCTTAAAAGAATATTTAAATGCACTTATTCCTTCTGTAATGTTTTTGAAAAAAGCAAAACAATTATAAAATAAAGTATGTCCTATTTTAAAGAAATGTGCGATAAATTGTTTTAAATAATTATACAAAAAACAAAATTAAGGCTATACAAAGGAGTGTAAAGTAGTTCAAGTTTATACCATATAGTACGGCTACTAAAAATAATTATTGTGGAATTAAAAATATTTAAGATAAAAAAAGTGTTACTTAAATAGAGAAAATGAAAATGAATAAATTTCGATGAAATAAACCTAGCGGTATTAGAGAAAATTAATTACAAGAATAGAAGAAAAAGTTTAAAAAATACAACTATTTATTTTTTAAACCTAAAGACACCTTAAGTTTGGGGCCAGCTAACTTTTTAAGAAAATAAACTTGAATTTTTTTTTAAACATAGTACTAATTTGTCTATTCCTATTGCAAGGGACGAAAATTACAATTCATAAATTAATAACCAAAAGCTTAATAAAATCAGGCTATAATTCTAAAAATAATATGAATCCTTTGGAGTATTGGATGCATACTAATCAAGATCTAAGAGAATACCTTAATAATTATTTTTCTTTACCTATAAACCTTGTCCAGAATAAGCAGTTAAAAGCCGACTGTATAGAACATTATGAGAGAGGCAATGGCGTGGAGAAGGTTCAGGTTATTTCGTTGTTAAGCGCATTAAAATTGTTTTTCAATTAAGATGAATTTAGTTAACAATAAAAACACTTAAAAGAATATGTTATTTAATTCTTTAGATTTTTTGGTATTTCTACCTATTGTTCTTGTTTTTTATTTCTTATGTAATAAAAAATACAGATGGTTATTCTTGCTAATTACAAGTTATTATTTTTATATGAATTGGAATGCTAGCTATGCGTTGCTAATAGCATTCTCTACGATTATCACCTATTTAAGTGGTATTTTCCTAGGTAAAACTAATGAAAAGAAAACTAGAAAGCTAATAGTAGGTTTTAGTTTTACAGTGAATTTATTAATTCTTTTTTTTTATAAATATTTCAATTTTTTCAGCGCATCTCTAGATGCTATTTTTGTATATTGTGGCATAAAATTAAACCTTCCTGAATTAGGTTTTTTATTACCTGTGGGAATTTCTTTTTATACTTTCCAAGCTTTGAGTTACACTGTAGATGTCTATAGAAAGGAGATTGAACCAGAAAAAAATATAGGAATTTATGCTCTTTTTGTTTCGTTCTTTCCTCAATTAGTTGCAGGTCCAATTGAAAGATCAAAACACCTTTTACCACAATTAAAGGAATTAAATCAACTTACCTATAATAATCTTAAATCTGGAAGTTATTTAATTTTATGGGGAATGTTTAAGAAAGTTGTAATTGCAGATAATCTGTCAATAGTTGTGCAAACGCTATACAATACTCCACAAGATTTTACAGGTTTAGAAACGACGATTGGAGTTCTATTTTTTTCAATCCAAATTTTTTGTGATTTTTCGGCATATACAGATATAGCAAGGGGTGTGTCTAGGCTAATGGGTATTGATTTGATGAAAAATTTTGATAGTCCATACTTTTCAATGAATATTACAGAATTTTGGAGACGATGGCACATTTCGTTATCTACATGGTTTAGAGATTATATGTATATTCCGTTAGGTGGGAGTAGGTTAGGGGTAAATAGAACGTATTTGAATTTGTTTTTAGTCTTTTTAACTAGTGGTTTATGGCATGGAGCTTCTGTAAACTTTGTAATTTGGGGGGCACTTCATGGTATTTTAATTGTTTTAGAAAAACTACTTTCTAAAAACACTAGTGTTTTTAATTTTAATAAAGAACAGTTCAGCTATAAGTTTTTTAAAATTATAACTAATTTTTTAATCGTAACATTCTTATGGATATTTTTTAGAGCAAATACCTTTGCTGATGCGTTAATAATTATCTCCAATCTCTTTAATTGGGATGTAAATAATCTTTTTAACGGTAATGTTTATAATCTTGGATTAAGCTCTGGGCAATTTTGGATAACAATTTTGTTTGTTTTTATAATGTTGGTTGTTGAATATTATAATTCATTTATAAGTAGTATAAGTGGTTTTGTAATGAATCAGAGTCTGGTTTTTAGATGGTCTTTATACTTAGGTATAGTTTTAATTATTTTTATTTTCGGAAATTATGGTTTGGAAAAACAAGAATTTATATATTTTCAGTTTTAAATTATTATTATTGTTATTTATTTTTTTAATAATAGCAACTGTTTTTTTTATACCATATATTCCTGATTTTGGCAAAGAAAAGAAATATGTTTATGCATTAAATAAATTAGAAAACAATGAAAATCACAAGCAATATGATATAGCATTTTTTGGTAATTCTTATGTTTTTACAGCTTACGATCCAACGATAATAGAGAATGATTTGGGGCTTACATCTTTGCATATTAATTCTTCAGCCCAAAGATTGCTTACCTCTTTAATTGTAGCGAAAGACGTCATTTCAAAAAATACATTTAAGTATATTGTTTTTGATGTTTCAGATCAATCTGTTATCAATCCTAAAATAGAAGAGAAAAATATATGGAATTATCAAACTTTAGCTTTACAAGAAATTCCCTTTTCTATTGATAAATTTAATTCTTTAGCAGGATTCTTCCCAGATAATATTTATACAGAAAATTATATTACGTCTCTGTCAAAAAAGGCTGGACGGTTTTTTAGATTTAATGATATCTCTAATTATCATAAGAGAAAAGGTCGATTAGAATTTAAAACTGCAGCTTCCGATCTATTTTCATATAATGGTTTTCTTGCAAAAAATAATACTATTATTAAACAAGAAGATTTTATAAAAGAAACAAATAGAAGTATTAAGGAAAGGCTACCTGTAGATACTTTGTGGGATAATCATTTAAAAACCGTTATGGAAGATGTTATTTCACTTTCTAACGAACGAGGAATACAAGTTTTATTTGTGAATTCATTAAAGCTACATAAACAAATATTTAGTGATGAGTATTTGGATAGTATTGTTAACGCAAATCTAAATGTGAAATTTTTAAACTTAAACAGTATTAGGAGTAATTATTTTTTGAATGAAAACGATTTTTATAATTCTACACATTTAAATTATTCAGGTAGTTATAAAGTGACTAAAAGGTTGGTAGACAGTTTGTCTAGCTTTTATAATATTAAAAAAATAAAAAGGGATGAATGGAGTTTTAAATATTTAAACTTAAAAGATATATTTTATAATTTAGAAAATGATCAAGACAAGTTTATAAAAATGGAGTTTAATAAAATCCCAGATTTTATACATGAGTATCAATTAGTTATTTCACTTTACCCTAGAGACACAAGTTTACTCTCTGATTATTCTAAAAAAAGGAAATTTGGGAGTGATAATTTTTATATTCGGGACTATAAAAAAAATATTTTAGACGTAGGAGAATCTAAAATATTAATAAAAAAGATAGACACTAAAATAAGTAACAACGACATTAAAAAAATATCAATATTTTTTTATAAACCAAAGGACACCTTAGATTTGGGGACATTTAAAATATTTAAATAATAACTATTGAATAAAATAATATACATAATACTCTCTCTATTGTTCTTTCTTCAAGGAGTAAATAATTATAATCCATTAGTATTATTCCTTTTATTAACTCTGTTAGGTATAGTTTTTTTTAAAAAAAGAGGCAAGATTAGAGTTCCAAAATATTATATAATTGCTATAATAGTGTATGCCTTTTATTTGTGTTTAGGAATTTATTACAATCACGATACTCCTCTTATAGATATTAAGTTTCAGTGCTTCTCATTCATCTTTTTTCTCTGTTTAATAAATTTGAAATTTGATTATGTTAAGCTTTTATTTCATATAAATGTTGCTGTTTTCGTAATTTATATTTTACTATATTTTAATTTGTTTCCTAATATTTGGAGTTATAAAACTATAGGGTTTGGAGGAAGAGTTTACGGTCCAGCGATTATTGCTATTAATGTATTATTATTTTACTATTTATTAGAAGGCAAACCATTTGACAGAAAACTTATTATAGCCTCCTTATTAGGATTGGTAAGTATAGCTTTAACTACTAATTTTATGAACTTAGCTGTTTTTTCTGTTTTAGTAACACTATTAGTAATTAATCTTAAAAAAGTATTTAACCCAATTTATTTTACAGCCATAATTTTAACGTTTATTATAGTACTTTGGTTTTTAAATTCACCTTTCGTACCAGATTTGGTGTCATCAAAAATGAAATATGTGTATAGACCATGGGAATATGGAAGCTTAAAAACACGCCTAGATGATTTTAATCAGATTGTTGCAAAAGAAAATTTCGGCCCGTTTAAAAAGTTATTTGGAGAAGGTTTTGGAGCAAGTTCTCAGATTTATAGATACAACCCTATTGCTGTGTCCTTAAGTAGAACCTATAGTTTTCAGGAAATAGATAATGGTTTTTATTATCTATACCACCGAGGAGGTTGGACATTATTTATGATATTTATTTTGAGTCATTTATATCTAATGTATAGAATTACCCCATTTAAAGCAAAATTAGGTTTTTAGTTTTGATATTTATTACCTGTATACTATCCATACATTACTTTAATTATTTCTTTTATTTACTTATACCGTATTTTATAATTTACAAAAACCAGACTTATAAGCCTACTGTTTAATGAATATATTATTTATAGTACCTAATTTACAAAAAGTTTCAGGTGGTCCTAAAACAAGGATAACCATGTTTAAAAAAGTGTTTTTAAAACACAATGATATTGTAATTGAAAAAGGGAATAAATTATTTAGGAGTATTAAACCTAGAAAAATAAATGTTGTTTATGTCGAATCTGCAACAAATAGATTGAGTTTTGTAGATATTATTTGTTTGTTTTTTTTACGATTATATTCAAAAGAAGTAATTGTGTTTATTCGCGATATATATATTGAGCTTTTCCCAGAAAGTTACGCTAGTTTAAGAAGTAAAATTACTTTAGTTTTTAATAAGTGTAGTAATTTTTATTTAACGCTTATCTCTACCTCTATGGTGTTTCCTACACTAGAGATGGGTAGGGTTTTTTTTGATAAAAATAAATTTTTTCCAAGGAGAGAATATACCAATCTGCCACCAGGGACATTAATAAGTGACGCAGGTGCTATTAAACCCGATTTTAGTAAAAAATTGGGATTACTTTATTTGGGGGGTACGCGTTATGAAAATTCTGGTTTTAATTTGTTTATGGCGTTTTACAATAGGTATTCTTCATATTATAATTTTTTTGTGCTTTCTGGAGATTCTAATTTAAAAGCCGATTTGGAAAACACTAATATTCATATTAATTGTATAAAACATGATGAAATACCTGGGTTTTTAGCACAACATAATGTCGCCTTTGCAATGCATACTAGACCAAGGAATGAATATGATGATTTAACATTTCCCATAAAAGTACTCGATTTTATAAGTTTACAATTACCTTTTTTTACTGAAAATCATTTGCCACTACAAACCTTGCTAGGAAAAGATTATTATTTGTTTAATAAGCTTGAGACATTAGAAAATGTACATCAGGTTATTCAATGTATAGATGAAAGTAAATATTTAGAATTACAGTCTTTTTTTAAAAAATTAACATTTGAAAACACGTATGATGTTCGATATAAAAAATTACTTTCTAAATAATTCTTGGCAAAATATATTTTTTAAATGGTCTACCTGTTTTTTTGTAGGGACACTACCCCTATTATTAAAAATTAATACCATTGGATTGTGGTTATTTATATTAAGTACGATATTTATTTTTAAAGAACATAATGGTTTAGAGAATTTAAAACGTAATAAAAAACTATTGATTCCTTTGTTACTAGTTTTTTTAATGTTTTTAATTGGGTTCTTTTTGTCTAAAGATATACTGAGAGTTCAGAAAGATGTAGGACGCGTAGTGCCTCTATTTTTAATACCATTAGCTGTTTTTTCTCATAGAAAGAAAGATTATAATTTAAAACATATCTATTTAGCTTTGGGTATAGGGTTATTTGTAGGTATGGTAATCTGTTGGTGTAATATTTTTACTTCTATTTTATCAAGAGAAAACTATTTTAAACAAGCAACTTATTTTTTTAATTGGATTTATACCGATTGGAATTTAGTTAAACCATTGGATGGTCATCCTAGTTATTTTGCTGTGTTAATTGTGTTTTTTATTAGTGCTTTACTATTTGATAAAAGGTTCGCAAAAATGCGAAGTAATCGTATCGTTTTATTTCTTGTGTTGTTTCCCTATTTTCTTTTTTGATAGAAACAAATAGTAGAATAGGTGTTATAACGCTTTTAGTAATCCTCCTTATTTATGTGTTTAAAAAAACAAGTATTAAACTATTTGTTTTATTAATAAGTTTGCTTGTTGTAATAGGTTTTTTATCAATTAAATTTGATTATTTAGGAACTAAGTTTAAAAAAATTATTAGTCCCGATGGCCAGGTTTCTATCGAAAGAGTTGAACGTTGGCGAGAAATAGTTTATGCCTTCAAAGAAAAAGACAGTTTATGGTTAGGAGTAGGTTCTGGGGATGCACGATTGGTCTATAGGCGGGCTTATTACAATGGTGGATTTGATCTGGCTTTAAAGAAGAATTATAATGCTCATAATCAATTTTTAGAATTTTTTGTGTGTAATGGATTATTAGGACTAATTGTGTATATCTTCGTTTTATTCCTATTTATTAAACTTACCAAGTTACAAGAAGGTGCACTACATTTTTTCGTCATAATTACTATGTTTTCTTTAAGTGAAAGTTTTTTAGGGCGCAGTCAAGGCGTAATGGTATTTTCGTTCTTTTACTCGTTTTTTATGTTGTTTTTTAAACCGATTAACCATTTAAAACATGCAGAATAACAGAGTGACAATTTATTTAATTTCCAATATGTACCCCTCAAAAAGAAATGTTAGGTATGGTATTTTCGTTAAGAATTTTGAAGCGGCTGTTAAAGGTGACTTTATTGTTAAAAAATGTGTTCTAACGAAAAAGGAAAGTGTTGTAGCAAAATTGTTTGGTTATCTATTGCTTTATTTTAAAATTTTCTGTCTTATTTTCAAAGCCAAAAAGCAAGATATAATCTATGTGCATTTTCCGCTACATGTTGCTCCAATGCTATGGTTTGTTCAATTATTTAAAAAACAGATAGTTTTAAATTTTCATGGTAGTGATTTAATTTTTAATACAGTATTTACTAAGATATTATCTCAGTTTTTAAAGCCATTAATTATACAATGCGCTATAGTTGTTCCTTCTGTTTATTATAAAACTTTAATAATAAAAAAATATAAAATAAAGAGTGGTCAAGTTTTTGTTTACCCATCGGGTGGAATAAATACAGCTGTTTTTTATCCACAGGTTGTAAAAAAAAGAGAAGAAATTGTATTGGGTTTTGTGTCTAATTTTATAAAGAGTAAAGGGTGGGAGGTTCTATTATTAGCTGTAAAAGAGGTATTAAATAAGCAGGTTATAAAAAATCTAGAAATTGTTTTTATTGGTGATGGACCAGATAAAGAAGCGATAATAGAATTATCAGAACGTATAGGGGTTAAGTATAATATAACTTCTAATATATCTCAAAAAGAACTTGCTTTAAGATATAATGAATTTGATCTTTTTATTTTTCCTACTTATAGAAAGGCCGAGAGCTTAGGTTTGGTTGGACTTGAAGCCATGGCTTGTGGGGTTCCTGTTGTAGCAGGGAAGGTAGGTGGTCCAATGGGGTATATTAATCATGGCATCAATAGTTTTCTTTTTGAAAAGAAAAGCAGTAAAGATTTAGTAAATAAAATATTATTATATTTTTCGTTATCTGAGAATGAAAAACAACGAATAAAATTAAACGCTATTAAAACAGCTAAGCTTTATGATTCTAGAAAAGTTAATATGGAGTTGCTTTTGTTTTTAAAAGATTTGAAATGAAAAGAATAAAAATGCTAAATACTTCCATAGATAATCTTACTATGGAAGAGACCATAAATAATATTGATTCCGTTATCAAAAAAGGCAGTCAATTACATCATGTTGTGGTAAATGCTGGGAAAATAGTAGCTATGCAAACCGATTTAAAACTGCGTAAGAGTGTAAATGAAAGCGATTTAATTAACGCAGATGGGCAAGCAGTTGTTTGGGCATCAAAACTTTTAGGAAAGCCTTTGAAAGAGCGGGTGGCAGGAATAGATCTTATGGTTAACTTAATTGAATTAGCGCACCAAAAAAACTATAAAGTGTATTTCTTTGGAGCACAAGAAGACAATGTTAAAACTGTTGTTAGAATGTACTCAGAGCAATATTCTTCAAAAATTATTGCAGGATATAGAAATGGTTATTTTAAAAAGGGAGAAGAACAAGATATAGCTAGAGAAATAGCAAATAGTGGCGCCAATATGTTGTTTGTAGCAATTAGTTCCCCTACAAAAGAAAACTTCTTATTTGAAAATAGAGATCTCCTTAATAAAGTGAATTTTATTATGGGAGTTGGAGGTAGTTTCGATGTGGTTTCGGGAAAAGTAAAACGTGCACCTATTTGGATGCAAAATTCTGGTCTAGAATGGTTTTATAGGTTAGTTCAAGAGCCAAAGCGTATGTGGAAACGATATTTAATCGGTAATTATAAATTTATAAAGTTAGTATTGGTCGAAAAACTTGGAATTTGAAAAAGAAAATTTATTATAAATGATAATCATTTGTTTCTAGTTATACTTTCATATTTTTGCAAGTGATTTTTTCGTAGAACCATATAAGCTTAGGTGAATAAACAAGGACGATATTCGGGGTATTTAAGGCCTATTTCATATACAATAGATTTGTCTATAATACATGGATTAGCTTTACTTTTTTTCTTCCCAAATGTTAATCCTTATTTGTTTATAACACTTGTTTCTACAACCTGGATTATCCTTTCTATTTATTCTAAATTTTATGAAGTATACCGGTTTACTCGCGAGGTAACTATTGCCGCTTTGTTACTTAAACAAGCCATGTTATTTACCTTAATTGTTTTTGCCTATTTTGGATTTCGGCATAAATTAATGGTCGATTCTTTCTTAGTGCTTAAATATATTGCGTTTGTATTTTTTTTAATTGGTATTGCTAAATTCACAATCTATTACTTACTTCAAAAATACCGAGCTTCTTTTGGTGGTAATTTAAGGAAAACAGTAATTATTGGTAAAAACCGACAAACTAATGCTCTAGAAACGTTTTTTAAAAACAATCCAGAGTACGGTTACGATTTAAAGAAAGTATTTAATCTTAGAGATAAATCTACAGACGGACTAAATCTTTGCTTGGAATTTATAAAAGAGAATAAAATTGATGAAATTTACTGTTCTATAACAGAGTTATCAAATTCCCAAATTCTTCAAGTTGTTAATTTTGCCGACAACAATCTTAAGATTTTAAAATTTCTACCTGATAATAAGGAAATTTATTCTAAAAAACTGAAATACGAATATTATGATTTTATTCCTATTTTATCACTTCGTGTTATTCCTTTAGAAGAAAATGTAAATCAATTTTTAAAGCGCTTGTTCGATATTGTTTTCTCCATATTTATTATTGTGTTTGTGCTTTCTTGGTTAACTCCAATATTGGCAATATTGATTAAATTAGAATCTAAAGGGCCAATCTTTTTTAAACAATCTAGAAACGGATTTAATTATAAGGAATTTGAATGTTATAAATTCCGTTCTATGATGCCTAATCAAGATGCAAACATTTATCAAGCTACAAAGGACGATCAACGGGTTACAAAAGTTGGTAAATTTATACGAAAAACAAGTATTGATGAATTACCTCAGTTTTACAATGTTTTTTTTGGAGATATGTCTGTAGTTGGTCCAAGACCACACATGGTAAGTCATACAAATATGTATGCCAAGCGCATAGATAAGTTTATGGTTCGTCATTTTGTAAAACCTGGAATTACGGGATTGGCTCAGGTTAGCGGATTTAGGGGTGAAGTAGAAACGGATAAGGATATTATAAATCGTGTTAAATACGATATTTTTTATATAGAAAACTGGTCTATATTACTCGATCTTAAAATTATTTTCCAAACCATTTTAAATGGAATTAAAGGAGAAGATAAGGCGTATTAATAAATATAACTATGAAGCCATTAGTTTCCATTATAACTCCTGTTTTTAATGCTGAAAGATATATTGCAACCAGTATTACAAGTGTACTTGGACAAACCTATTTAAATTGGGAACTTATTTTAGTTGATGACTGTTCAACTGATTGTTCTTTAGACGTTATCTCGCGATTTACTAGTGTACACCAAAATATTTTTTTATTTACTAATGAAAAAAATTCGGGAGCAGCAGTAACTAGAAATCGTGGTACAAAAGAAGCAAAGGGAAAATATATTGCTTTTTTAGACGCGGATGACGTATGGTTTCCAACTAAACTAGAAAAGCAAATTTCCTTTATGGAAACTAAAGGATTAGATGTTTCTTTTTCAAGTTATAACCTTATAGACGAGCAAGGAAATTCATTACATAAACAAATTAAAGCTTTAAAAGTATTAACCTATAATAAATTACTTAAGTGTAATTATGTTGGTAATCTTACGGGAGTCTATAATACCCAAACTTTAGGTAAAATTTACACCAAAAATTTAAGAAAACGACAAGATTGGTTGTTGTGGTTAGAAACCGTAAAGAAAACGAAACAACCCGTTTTAGGTATTCAAGAATCTTTAGCTAATTATAGAGTACAGTCGAATTCTATGTCATCTAATAAATTGGGATTAATAAAGTACAATTATTCCGTTTATAAAAAAGGTCTCCATTTTTCTACTTTAAAGTCGATATATTGTATGCTTCTTTTTCTATTCGAATATGCTTTTATAAAATCTCAAAATACTATTGACTTACCAAAGATTTAAACTGCTTCAATTTTCCGCTTTTTGAGCGTTTTAAAGCGTTGTGTCTTTCAAAATGCACAATAAGTCCATCTTCTAGATAGCGTTTTAGTTCAGCTTTTATAGCACGTTTTTTATGTTCTGAAATAGTTGAAGTACCAACATAATCAATTTTAAATGTTGATGGGGTTTCTTGTGTAATAATAAACTCTTTTACTTGGCCATCGTCCTCAATTATGGCTTTGGTAATATAATAAAAAGTTAAACCTGCAGCACGTTTGCCACTAGGCAAAATAGCCATATCGTTGGTGCGGCCAATAAGTTTTTTTAATATAGGTTTTTGGGCCGTACTTGCCTCCGAAAGGATACCAATATCTCCCAAATCGTAACGAATAAAAGGGTGTGCTTTGTTGTAAAGTGATGTTATAGCCACGCGACCTTCTTGTCCGTTTGGTGTGGCTTGATTCTTATTGTCTAAAATTTCAACAAAAAGGGTATCGCTATTTACTTGCCAAAGATCGGTTGGGTTTTGGAATGCGATGAGGTCTAATTCTGAAGCGCCATATTCATTAATCACAGGCACACCAAACTGTTTTTCTAAAAGTACTTTGTCGTCGGGAAATAACATTTCCGAAGTTACTACACAACATTTTAAGGAGGGGCAAATGTGTTTCAAATTCAAGTTTTTAGATCTTAAATATTTAGCAAATTGCACGATGGCACTAGTGTAACCATTTATATAATCGAAGGGTTTGGTTTTAAAAACTTCAATATAATTTTGAAGAGCAGCATCGCTTAAATCAAAAATAGAAAACCGGTATCTATGACTTAGTTTATCTTTAAACCGTTCTTTGTAATACCCCACAGTATCAAGAGGGATACCATAAAAACGAGCTTGAAACGACCTGTTAAAATCGATACCAAACCAACCAAAGCGATTCTGAATTTCTGCCCAAGTTAAGGCGTGACAAAATTTATCTTTTGCAAAAATAAATGGATCGCCAGAAGATCCCGACGTTTTATTGATATACACATTTTTAGGCGTAAATCCTTCAGATAAACGCTCACCTAACGGTTTTTGCAAGTCGCGTTTCGTCATTATGGGTACAGAATCCCAATGGTTTAAATCGATATGTTTTCCAAAGGATTTGTAAAACGGATTGTGTTTTAAATGGTAGTTTACTATATCTAGTTTCCGCTTATGTTGAAACGATTCAAACTCCGGTTCTGGAACGTGTTGAATTTCAGAAAGCTTCTTTTTTGCGTCCTTTAAAGGGAAGCCATTAAGTTGTAACGTAAGGTCGAATAACTTCAAAAGACGGAGAGTTCAGATGTTTTTGTAAAATAATTATTTTTTAAGCGCAAAAGCAATTATTTTTGTGTCAAACTATGAACAACATGACAATTTTAATTCTAGGTTCTGGCGGAAGAGAACATACTTTTGCTTGGAAAATTTCTCAAAGTCCATTATGTAATAAACTATTTGTAGCTCCAGGTAACTCTGGTACTGCAGAAATAGCTGAAAATGTAGCAATTGGTGTAACCGATTTTGAAGCCATTAAAACCCTAGTTTTAGACAAGAAAATTGATATGGTTGTAGTGGGGCCAGAAGATCCTTTAGTAAAGGGTGTTCACGACTTTTTCTTAAACGACGAGCAATTGAAACACGTTGCTGTTATTGGTCCGGAAAAAGCTGCTGCCGAATTAGAAGGCAGTAAGGAGTTTGCAAAAGAATTTTTATTCAGACATAACATTCCAACAGCGGCGTACAAAAGTTTTAATGCTTCTAATGTAGAAGAAGGGTATGCCTTTCTTGAAACGTTAACAGCGCCTTATGTTTTAAAGGCAGATGGTTTAGCGGCAGGAAAAGGAGTACTTATTTTAAATGATTTAGATGAAGCTAAAGCTGAACTAAAAGCGATGTTAGTCGATTCTAAATTTGGTGCAGCAAGCACAAAAGTTGTTATTGAAGAGTTTTTAGACGGCATAGAATTAAGTTGTTTTGTGTTAACAGACGGAAAAAACTATAAAGTGTTGCCAACGGCTAAAGATTACAAACGTATAGGTGAAGGCGATACAGGTTTAAATACAGGTGGAATGGGAGCCGTGTCTCCAGTGCCATTTGCTACCGACGAATTTTTAGAAAAAATTGAAACACGTATTGTAAAACCTACAATAGAAGGTTTACTTAAAGATAATTTACCTTACAAAGGATTTGTATTTATAGGATTGATTAAAGTAGGAGACGACCCTATGGTTATCGAATACAATGTGCGTATGGGAGATCCTGAAACAGAAGTGGTGTTACCTAGACTTAAAAATGATCTTGTTGAATTGCTTCAAGCAGTTGCTAACGGGACATTAAATGAAATTGATTTAGTTATAGACGAACGTGCAGCTACTACAGTTATGACTGTTTCTGGCGGATATCCTGAAGCTTACGAAAAAGGAAAAGAAATTACTGGACTAGAAAACATAGAAGATTCTATACCATTCCATGCAGGAGCCGACTTAAAAGACGGGAAAGTATTAACCACAGGAGGTCGTGTTTTAGCTATGACGTCTTATGGAAATACCTACCAGGAGGCCATAAAAAAATCTTATCAAAATATAGAAAAACTACATTTCGATAAGATGTATTATCGTAAAGATATTGGTTTCGACTTATAGATAAGAGTGTGCAGATACACTTTTATCTTCCTCACCGTTATCGTTAAAACTTTTTAATTGAAGCATCCAATACACAAAAAATCCCATACCGATTAATATAAAAATCCATGAGAATGTGTTAGCTGCGAACCAGTTTTTAAGTTCTAATGCTCTTAAAGCATCGTAAGGGGCGAACAATACGTCAACAAAAAAATCTTGTATTGCGTAAAAAAAATCTTTCATAGTATGGTATATTTACCAAACAAAAATACAAAAAGAGTTAATGATTACAAGTATTTTTAGTAAATCTAAACCAATAAATTTTTTAGTCGTATTTATCATCACGGCTTTTACATTTTTTATTGCACATACTAAATATGCTTTAAATTCAGATTTACTCACTCATTATGTAAAAAATTTCTTTGTTTTTAGTGCAAGTTTTTGTTCTATTCTGGTGTTAGATTTTTTGGTAAGTAAAAACAAATTAACTCAAAAAAGCAGTTACGAAATTCTACTCTATGCCTTGTTTTTACTGGCTTTACCACAAACCATGTTAAATGAAAATATAGTGTATTCTAATTTTTTTATTCTGCTTGCCTTACGAAGAATTTTAAGTTTAAGATCGCAATTAGATGTAAAGAAAAAACTCTTCGATGCAGCCTTTTGGATTGCCATTGCATCCTTATTTTACTTTTGGTCTATCTTATTCATTGTGCTCATTTATGCCGCTTTAATTTTTCATTCGAATTCTAATTTAAAAGACTGGATTATTCCTTTAACAGGAGTGGCTTCTGTGTATGTATTAAGTATCGCATACTCTGTTATTGTGTATGATGATTTTTTTACCGCCTTAAATATTTTTCCAGAAGTAAGTTTAGAGTTTAATACCTATAATACGCTCCAATATATTGTTGGAGTAACCCTTTTAATTTCTTTCGGAATTTGGTCGTCGGTATTTTATATTCGTACCATAAAATCTAAACAAAAAGACTTTAAGCCCGGATATAAGGTGATATTAGTTGCTGCGCTTATTGCATTTAGTATCATGATTTTATCTCCTAAAAAAGAAGGTGGAGAGTTTTTGTTTCTATTTGCTCCTTTAGCGATTATAATTACAAATTATATTGAAACCATTCAAGAAAAATGGTTTAAAGAAGTTTTTTTAGGACTGTTAATTGTAGTGCCGTTTGTGTTGTTAATGCTGTAACTTCTCTCCGAAACAAAGATCGCCGGCATCCCCAAGTCCAGGAACAATATAGCCTTTTTCGTTTAACTTTTCATCTATAGTCGAAATCCATAAATTTGCATTTTCATTAAAATGCTTCGTTACATAATCTATACCTTGTTGTGCCCCAATAACACTTACCAAATGAATTTCTTTAGGTGTTCCAAAAGGTTTTAGTGCTTCAAAAGTAGCAACCATAGATTGACCTGTGGCTAACATAGGATCGGCAAGAATTAAGGTTTTATTTTCTAAAGATGGGCACGCTAAATACTCCACTACAATTTCAAAACTTTCAGGTGCATCTTTATGCTGTCTGTAAGCAGAAATAAAAGCATTTTCGGCAGCATCAAAATAATTTAAAATACCATTATGTAACGGAATTCCAGCTCGTAAAATAGAGCAAATTACAATATCGTTTTCTGGTAAATTTACTTGTGTAGTATCTAAAGGTGTGTCAACCGATTTAGGTTTATACAAGAGAGATTTACTTAATTCGTAAGCCAGAATTTCACCAATACGTTCAATATTTCTTCTAAACCGCATATTATCTTTTTGAATGCTTTTGTCGCGTAACTCCGACATAAATACATTTAAAATGGTGTTTTCTGTAGATAAATTATGAATATGCATAGTGTATGGTGTTGTGGTGTCTGGTAAAGTTAATTAATTGAAATATATTCATAGGGTTAATTTCCTATTAATAATTTGTGCAAGTGTGACTCTACATTAAGAGCAATTTAAGGACTTTTAGCTAAAAAATATGTAGGTTTGTATTTTAAAATAGAAATCATGTTTACAACTAAAGCAAATACCATTTTCCAGGAAGCTATAAATACGTATCACGTTATAAATACGGTAGATCAGGATTTTTCAAATCCGTATAGCAAAGAAGACGATTTAATAGCGCATTTACTATATAGAAAATGTTGGATTGATACCGTACAATGGCATTACGAAGATATTATTCGTGACCCACAAATCGATCCTGTTGCAGCTTTAACCTTGAAGCGTAAAATTGATGCATCTAACCAGGATAGAACAGATATGGTTGAATATATAGATAGCTATTTTTTAGAATTATATAAAGATGTTAAACCGGTTGAAAATGCAACTATAAATACCGAAAGTCCAGCTTGGGGTATAGACCGTTTATCTATTTTGGCATTAAAAGTGTATCATATGCGCGAAGAGGCTACTCGTACAGATGCTTCTGAAACACATAAAAAAGCGTGTCAAGCAAAATTAGATGTACTTTTGGAGCAGCGTGTTGATTTGTCGACTGCAATAGATACCTTATTAAATGATATTGCTTCTGGTGAAAAATACATGAAGGTGTACAAACAAATGAAAATGTACAACGACGACGAGCTTAACCCTGTGTTACGTTCTCAAAAATAGGAAGCTTTTTCCTTAAATCCGTGTCAAAACAAACACAACATATATTGGTAATACGTCTCTCAGCAATGGGAGACGTTGCTATGTCTGTACCTGTGTTACGTGCTTTAACTACCCAATATCCACACTTAAAAATTACGGTTTTAACACGACCATTCTTTGCTCCTTTTTTTAGAGATTTAGAGCAAGTACAAGTGTTTGCAGCCGATTTAAAAGCAGAACATAAGGGTGTTTTGGGTTTGTATACATTATCGAAAGCATTAAAAAAAATGAGTATAGATGCCGTTGCAGATATTCATAATGTGCTTCGTACTAAAATTTTGAAAGTCTTTTTTTGGGGTATACCATTCGTACAAATTGATAAGGGTAGGGCAGAAAAAAAAGCGTTAACAAACGGATCGATTTTTAGGCAGTTACCAACAACTGTACATCGCTATGCTGAAGTGTTTAAAAATTTAGGTTTTCCGGTTGATTTATCTCATCCTACATTTCCGAAAAAGGTTGAATTATCGGCTAAACTAAAAACCATAACAGGATCTCACGATAAAAAGTGGGTAGGTGTTGCGCCCTTTGCAGCACACGATAGTAAAATGTATCCGATAGATCAAATGGAAAAGGTTATCGAGGCGCTTTCCAAAGATTATAAGGTATTTTTATTTGGAGGTGGAGCAAAAGAAGTTGCGATTTTAAATGATTTTCAGAATAAATATAAACATGTTATAAATCTTGCAGGCGAATTAAATTTAAATGAAGAGTTAGACATTATTTCCAATTTAGATGTTATGCTGTCTATGGATTCTGGTAATGGACATTTAGCCGCTATGCTGGGTAAAAAAGTTATAACTATTTGGGGAGTTACGCATCCTTTTGCTGGATTTGCCCCTTTTAACCAGCCCGACCATTATGCTTTAACAGCAGACCGAAATCAATTCCCAGAAATACCTACATCTATTTACGGCAATACCTTTCCTGAAGGATACGAAAAGGCTTCCGCCAGTATAACTCCAGAAACGATTATAGATAAAATAAAATCCGTTATTTAAACGTAAATAACGGATTTGTTTTGCTTAGCAATAAAGCTATTTAAGAGCTCTATATTTTATTTTCTAAACATCGTCGTAGTCTACAACGATAGTTGGTGTTGTAGGATGTGCTTGGCAGGTTAACACTAAACCTTCAGCGAGTTCACTTTCGGTTAAAATATTGTTTTGTCTCATGGTTGCCGAACCTTCCGTTACACGTGCTATGCAGCTACTACAAATTCCACCCTGGCACGAGTATGGTGCGTCTACTTGTTTTGCAATGGCGGCTTCAAGGATAGATTGTTTCTGAGACATGACGAATTCTGTCTCTTCGTCGTCTACTATAATTTTAATAGCCGTAGAGCCATCGCTAACAGCGGCCGTGTTTGTATTGGCTTCCGCAGCAACAGGGGCTGTAAACAATTCAAATAATATACGGTCTTCTGCTACGCCGTGATCTTTTAATACATCTTTTGTAGTGGTAATCATACCTTCTGGACCACATAAATAATAGGTGTCTATGGTTTTGTGCTTATAAGTGTTTTTAAGAACAAAATTCACCGTGCTTTTTTCTATGCGACCAAAAAGGGCATTGTCTTCTTTCGACTGGCTAAATACCATTTGAATGTGAAAACGATC
Organism: Formosa haliotis; assembly: GCF_001685485.1. NCBI lineage: Bacteria > Pseudomonadati > Bacteroidota > Flavobacteriia > Flavobacteriales > Flavobacteriaceae > Formosa > Formosa haliotis. The sequence goes on along the minus strand of NZ_BDEL01000001.1, from coordinate 2,578,856 downwards.
TACATATTCGTGGTGTAAAGCAATTAATTCATCAAAAAAGATGGTCTCTTTTGGGGTTTTATTTCCGTAGATTAGTATAAATTGACTGTTAGGTTCTTCCTCTAAAAGGGTTTTAGCAATACTCATAACAGGAGTAATACCACTTCCCGCGGCAAATGCTGCAATGGTTCTTGTTTTGGAGGCATCAGGTATAAAAGTAAATCGGCCATTTGGTTCTGCTACCTCAAGAATGTCACCAATTTTTAAAGTTGAATTTGCGTATTTTGAAAACAAACCGTCTTCTACAGCTTTAACTGCCACTTGAAATTCGCCACTTTTAGGAGACGAACACAGCGAGTAATCTCTACGCACTTCTTGTCCGTTAATTTCGGTTTTTAAAGTGATGTATTGTCCAGCGGTAAAGCTGTAGTTTTCTTTTAAATTTGAAGGAACTTCAAAGCTAATCGTTACTGCAGCTTCTGTTTCTTTATTTATATTTTGTATTGCAAGTTTATGAAATGCCATGGGTAATCTTTTTTGCAAAAATAGTGAAGCCAAAAGGTTTATAATTATAATTCCTTAAAAAAATAATACATCAGATTCTTATGTATGTTTATTTTTTATTTATATTTATCAGTACTATGGGAAATTCAAAACTTTATAAAGGGAGTTTAACGACTATAATTTTAAAATTGTTAAACGAAACAGATAAAATGTATGGTTACGAAATTACGCAAAAAGTAAAGGCGTTAACAGCTGGTGAATTGGCGATTACCGAGGGTGCTTTATATCCAGCTTTGCATAAATTGGAAGCCGACGGATTTCTGGATGTTGAGGTTGTAAAGGTTGATAATCGGCTTCGGAAATATTATAAGTTAACCGAGCAAGGAACAAAAGAAACAGCTCATAAATTATCGGAATTGGAGCGGTATATAGAAACAATGAAGACCTTAGTTAATCCTAAATTTAGTCTAGAATGAATATGAAATTAGCAACAAATGAAATAAAGCAGATAGAAAGATATCTTGATGCTAAAGGGATTGTTTATGTTGATTTAAGATTCGAAATTTTAGATCATTTAATACTTCAAATAGAAGAGGAAATTAATAATTCTTGTGTTGACTTCGAGTCTGCTTTTCTTCAGGTTACTAAGCAATGGAATGCTCATTTTAATTATAGCAGTAGTTTGCTGTTTGGACTATCGTTTTCTGCACCAAAACTCATTCTTGATAAAGCAAAAAAAATATATTTAAAGTATTTTATAATCTACAAGTTATCCTTCCTTCTTCTTCCTTTTCTAAATACAGAAGTCGGAATATCTACGTTCTTAAAGTGTGTTATTATTGGAATTATGGTTCTGTTTTCAATTATTTCATTTATTACGTTTAATAAAATAAGAACGTCTAGTAAAAAGACTGTTTATAGTTTTATTGCTAAAACCCAAATATGGAGTGTTATTGCTTTTCCCGTATTTATATTAGTTGTTTATAAAGGTTTGTATACCTCATTATGGCTTTTGTTTAATATGTCTATTCTTCTTTATTGTTCTATTGTGTTTTTAAAGAAGCACCAACAAATTGTAAAACAGTTTAATTAATATGAAGTTATCGGCAGAGCAAATAGAAAAGCTTTATCAGTTTACAAGAGCTCATTTTGTGTATCATTACGACGTGCAAACAGAATTGGTCGATCATCTAGCAAACGATATAGAGTTACAGTGGCAAACAGCTCCAGAATTATCCTTTGATGCTACTTTAGATATTGCTTTTAAAAAGTTTGGAATTTTTGGATTTCAAGATGTTGTAGAAGCACGTTTAGTGGCACTAACTAAACATTATTGGAAATCTGTTTGGGATATTTTTAAAAGCTTTTTTACCCTTCCTAAACTTCTACTTACACTAAGCATATACTGTATAACCTACGCAATATTAAAATACACACCGTATTTAGATTATACTTTAGTATTTATGTTTGTTGTTTTCTTTAGTGTTGTTATTGTTAAATTAACTCAAATTAATAAGTCTATAAAAGAAGAGCAGAAAACCACAGGCAAAAAGTGGTTATATCAAGACGTGTTATTGCAATTAGGTGGTATGTGTGGTGTAGTTGGTGTTTTTATTCAAATTATTCCAAGAATAACCCCAGAGAATGTTAGTTTAGAACCTATAAAATTTGCGCTACTTTGCTTAGTTTTAGTTAGTTTTGGTATTCTAAGCTATATCTTACTTGTAGTTGTGCCTAAAAATATAACCAAGTATTTAAAAGCAGAATATAAAAGATATTTTGTGTAACTTTTTTAACTAGAAACCTACCAATATTTAAATTAACCAACCACCCATCGCTATGATTAAACACTTTTTATCCCTAGAATGGAAGCAATTTACTAGGGCAGCTTACTTTAAAAAAAGCGTATTTATTAAAATTATGTTGGCGCTAGTCGTCTTGTATTTTTCCGCCATTGCCTTGTCTGTAGGAGTCGGAGTTTATTATATAATTAAAAAGAATATGCCAGAAGCCGATCCGTTAGTGATTGTAAATAATTACCTTATTTATTGGTTTCTTTTCGACTTGGTATTCCGGTTTTTTATGCAACAACTTCCGGTAATAAATGTAAAACCATTAATGCTTTTGCCTATAAAGCGTAGTAAAGTTATTCATTTCTTATTAGGTAAAACCTTGTTTTCGTTTTTTAATATGTTACCACTCATTATGTTTATCCCTTTTTCGGTGGTTCTTATAATTAATGGGTATCCTGCATCTCATGTAATTCCTTGGCTTTTAGGATTGGTATGCATAACTTATTGTAACAATTTTATAAATTTTTTAATCAATAAAAATAACACCATCTTTTATGTTGTTGTAGCTGTGCTGTTACTGTTTATCGGATTGGAATTTTATGGAATTTTTAAAATTTCAGAACCTATTGGTGCAGCGTTAAATACCTTGTATGCGCAGCCTTTATTGGTAATTATTCCGCTTTTGGCTAGCATAGGGTTGTATCTTTTAAATTATAATTTTATTAGAAAAGGCTTTTACCTAGATAATGTAGTGTCTAAAAAAGTTAAGGAAGTACAAGCTGCAGATTTATCGTGGGTCGATCGTTTTGGTACGATGGCACCTTTCTTAAAAAACGATATTAAACTTATTTGGAGAAATAAACGACCTAAACAGGTGGTTATGATGTCGTTTATGTTTTTATTTTATGGGGTTATTTTCTTTACCAATTCGGCATACCAAGACAAACCGGCCATCTTGGCTTTTGCGGCTATGTTTGTAACTGGCGGTTTTTTAATGTCGTTTGGGCAATTAATCCCGTCTTGGGATAGTGAATATTATAAGTTTTTAATGAGTCAGAATATTCAGTATAAAACCTATTTAGAATCTAAGTGGTATTTACTGTCTGTGGCCGTTTTAATTTCGTTCGTGCTTAGTACGCCTTATTTGTATTTTGGCTGGAAAATATTTGGAATGATTATAGCCGGAGCCTTATTTAACGTGGGCTTAAATTCGTATATAACTTTGTTTGGGGGTGCTTTAAATAGAATGCCTATCGAGTTAAATGTAAAAGCAAAAGCCTTTAGTAATACCCAAGGTTTTAATCCGGTACAAATGTTAATCGCCATCCCAAAATTTGTGTTACCCATGTTATTATTTTATGTGCCTTATAAATTAATAAACTTCAATGCTGGCCTTTTAGTGCTTAGTTTAAGTGGTGTAATCGGAATTCTTTTTAGACCGTTCTTCTTAATACAAATAGATAAGATTTACCAAAAAGGAAAGTATAAAACCATTCAGGCATATTCAGAAAAACACTAATAGATTAAATTACAACCCTTATGATAATCACAGAGCAACTTACCAAAAAATATAACGGCACGACAGTACTTAATATAAATCATTTAGAAATTCCGAAAGGACAAAGTTTAGGATTAGTAGGTAATAACGGCGCGGGTAAAACCACGTATTTTAGTTTATTATTAGATTTAATTCCCCCAACTACAGGATTTATTAATAATAACGATGTTTTAGTAAACGAAAGCGAAGCTTGGAAACCGTTTACTTCAGCCTTTATAGATGAAACCTTTTTAATAGGATATTTAACTGCCGAAGAATATTTTTATTTTATTGGTGATTTACGCGGACAATCTAAAGCAGATGTTGATGCGCATGTTAGTCAGTTTGAAGATTTTTTTCACGGTGAAATCTTAAATCAAAAGAAATACCTAAGAGATTTAAGTAAAGGAAATCAGAAAAAAGCAGGGATTGTAGGTGCTTTAATAGGAAATCCAGAAGTTATTATTCTAGACGAGCCTTTTGCAAATCTAGATCCTACAACACAAATTAAACTTAAAAAAATTATTAAAGATTTAGCCGAACAAAATGGGGTTACCGTACTTGTTTCGAGTCATGATTTAATGCATGTAACCGATGTTTGCGAGCGTATTGTGTTACTAGAAAAGGGCGAAATTGTTAAAGATATGGTTACTAGTAGTGAGACACTTAAAACTTTAGAATCTTATTTTGCTGGTACTGTAGAAATCTAAAACTCATTCCATTTTTATAGGTTAATTAAAAAAGATGCTTATTTTTACGCATTAGCATAATAATAGCGAGAGTTTATAGTTATTTATTAGAATAAATATCCCAACGTTGAAGACATCTTTTAAGGTTATTTTTATAGCATGTGTTTCTGCATTTATATTCGTAAACTGTTCTAGAAAAAAGGACAAATTTATAAGTAGAAATTATCATGCAATAACGACAGAATATAACACACTTTATAATGGTAACATTGCTTTAGAGGAAGGCCGTGAACGCCTTAATGAAGAGTATCGCGATAATTATTGGGAGATCCTTCCGGTAGAACGTCTAGATTTTACCGAAGATGTTATGCTGCCAGGGCAATCTAAAAACGAAAATTTTGCAAGAGCCGAGGAGAAAGCTGTAAAAGCCATTCAGAAACACTCCATGAACATTAAAGGGAAAGAGAAAAACCCTAAAATGGACGAGGCTTATTTGCTATTGGGTAAAGCCAGATATTTCGACCAACGCTTTGTGCCAGCTTTAGAAGCTTTAAACTATATTCTTTACAAATATCCGTTAAGCGATAAAATTAATGTGGCTCGTGTATGGCGGGAAAAAACCAATATGCGTTTAGATAACGATGAATTGGCTATTAAAAATTTAAAGCGCTTACTTAGACTTGAAAATCTACACGGACAAGAGTTAGCAGATGCTACATCTACCTTAGCACAAGCGTATTTAAATACTAAAGTTGTAGATACCGCCATTACCTATTTAGAAATTGCTGCAGATGCTACACCTAAACACGAGGAACGCGGTCGGTATTTATTTATAAAGGGACAGCTTTATAATAGTTTGGGGTATAAAGATAGTGCCAATGTTACTTTCGATCGTATTATAGAGATGCATCGAAAAATTCCGAGAGACTATTATATCGGTGCTTATGTAGAAAAAGCCAAGAATTTCGATTACGAAACGGGTGATAAACTTGTGTTTTCTGAAACTTTAGCAGAGCTGGAAGAAGATCGAGAAAATCGCCCGTATTTAGGTCGGATTTATCATCAAGTAGGAGAGTTTTATTTGGCCACAAATAACGACTCTTTAGGAGTGGCTTATTACAATAAATCGTTGCGTACCCAACAAGACGATAAGCAATTAAACGCTAGAAACTACGAGATTTTAGGCGATTTAAGTTTTGATAATGCCGAGTATAAAACTGCTGGCGCTTATTACGATAGTACGCTTACAAATCTTAAGGTAGACTCTAAACCATACAGGACTATAAAGCGTGAACGCGATAATTTAGTCGATGTTATTTATTATGAAGAAATTGCTAAAGTAGATGATAGTATTTTACATTTAGTAAACTTACCCGAGGCCGACAGATTAGCATATTTTGAAGCCTATACCGAAAAATTAAGACTTCAAGCCGAGTTAGAACGTCAGCGCCAAGAAGCTGAGTTACGTACTCAAGAAATGCTAAGTTCTAATAACGATTTTAACGTCGATACTAAAAGTCCGGCGTTTCAAGATCGAGGTAATGCCGCTAAAAATGCAAGCACATTTTATTTTTATAATACCACAACGGCCGCTTATGGTAAAAATGAATTTATTAAAAATTGGGGCGATAGAAAAAATGAAGATAATTGGCGTTGGTCTAACATGAATTTTTCAGCTTCTAATGCGCCTATAGGGGCTGCTGCAGTTGCGGGTGTCGATTTAGATGCCGATATCTATCAAACTCAATTCTATATCGATCAAATTCCTACCGACGAAAAAATTATAGACAGTATCGCTAAAGAACGTAATTATGCCTATTTTCAATTGGGCGTAATTTACAAGGAAAAATTTAGCGATTACGAGTTGTCTAAAACCAAATTACAAGCACTTTTAAATAATAATCCGGAAGACCGATTAATTGTTCCTGCAAAATATAATTTATATAAAGATTACGAATTGTTAGGGCAACGCGGTGAAGCCGAAATTCTTAAAACCGACATTATTACCAATCATTCCGATTCGCGTTATGCCGAAATTTTAAGTAATCCAGATCAGGCTGTAGCAGAAGATTTAAACAGTCCGGAGAATACTTATAAAATTGTACACGAATTATTTGACTCTCAAAATTATGCTGAGGTAATTGCACTTTGCGAGGAAAATATTCACAATTTTGAAGGCGACGATATTGTAGCGAAATTCGATTTGCTAAAAGCGACAGCTATTGGTAGATTATATGGTTTTGAAGCGTATAGCAAAGCTTTAAACGATGTAGCCTTAACGTATCCTAATCTTCCAGAAGGACAGCGTGCCGAAGAATTAACTAGAAATGTGTTGCCTAATTTAGAAAACGATACCTTTGCAGACAATGAAGAAGGAAAGCGTTTTAATGTTATTTTTCAGTTTGAAAACACATCCGATAAAGACATTGCACTTTTTGTAGAAAAATTAGATAAACAATTAGAGAAAGTAAAATATTACGAATTATCGTCTTCTAAAGATTTATATTCGCCAACCATTACGTTTGTAGTAGTGCATGGTTTTTCAAACCTAGTAGTTGCAGAAGGCTTTAAAGACTTGTTTAAAAAGAACGATAAAAACAGAATTAAAAAAACCTACTTTGTTATGTCGTCTGCTAATTATCAAGTACTACAAATACATAAAAACTTAGATTCATATTTAAATCAAACTCAATAAAAACTCCCAAATTTATTAACTATGTTTAACGATAGCAAAAAAGAAAAACAGCAAACAGTAGAAACGTCTTCAAACCAAAACATTATTGCCCAAGGCACCAAAATAGTAGGTGATTTAAGTAGTGAAGGCGGATTTAGAATAGATGGTATTATAGAAGGAAATTTAAAAACACCTGGTAAAGTTGTTGTTGGTAAAACAGGATTTATTAATGGTACTTTAGAAGGTGCAGATGCTTATTTTGAAGGTAAATTTTCAGGAAAATTAAACCTGTCTGGTACCTTAACCTTAAAAGCCACTGCCGAAATTCAAGGCGAAGTTGTTGTAGGTAAATTAGCTGTAGAACCGGGTGCAAGCTTTGATGTAACTTGTGTTATGAAAAGTGCAGTAAAATCTATTAAACATGAAAGAACAACAGAAAAAACAGCTTAATAATTATATTAAATTTTCTGGTATGGCATTTCAAATGATTGCCATAATTGGAGTGTTAACGTTTATAGGTGTGTGGTTAGATGGCAAGTTTCCTAACCAATACAGTGCTTACACGGTAATTTTTTCATTAATTGGTGTTATTGGCGCCATTTACCAAATTATTAAGCAGGTAACAAACATGAATAAGAAAGATTAAAAAGCTTATAGTTTAATGAAGCAACAACTACGTTCGTTCTTAATGGTTTTAGTGCCATTAACTTTACTTTTATATGTTTTACAAACGCTTCTGGTAGGAAAATTACAGCAAAGTTATGACTTTCAATTACCTACTTGGGGTATTTATGTGTTTCATTTTTTTGCAACACTTGCGGTTTATTCTTTTGTTGCCTATGTTAACAGTGTTTTTTCAGACAAAACAGGATTCGCTTTTATGGCTTGTGGACTTTTAAAAATGTTTGCTGCCGTTATATTTCTGCTGCCTTTAATTTTAAATGCAGTAGAAACTCCCGTAAGCGATGTTTTGGCATTTTTTATCCCGTATTTTATATTTCTCTTGTTAGAGACTGTTTTCGTAATTAGGCTGTTAGCGCCAAAACCTTGAAAAAATGTAAATTCTTCAAAAATGGGTGTTTTATACCGAAAAAAAATAGTTATTAACTTTATAATGTTAATTAAAAATGTATTTTTGCACCGAATTTTGGAGACCGTAAATTATATTTAAAAAGTATGATGATAGCAAAAAATCTATCAAATGTTTAGTAACAGTTATTTTAGCTGTGCTTCCGTTTTTTAGCTTCGCCCAACACGGCAACGAACATGGTGAAGAGAAAGAGTTTAATGCGAGTGATTTAATTAATGGGCATATTGGTGATTCTCACGAATTTCATATGTTCGATTATAATGGCCATGCGTATTCATTTTACTTACCCGTTATTTTATGGACAGATAACGGATTAACTATTTTTTCTTCAAAAGAATTTCATCACGATAACTCTGGACACCACCTTGTAGAGAAGAACGGACAGACTTTTGTTCGTGATAACGAAATTATATATTACGCAGATAAGTACGCAACATTAACAGACGATACAAAAGGAGCTTTCAATTTTGATGTGCGTCCGTTAGATTTTTCAATTACGAAAAATGTATTTTCAATGATTATTTCGGCCATAATTTTATTCTTATTATTTACTGCTGTAGCACGTTCTTATAAGAAAAATGATAAAGCGCCTAAAGGTCTTGCTGGGTTTATAGAGCCACTAATTACATTTGTACGTGACGATATTGCCATTCCAAATATTGGTGAACATAAATATGCTAAGTTTATGCCATATTTATTAACCATATTTTTCTTTATATGGATTAACAACCTAATTGGTTTAATTCCATTTTTCCCATTCAGTTCTAACTTAACAGGAAACATCTACTTTACGTTTGTTTTAGCTTTTATAACCTTTATAGTTACTACTTTAAATGGAAATAAAACGTACTGGAAACACATTTTAATGCCACCAGTTCCAAAGGCATTATATCCAATTATGATTCCTATAGAATTTATTGGAATGTTAACAAAACCATTCGCATTAATGATTCGTTTATTCGCAAACATTACTGCTGGACATATTATTATTTTAAGTTTAGTGTCTTTAATATTTATATTTAAAACACCTGCTATTGCACCAGTTTCTGGATTATTCGTATTGTTTATGAGTGCTCTAGAATTATTAGTTGCTGCATTACAAGCGTATGTGTTTACCTTATTATCGGCATTATTCATTGGTCAGGCTGTAGCCGAAGATCACTAAAATTGAGTTTTTTAATTATTAACTATATAAATTTATTACTATGGTATTAGCTGGAATCGGTGCTGGATTAGCTGCAATTGGTGCAGGATTAGGTATTGGAAAAATTGGTGGATCTGCAATGGAAGCAATTGCTCGTCAACCAGAAGCTGCTTCAAAAATTCAAACTGCAATGATTATTGCTGCTGCACTTATTGAAGGTGTTGCACTTTTCGCGGTTGTAGTTGCGTTAATCGCAAAATAATTTTTGAAAAAGAAAAACTAAGCATCCTGTAACGGTTGGTTGCAGGATGTTTTTAAAACAAAAATCAACTTTATTTAACAATATATAATATGAATTTAATAGCACCGGAAAGTTTAGTTTTTTGGACAACGGCAATTTTTATTGTATTCTTCATCTTATTAAAGAAATTCGCTTGGAAACCTATCTTAGGAGCCGTAAAAGGGAGAGAAGATTCTATTAACAAGGCTTTATTGTCTGCTGAACAAGCACGTTTAGAAATTCAAAATTTAAAAGCAGATAACGAACGTATCTTACAAGAAGCTCGTGCAGAACGCGAAGAAATGCTTAAAGATGCTAGAGATATTAAAAATAAAATTATTTCTGACGCTAAAGAGGAAGCACAAACTCAAGCTCATAATATGATTGAGGCTGCTAAGAGTGCTATTGAAAGCGAAAAGAAAGCTGCTATGGTAGGACTTAAAAACCATGTTGCAGAATTATCTTTAGAGATTGCAGAAAAAGTAGTACGTGGCGAATTAGCCGACAAAAATAAACAACTAGAATTAGTTGATTCTTTATTAGGTAAAGCGACTTTAAACTAAGAATAAATGGCAGGAGCAAGAGCAGCAATACGTTACGCTAAAGCAGCTATTAGTTTAGCAAAAAGTTCGAATACGGCCGAAGCTGTAAATACAGACATGTCTTTAATTGCAAATACAATTGCAGAAAATAAAGATTTAAGTGAAATGCTTCAAAGTCCTGTATTAAAATCTGCTGTTAAGAAATCGGCATTGTTAGAGGTTTTTAATAACATCAATCCGCTAACCGTTAATGTAATCGATACGTTAATAACAAATAAAAGACTGTCTATTCTTGAAGACGTAGCCGTAAAATTTAACCAATTATACGAAGAGTTAACAGGTACAGATGTAGCCACAGTTACTACAGTAGTACCGTTAACAGGCGATTTAGAGGCTAAGGTTTTAGCTAAACTAAAAGAGTTAACAGGAAAAACAGTTGAAATAAAAAATGTAATAGATGCTAGCCTAATAGGTGGGTTTATATTACGCGTTGGCGATTTGCAGTATGATGCAAGTGTAGCAAACAAACTGAATAAAATAAAACAAGAATTTTCATTAAATTAATTTTATAAATTTTTTAATCGGATAATTTCGGTTAAAGCTTATATCTAAATAAAATGGCAGAAGTAAAACCAGCTGAAGTAACAGCAATCTTAAAGCAACAACTACAAGGTTTTGAAGCAGGAGCAACTCTAAATGAAGTAGGAACAGTATTAACTGTAGGAGATGGTATTGCACGTGTTTACGGATTAGCTAATGCACAATATGGTGAATTAGTAGATTTCGGAAACGGTCTTGAAGGGATTGTATTAAACCTGGAAGAAGACAACGTAGGTGTAGTATTATTAGGACCTTCTCAAAATGTAAAGGAAGGAACAACTGTAAAACGTACCGAGCGTATTGCATCTATTAATGTAGGTGAAGAAGTAGTTGGTCGTGTTGTTGATACATTAGGTAACCCAATAGACGGTAAAGGTCCAATTGGTGGTAAACTTTATCAAATGCCTTTAGAGCGTAAAGCTCCTGGAGTTATTTTCCGTGAGCCTGTAACAGAACCATTACAAACGGGAATTAAGTCTATCGATGCCATGATTCCTGTAGGACGTGGACAACGTGAACTTGTTATTGGTGACCGTCAAACGGGTAAAACAACAGTTTGTATCGATACCATTTTAAATCAAAAAGAATTTTACGATGCAGGTGAGCCTGTATTCTGTATATATGTAGCTATCGGACAAAAAGCGTCTACGGTAGCAAACATTGCAAAAACATTAGAAGAAAAGGGAGCTTTAGCGTATACAGTAATTGTAGCCGCTAATGCATCAGACCCTGCTCCAATGCAAGTATATGCACCTTTCGCAGGAGCTGCAATTGGAGAGTATTTTAGAGATACTGGTAGACCAGCATTAATTGTTTTCGATGATTTATCTAAACAAGCCGTAGCTTACCGTGAGGTATCTTTATTATTACGTCGTCCACCAGGACGTGAGGCGTATCCAGGAGACGTTTTCTACCTTCACTCTCGTTTATTAGAGCGTGCTGCAAAAGTTATTAATAATGACGAGATTGCAAAGGGAATGAATGATTTACCAGATGTATTAAAGCCTGTTGTAAAAGGTGGTGGTTCTTTAACAGCCTTACCTATTATTGAAACACAAGCTGGAGACGTTTCTGCATATATTCCAACAAACGTAATTTCTATTACAGACGGACAGATTTTCTTAGATGGAGATTTATTTAACTCTGGTGTACGTCCAGCAATTAACGTAGGTATTTCGGTATCTCGTGTTGGGGGTAATGCACAGATTAAATCTATGAAAAAAGTATCTGGTACATTAAAATTAGATCAAGCACAATTCCGTGAATTAGAAGCATTCGCGAAGTTTGGATCTGATTTGGATGCGGTAACTTTAAATGTAATTAATAAAGGTAAACGTAACGTAGAGATCTTGAAACAAGCGCAAAACGATCCGTATACTGTAGAAGATCAAATTGCAATTATTTACGCAGGATCTAAAAACTTATTAAAAGACGTTCCTGTAGAAAAAGTGAAAGAATTTGAAAGCGATTTCTTAGAATTCTTAAGAACAAAGCATGCAGATGCTTTAAGTACTTTAAAATCAGGAAAATTAACTGATGAAGTTACAGATGTATTAACACATGTAGCAAAAGAATTATCAGCTAAATATAAAGCATAATTAGATTTTAGTATTGAGTAGTGAGTTGCTAGTTTAACTCACTACTGAATACTCAATACTTTATTCTAACACTAAAATGGCAAATTTAAAAGAAATACGTAACAGAATAGTTTCAGTGTCTTCAACGATGCAGATTACCAGTGCCATGAAAATGGTATCGGCTGCAAAGTTAAAAAAGGCTCAAGATGCTATTACTGAAATGCGTCCCTATTCAGATAAACTTACAGAACTTTTACAAAATTTAAGTGCAACTATAGATTCTGATATTACTAACAAGTTTTCAGAACAACGCGAAGTAAATAAAGTACTAATCGTGGTAGTTACATCTAACAGAGGTTTATGTGGTGCATTCAATTCTAATATCATTAAAGAGGTAAATAATTTAACTGCAAACAAGTATGCAGGGAAAGAAGTACATTATTTAGCTATTGGTAAAAAGGATACGACGCCTATAAGAAAACCAGTAAAGTTGAAGAAAATAGAAGTGATGTTTACGACGAATTGACTTTTAAAAATGTTGCCGAAATTGCAGAAGGTTTAATGCAAAGATTTATCGATGGTGAATTCGATAAGATCGATGTGGTTTACAACCAATTTAAAAACGCGGCTACACAAATTGTAACTGTCGAGCAGTTTTTACCAATTGAACCTATTGAAGTAGAGGAAGATGTTAATGTAGATTATATTTTTGAGCCATCAAAATTAGAAATCATAGAACAATTAATTCCGAAGTCTTTAAAAAATCAATTGTTTAAAGGTGTTAGAGATTCATTTGCCAGCGAACACGGTGCGCGTATGACAGCGATGCACAAGGCAACAGATAACGCAACAGAACTTAGAGATCAGTTAAAATTAACTTATAATAAAGCACGTCAGGCTGCAATTACTAACGAGATTTTAGAAATTGTAGGTGGTGCAGAGGCTTTAAATAATTAGAACCTTAGCTTAACAGATTAAAAATAATAGATAGATATACGTATCTAGACATTAATGTCATTTACCGAAAAGCCCTCCAAACTCTGGAGGGCTTTTTTCTTTTTCACGAAACACGCCACCCGTTAATTCTATTGTTGTTCCTATATTCTATAAAAAATAAGCTAAACGTTTACATCTTTCTTTTTTGTGTGTAAAAGTGTGTAGTTGTATAGTGTATAATTAGTATACACACTTTAGGTAAGTGTGTAAAAAGTATACGCTTTTTTATAGCCAATTCGGGTAAAACAGCTGTAAACACCGGGTTTGTTCTCTTGGCACGTCTCTTGCGTAAGTATAGAAGCAGACCGATTAGTAGTCGGTGCTAAGAAAAGAGAAACTTAATTTAGGAGTATACAATATGAAAACGTCAACACTTAATTCAACTAATATTAAAACTTCAATTCAGTCACGAAGTACGACCGATAATAGTTTTAATCAGTCAACTTTTCTGACTAAAGAAAAAACTAAAAATAATACCAATCCATGGAGTAAAATTGTACTAGTAAGTACCTTTATTTTAATGCTAGGTGCGGCTTATTTGGTATATGTATTACAACCAGAATTTGCAGCATTTAACTTTGAGCGTTTAAATACAACATTAGGCTTTGCATTTTTTGTGTTAGCAGCAACTTTATTTGCGTTTAGTACAGGGATGTTCGCTTATACCTTATATTTATATTTACTTTACAAGCCAATAGAATCTGTAAGCGATGAGTTATTACCAACAACTACAGTAATTGTTCCAGCTTATAACGAAGGTAAACAAGTTTACGACACGTTAATGAGTTTAGCTAAAAGTGATTATCCAGAAGAAAAAATTCAATTACTTGCCATTGATGATGGTAGTAAAGATGATACTTGGAGTTGGATGCAAGAAGCCAAAAATGATTTAGGTGAACGTGTTACTATTTTTAAGCAACCAAAAAACATGGGTAAACGTCACGCGTTATACCGTGGATTTAACATCGGGACAGGAGATATTTTTGTTACTGTGGATAGTGATTCTATTGTAGACGAGGATACATTAAGAAACCTTGTTAGTCCGTTTGTTGTAAATAAACAAGTAGGCGCTGTTGCCGGAAACATTCGTGTGTTAAACAAAGCAAAAGCTATACTTCCTAAAATGTTAGATGTAAGTTTTGTTTTAAGTTTCGAGTTTATGCGTTCTGCAGAAAGTAGTTTAGAGTCTGTACTTTGTACTCCTGGAGCATTAGCAGCATATAGTAAAGAAGCCGTTTTTAAATGTCTTCCAGAATGGATTAATCAAAAGTTCATGGGTAAACCATCAGATATTGGTGAAGATCGTGCCTTAACAAATATGATTTTAAAGCAAGGTAAGCACGTTGTTTTTCAAAGAAATGCTACAGCTTATACAAATGTTCCTGAAGATTATAAAGGATTATACAAAATGTTTATTAGATGGAGTAGAAGTAACGTTCGTGAGAATATCGAAATGTCTAAATATGTCTTTACAGATTTTAGAGAAGGATCTAAAATAGGATCAAGATTATTATTCTTAAGTCAGTCACTTAAAATTGTAATGAGCTATCCATTAATATTATTCATGATGTATTTCGTTATTGTTCATCCAATATTATTTGTGAGTTCTACATTATTAAGCATCTTAATATTTTCAAGTTTCCCAGTTTTATTTTACGCGAATCGATATAAATCATCAGAATCTATTTGGGCATATACCTACAGTATCTTATATACATTTGGTTTGTTCTGGATAACTCCATATGCCATTGCAACAGCAGGTAAAAGCGGGTGGTTAACAAGAGAATTAGCAGTAGATAAATAGCATATAGTTTTCATTAAGTAAATTCAATTAATAGCTAGTATTGAATTGTACTATAACCTCTTAGAGCGTTTGTTCTAAGAGGTTTTTTAGTTTTGTATAGTATTGGTTCATATTTTAAAAAAAGTTACTTAAACCTTTAAGTAACTTTTTATGTATTACTCTTCTTTTTAGGTGCATTATCGTAAAGGCTTAATAGTGTTGAAGTTTCCAACATTTTATAAGAAAATGTATTCCTTTGTTAGTGGTTTTAGTTCGTGGCTTCTGTAAACTCATTTTTGAATAATGTTTAGTATTTAGGTTAAAAATTCCTAATTTCACAATCAAACAAAACTGTAGGTTAAGTATTAATAAATTAGTAGAAGATTTTTAATAGCCTTTAAATGTAAATTAGCCTTGGTTTGTTTAGTAAAGAATAGCTTACGTAATTTAAATATACTTCAATAGAAATGTATCATTTAGGAATTGATTTAGGAAGTTCTTCGGTTAAAGTCGCTTTGGTTGATGCCGAGACAGGTAAAAAAATAATATCACTTCACGAACCTCCAAACGAAATGGAAATAATTGCACTACATCCCGATTGGGCAGAGCAAGATCCAAACGCATGGTGGACCCACCTTTGCATTGCAATAAAACGGGTTACGGTGGAAGCTGAAATTAATCCAACAGATATTTCAAGTATTGGAATTTCTTATCAGATGCATGGTCTCGTTATTGTGGATAAAGATGGAAATGCCTTGCGAAATTCTATTATTTGGTGCGACAGCCGCGCTGTAGAAATTGGTAGACAAGCATTACAAGATTTAGGAAAAGAGGCCTGTGGTACTTATATGTTAAATGCACCAGGGAATTTTACAGCTTCAAAATTAAAATGGGTGATCGATAATGAACCAGAAATTTATAAAAACACCTATAAATTTATGTTGCCAGGCGATTTTATAGCGTATAAGTTGACAGGGAAAATGGCGACCACCAAAAACGGTCTTTCCGAAGGAATTTTATGGGATTATAAAAATGATACTGTTGCTAATAATTTATTAGAGTATTATGGTATCGATAAAAATTTGGTGCCCGAAATTGTTGAAAATTTCACAAATCAAGGCGTAGTACATGAACAAGCGTCTAAAGAAACGGGTCTTCCGGTAGGGGCGCAGGTAACTTATCGTTCTGGCGATCAGCCAAACAATGCCTTGTCACTTAATATTTTTAACCCAGGAGAAGTAGCTGCAACTGGTGGTACCTCTGGGGTGGTTTATGCGGTTTCAAAGAATTTACAGCCACAAGAAATTTCAAAAGTAAATCATTTTGCCCATGTTAATTATACCGAAAAACAACCCGTTATAGGAACCCTTTTAAATATTAATGGCGCTGGAATTCAATATCGATGGTTACGTAATAATTGTGGAAATGAGTCTTATGATAAAATGAACGCTAAAGCCTCTAAGATTGAAGTAGGTAGTAATGGTGTTGTAATTATTCCTTTCGGAAATGGTGCCGAGCGTATGTTAGAAAATAAGAACGTTGGAACCCATATTTTAAATCTCAATTTAAACACACATAACAATGCTCATTTATATAGAGCAGGTTTAGAAGGAATCGCCTTTTCTTTTGTATATGGGATGGATATTTTGAAAAAAGATATTGGAGACATTAAGGTGATACGAGCTGGAAACGATAATTTATTTCGATCAGAAATTTTTGCAACTACCGTGGCAACATTAATCGATCATGACATAGAAATTTACAATACTACTGGAGCAGTTGGAGCGGCTAGAGCTGCAGGTTTAACCGATGGTGATTTTGAAAAATTTGGCGCGAATATTACCAATAACGATCATGTAATGACCTACAAACCATTAGATGATAAATCGGCATATAAAGCGGCTTACAACGCTTGGAAAAACGAATTAGAAATGATATTAAAACACAAATAAATTATGGCAACATTAGGAAATAAAGAGTATTACAAAGGGATAGGAGATATTAAATTTGAAGGTAAAGAATCAGATAATCCCTTAGCTTTTAAATATTACAATCCAGACCAAGTTGTAGCAGGAAAAACCATGCGAGAGCATTTTAAATTTGCCATTTCGTATTGGCATACATTCTGCGGAATAGGTGGAGACCCATTTGGTCCAGGAACTTTAAATTTTCCTTGGGATGAACCCTCAGATGCTATAGAGGCCGCAAAACAAAAAGCCGACGCTGCATTCGAATTCATTACCAAAATGGGCTTCGATTACTACTGTTTTCACGATATAGATTTAGTGAGAGAAGGATCTTCGTTTGGTGAATTGGAAAGCCGATTAGCTACGATAACAGATTATTTAAAAGAAAAACAAGCGGCTTCTGGAGTCAAATTGCTTTGGGGTACTGCCAACTGTTTCTCGAATCCACGTTATATGAATGGGGCATCAACCAACCCAGATTTTAATGTTTTAGCAAGAGCCGGCGGACAAATAAAATTAGCTTTAGATGCTACCATCGCCTTAAATGGTGAAAACTATGTGTTTTGGGGAGGTCGTGAAGGTTATATGTCCTTACTTAATACCGATATGGGCCGTGAATTAGACCATATGGGACAATTTCTAGGCATGGCTAGAGATTATGCTAGAGCACAAGGGTTTAAAGGAAATTTCTTTATCGAGCCTAAGCCTATGGAGCCTATGAAACATCAATATGATTTTGATTCGGCTACAGCTATTGGTTTCTTAAAAGAATACGGATTAGATAAAGATTTTAAAATAAATATTGAAGTGAATCATGCTACTTTAGCACAGCATACGTTTCAGCATGAAATTGCAGTTGCAGCAAAAGCGGGTATGCTAGGAAGTTTAGATGCAAACCGAGGCGATTACCAAAACGGATGGGATACAGATCAATTCCCAAATAACATTCAAGAGACGACAGAAGCCATGTTGGTGTTCCTAAAAGCTGGTGGTTTACAAGGTGGCGGTGTGAATTTTGATGCTAAAATTAGAAGAAATTCTACCGATTTGGAGGATGTTTTCCATGCACATATAGGTGGTGCAGATACATTTGCTAGAGCCTTGATAACAGCCGATAAAATTATCTCATCTTCTGCTTACGATAAATTAAGAACAGAACGTTATAGTAGTTTCGATTCTGGAAAAGGGAAAGACTTTGAAGCAGGAAAGTTAAATCTTCAAGATCTGTACAAAATAGCTCAAGAAAATGGCGAGTTAAAATTACAAAGTGGTAAACAAGAATTGTTCGAAAATATAATTAACCAATATATTTAGAATTAACTACATTTTAAGTATCGGTTTGTAGACATAATTGTTTTCAAATCGGTACTTTTAATGCATATCAGTAAACGTATGTCTTGCCTTTAATGACTACGAGGTAAACCAAGGTTAGAAAACTTTAAACCAATTTTCTAGCGTTCTTGGTTTAACAAGAGTTCAATAAATACGTTTATTTTATATATCAATTCAATTTTCAAATAACTAAACTAACTTAAATGGAAACAGTAAACTCAAAATATCTTATTAAACTAACTCTTGTAGCTACCTTAGGGGGGCTTTTGTTTGGGTACGACACTGGTGTAATATCTGGAACTGTAGGTTCTTTAGAGAGTTTCTTTGTCACCCCAAAAGGGTTGAGTGAAACTGCGGCAAGTGCTTTTAAAGGCTTTCTTGTTTCTAGTGCTTTAATTGGTTGTGTTATTGGTGGTGTTTTTGGAGGGCTAATAAGCAAAAAACTAGGTAGAAAAAAAGGACTAATTCTAGCGGCGGTACTATTCTTAATTTCTGCTTTAGGTTCTGCGATGCCAGAAATGTTTATAAAGCCTATTGGAGAATTGGATCATACGTTTTCAACAATATTTATCTTTTACAGAATTCTGGGTGGAATAGGTGTCGGTTTAGCTTCCATGTTATCGCCATTATATATTGCCGAAATTGCACCGGCTAAAAGTAGAGGTAAATTGGTTTCTCTAAATCAATTAGCTATTGTAGGAGGTTTTATGGTGGTATATTTTGTAAATTATTTTATTTCGAGAAGTGGTGGGTCTGATGCTTGGCTAAATGAAGTAGGTTGGCGTTGGATGTTTGCTTCTGAAGTTATTCCTGCTGGCCTATTTTTAGGATTATTGTTTTTTGTGCCAGATACACCACGTTCTTTAATGTTGAAGAATAAACCAAAAGAGGCTTTAGAAGTGCTTACAAAAGTTAATGGTGAAGCAGAGGCACGTAAAATATTAGTTGAAATTGAAGGTACTATGGAGGAGTCTTCTGGAAAACTATTATCGTACGGGTGGGGAATTATTATCATAGGTATTACCTTGTCTGTATTTCAGCAATTTGTAGGTATTAATGTGGTATTATATTATGCTCCAGAGATCTTTAAATCGATAGATCCGAATACCGATGGTGCCCTTTTACTAACTATTATTGTAGGTATAGTAAACTTCTTATTTACTATAATTGCGGTGAAAACAGTAGATAAATACGGTAGAAAACCACTTATGATGATCGGAGCCTTAGGTATGGCTATTGCTATGTTAGCGCTTGGTTTTGTGTTTTTCTCTGGAGCTACAGGGTATTTGGCTTTAGGATGTATGATGCTTTATGTGGCTAGTTTTGCCATGAGTTGGGGGCCGGTTGTTTGGGTATTGCTTTCAGAGATTTTTCCAAATAAAATTAGAGGGAAAGCTATGGCTGTAGCAGTTGCTGCTCAATGGATTTCGAATTATTTGGTGTCGCTAACTTTTCCTATGATGGATGATAATTCTTACCTAACGGAGCAATTTAATCATGGTTTTGCCTACTGGGTGTATGGTATTATGTCCATTTTGGCCATGTTATTTGTGTGGAAGTATGTTCCGGAAACAAAAGGAAAAACCCTTGAGGAGATGAATGATTTATGGACAAAAAAATAAAACACAATAACCCTTATTCTTGTTTTAAGGTAAGGGTTTTGTACTTCCGCGTTCAATAAGTGTGGTTTTAATGGTTTTGGTTATGAAATCTTGTTCTGTAGTTTTCTGATTTTCTATTCTAGAAAAAAGAATTTCGGCTGCAGTTTTTCCCATAAATACACTATGCTGATTAATGCATGTAATACTAGGATTCGTGTATTTAAAAAAATCGCTATTTGTAAAACTAATTATAGAAATATCATCTGGTATTGTATATCCGCGTTCTTGAGCAATAACCATAGATTCTACCGCAGAGAATTCCTCTAAACCAATTATGGCATCCACGTCTTGATAATCTAACATCGTTTTTATCTCGGTTTCAAAATCGTAACTTTTCTTTATTAAGTTAATAAGTTTCGGGTTTACGGGAATGTTATAATCTTGTAATGCTTTTAAATAGCCATCAACACGTAATTTAATAATCCCAAGAGTATTATCTAAAGTAGAGACGACAGAAATATGTTTGCATCCTGTTTTTATTAAATGCTCTGTGGCTTTGTAAGCACAATTAAAATCGTCTACAATAACCTTATCTGTTGTAATGGTATCTGAAATACGATCGAACATTACCACAGGTCCCGCATTATTAATAAAATCTTCAATATGTTTAAAATACTGTTTGGTCTCGGTTTCTTCACTTAGAGAAATTAATAAACCATCAATTAAACCATTCTCAAGCATATGTATCGAAGCCATTTCTTTTTCTAAATTTCCGTGCGAAACAATAGCTAAAACATTGTATCCTTTTTCATTTGCTACTTGTTCTATACCGCTAAAAGTTTTTACGAAAAACCGATTTAAAATAGAAGGCATAATAACTCCTATGGTTTTAGTTTTTTTATGAAGTAAACTTAGAGCAATACTATTTGGTCTGTAATTATGAGCTTTAGCGTAATCTTGAATTTTTGTTTTTGTTGCAGGACTAATCTCGTGACTATCTTTTAGTGCTTTTGAAACGGTTGCAATAGACACATTAAATACCTTAGCTATCTGTTTTAATGTCGTACGAGGCTTCATGCTTAAAAGAGTAAGTGATGTTATTAATGTTGGAAAAAGCTATATAAATGTAATCTATTTTTTAAAATTAGACCTCATTATCGATTCTTTTGAAATATTCCAGATTATTAAGGAAGTCTTTTGATTTGGCATATTTCAAACTTAATCGAAATTGATTGTATTATTTAGGATAAGTAATAATGCGTATTTTTTGAATATAATTTTAATTTATGATAAAAAAAATGCTTAAAATTAGTATTGTCGATATTATTTGTTGGTCGAATAAAAAAAATGAGAAATAAAAACATATAATTGAATAATATTTGCAATTTTTGCAACATGTAAATGGTATTTCTTTAAGTAGACAACCTTTTTATTTACAAGCTTTTTAAATGAAGTCTATTTTGGTTTAATTATTTGTTGACCAAAAAGTTGTAGTTGTAATTAGATTTGTATTAAATTTACGGCGCTAAAATCAATTAGATTAGTAAAACTAAGAAATATTGAGTAAACCATTTTATGGTTAATGTTTTTAACCATTATATAAACCAATGCGAAAAATAACCAAATTAATTGTAGTCTTTATACTTGTATCTTCAAGTGCAGTTTGTTTTGCTCAAGTTGGAAAGGATAATGGACCTCCAGTACCTAGTACTGTTGAAGGGACTCCTCCACCAGGCCTGCCTATTGATGGAGGGTTAACCTTTTTAATTGCTGCTGGTGCCTATTACGGTATTAAAAAATCGATTAGAAAATAGGTTTTATTTTATATCGAATTCCATTAAACGTTTAACGTATTTCCCTAATACATCAAATTCTAAATTTACGGCATCACCAATTTTAAAGTATTTAAAGTTTGTGTGTTCGTAGGTGTAAGGTATAATGGCTACACTAAACTGACTGCGTTTAGAGTTTACCACAGTTAAACTCGTGCCGTTTACCGTTATCGAGCCCTTTTCTATAGTAATGTTGTTAAGGTCTTTATTATATTCAAATGTAAATAACCAACTCCCAGCTGTTTCTTTAATATCAATACAAGTTGCAGTTTGGTCTACATGACCTTGTACAATATGACCGTCTAAACGGTCTCCTAAAAGCATGGCACGTTCTAAATTGACTATGTCACCAAGTTGTAACGAAGCTAAATTTGTTTTATTTAAAGTTTCTTGAATCGCCGTAACCGTATAGGTATTCTCTTTTATATGAACCACTGTTAAACACACGCCGTTGTGAGCAACACTTTGATCTATTTTAAGTTCGGGTGCTAAACTGCTTTCTATGGTTACATGAAGATTATCTTGATCTGATTTAAGATTAGTAACACGACCTAAATTTTCTATTATTCCTGTAAACATATTAATTCATTTATTTGGTTAAATTTGTAATGGTAAAATTACAAACAAAATAGTTATCAAGTTTAATGAAGAAAGAAGAAAATATAATAGTTGGAATATCAATTGGAGACTTGAACGGTATTGGTGGTGAAATTGTGTTAAAGACGTTTCAAGATGCTAGAATTTTAGAATTCTGTACACCAGTGATTTTCGCCTCGGTTAAAGTGATGTCCTTTTTTAAGACGCATTTTAAAATGGATATAAACTTTAATGGGATCAATCATATTAACCAAACCATTATTGGGAAAGTTAATGTGATGAATGTTTGGAAAGAGAATGTGTCTATAAACTTCGGAAAGGAAGATTTTAAAATAGGGGAATACGCTATTAAGTCTTTAGTAGCGGCAACAGAAGCGCTAAAAGAAGGAAGTATCGATGTATTGGTTACAGCTCCTATCAATAAACATAATATACAATCTGAAACCTTTAAATTTCCAGGTCATACCGATTATTTGGCACAGCAATTAGAAGGAGAAAGTTTAATGTTTATGATTACCGATTCTTTAAAAGTGGGATTGTTAACCGACCACGTTCCTGTTAGCGAAGTTTCTAAATATATAACTCCAGAATTAATTGAGGAAAAGATACAAACAGTATATAAATCTCTTCAAAAAGATTTTCAAATTTCTAAACCAAAAATAGCTGTTTTAGGTATAAATCCGCATACGGGTGATAATGGTGTTATTGGGTCAGAAGATGACGATGTGTTAAGGCCAACGTTGCACAAAATAAAAGAGAGTGGTAAATTGGTGTTCGGACCCTATGCTGCCGATAGTTTTTTTGGGTCTAACAATTATAAAAACTTTGATGCTGTAATTGCATCCTATCACGACCAAGGTTTAATTCCGTTTAAAACGCTTTCGTTTGGAGAAGGTGTTAATTACACGGCAGGTTTAAATAAAGTACGGACTTCTCCAGATCACGGCACGGCTTTTGAAATAGCAGGTAAAGGTATCGCTAACGAAACCTCTTTTAAAGAGGCTTTATTTGCTGGTATTCAAATTTTTAAACACCGTTTGGAGTACGAAACGCTTGTAAAAAGAGTATAATATATCATAAAAAAAAGATATAAACAAAAAATGTTTATAAGTAAGCTTGCCTAAGATAAAATTTTATATATTTGCAGGCTCAAATTAGATATGAAAATGAAGTTGTTGAAAGAATTTACAATTCAATTTATTGGATTAAAATTAGGAAAGCATCAATTCGAGTATCAAATTGGACAGGAGTTCTTTAAACATTTTGGGTATGAAGATTTCAATGATGCTAACATACATGTAGATGTACTTTTAGAAAAAAAGACCACATTACTAGAGTTACATTTTGAAATTGAAGGCACTGTAAACGTCTTTTGCGATGTTACAAACGAGCCCTATGATCAGCCTATTCAAAATGAATTTGATTTGGTGGTGAATTTTGGCGATGAGTATAACGATGATGAAATTGATTTACTCGTAATTCCTCATGGGGAGTACGAAATAAATATACAACAGTATATTTATGAATTAGTTGTGTTAGCAGTTCCTACAAAACGCGTTCATCCAGGAGTTGAAGATGGAACGTTAAAATCAGAAATACTCGATAAGCTTGACGAATTAAGTCCTAAAATAAAGGAAGAAAAAAAAGACCAAGAGGAATCAGACCCTCGTTGGAATACATTAAAGAAACTATTAACGGATAATAAATAAATAGAAAATGGCACATCCTAAAAGAAAAATCTCGAAAACAAGAAGAGATAAAAGAAGAACACACTATAAAGCAACTGCGCCACAAATTGCTACGTGTCCAACAACAGGAGAAGCTCACCTATATCATAGAGCTCATTGGCACGAAGGTAAATTATACTACAGAGGTCAGGTATTAATCGACAACTCAGAAGTAGAAGAAAATTTAGCATAATTATTATGCATGCATACAAAAAAACGCTCCATTGTGAGCGTTTTTTTTGTCATATAGTTTTCTATAAGTCAAAAACAACTTAATTTGCATCTAATTAAACTAAAAATTAAGTAATTTGGCCGTAAAATTGATGTTTTAGGTCAAAATATTACAGTTTTGGTTCAATAATTAATACGTTATGAGTAAAATAACAGCGGCTATCACAGCAGTGGGAGGATATGTTCCTGACTTTGTTTTAAGTAACAAGGTTTTAGAAACTATGGTAGATACCAATGACGAGTGGATTACTACACGTACAGGTATTAAAGAACGTCGCGTTTTAAAAGAAGAAGGAAAAGGAACTTCTTTTCTTGCTATTAAAGCTGCACAAAACCTTTTAGATAAATCGGGTGTCGATCCTAAAGAAATCGATTTAATAGTAGTTGCAACTGCAACTCCAGACTTATTAGTAGCTTCTACAGCTGTTTACGTAGCTACAGAAATAGGAGCAACAAACGCATTTGCTTACGATTTGCAAGCAGCATGTTCTAGTTTTTTATACGGTATGTCTACTGCCGCAGCTTATATAGAAGCAGGCCGATATAAAAAGGTTTTAGTAATAGGGGCAGATAAAATGTCATCTATCATAGATTATACCGATAGAACTACATGTATTATTTTTGGAGATGGTGCAGGAGCTGCATTGTTCGAACCTAATGAAGAAGGTTACGGACTTCAAGATGAATACTTAAGAAGCGATGGTTCTGGTCGCGATTTCTTAAAAATTGAAGCTGGTGGATCACTATTACCTCCAAGTGAAGATACCGTAAAAAATAAACAACATTTCGTGCACCAAGATGGTAGAACTGTATTTAAGTTTGCAGTATCTAACATGGCCGATGTTGCCGAAAAAATAATGAAGCGTAATCATCTTAATCACGACGATGTGTCATGGCTTATTCCGCATCAAGCGAATATGCGTATTATAGATGCTACAGCTAAAAGAATGAATTTAGACGATTCTAAAGTACTTAAAAATATACACCGTTATGGCAATACAACATCTGCCACTTTACCGTTACTTTTAAGTGATTTCGAATCAAAATTTAAAAAAGGTGATAACCTAATATTTGCTGCCTTTGGGGGGGATTCACATGGGGATCAACTTATTTAACTTGGGCTTACAATTCCTAATTGACAACTAATAACTTATTTTAAAATCTAATTGATTATGGATTTAAAAGACATTCAAAATTTAATCAAATTCGTAGCTAAATCTGGAGCTAGCGAGGTTAAATTAGAAACAGACGATGTAAAGATTACCATTAAAACAGGTGGTGACGACAAAGGAGAAACTACAACATATGTACAACAAATTCCAGTAAGTGCTCCTGTAGCACAAGCACCTGTTGCACAACAACAACCTGTGGTTAATACTCCAGAACCGGTTGCTGCCCAGACGGTAACAGAAACCGATTCAAAATATATAACAATTAAGTCTCCTATTATTGGAACCTTATATAGAAAACCTTCTCCAGATAAACCACTATTTGTAGAGGTAGGTCAAACTATAAGCGAAGGAGATGTACTTTGTATTATAGAAGCAATGAAACTTTTTAACGAAATTGAATCAGAAGTTTCTGGTAAAATCGTTAAAATATTAGTAGATGATGCTTCACCAGTAGAATTCGATCAACCGTTATTTTTGGTAGATCCATCGTAACAAATTTTAAAATTCCAAATCAAATCCCAACACGCTTGGCATTTGGAATTTGAGATTTTTAAATTAGATACGTTATGTTTAAAAAAATACTAATAGCCAATAGAGGAGAAATAGCACTACGTGTTATTAGAACCTGTAAAGAAATGGGAATTAAAACGGTTGCAGTATATTCTACAGCCGATGCCGAGAGTTTGCATGTAAAATTTGCAGACGAAGCGGTTTGTATTGGGCCTCCGCCTAGTACAGATTCCTATTTAAAAATGTCTAATATTATTGCAGCTGCAGAAATTACCAATGCAGATGCTATTCACCCAGGATACGGATTCTTGTCAGAAAACGCTAAGTTTTCTAAAATTTGCGAGGAGCACGATATCAAATTCATTGGGGCATCTGCCGATATGATTTCTAAAATGGGAGATAAGGCAACTGCAAAAGCAACCATGAAAGCTGCCGGCGTACCTTGTGTACCGGGAAGCGATGGTATTATAGAAGATTTTGAAGCTTGTAAAAGAGTAGCTTTAGAAACCGGATATCCTGTTATGCTTAAAGCAACAGCTGGTGGAGGTGGAAAAGGAATGCGCGCCATCTGGAAAGAAGAAGATCTTAAAGACGGGTGGGATTCTGCACGTCAAGAAGCTAAAGCAGCCTTTGGAAACGACGGTATGTACATGGAGAAACTTATAGAAGAACCAAGACATATCGAAATTCAAATTGTTGGAGATTCTACAGGAAAAGCTTGTCATTTATCAGAGCGCGATTGTTCTATCCAACGTCGTCACCAAAAATTAACAGAAGAAGTACCTTCGCCGTTCATGACAAAGAAATTGCGTGACGAAATGGGTAAATCTGCTGTTCGTGCTGCAGAATTTATTAAATATGAAGGTGCTGGAACAATAGAATTTTTGGTCGATAAACACCGTAATTTCTACTTTATGGAAATGAATACTCGTATTCAAGTAGAGCACCCTATTACAGAGCAAGTTATCGATTTCGATTTAATTCGCGAACAAATTTTAGTGGCAGCCGGTGTGCCAATTTCTGGTAAAAATTATACGCCAAACTTACATTCTATAGAATGTCGTATTAACGCCGAAGATCCGTATAACGGATTCCGTCCTTCACCAGGTCGCATTAAAACGTTACATGCTCCGGGAGGTCATGGAGTTAGGTTAGATACACATGTGTATGCAGGATATAGCATTCCGCCAAACTACGATTCTATGATTGCCAAGTTAATTACAACAGCGCAAACACGAGAAGAAGCCATCAGTAAAATGAAACGTGCTTTAGACGAATTCGTTATCGAAGGTGTAAAAACAACAATTCCATTCCATAGACAATTAATGGATCATCCAGATTATGTCGCAGGAAAATATACTACAAAATTTATGGAAGATTTCGTAATGGAACAACTTCCTAAAGAAGATTAAAACAACAAAACTCCGAATCGTATTTCGGAGTTTTTTTTTGAACTGTTTTCCCATGATTTTTTGGGTGTTACTTTTGCTTTCAAAAAAAGCAAAAGTCAGGCTATCCGCTATATCTTTTATATTTTTCAAAATATAAAAGGATGCCGCTACTATCCTTAACACAAAGTCAACTCATTAAAAGAGTTAATATTTAAAAAACCAGGTATTTATACCTAGGAAATATTAATGTTTTACTTCATTTAATTTACGAAACAGAATTGGTTTATAGCGATTTAGAATTAATTGTATCATTTTTATGACTATAAAAAAATAGTCTTATAAACCTAGTTTTATTCCGTTAGACTAATTTATGTGTAGTTCGACTAATTTTCTTTTTTCTACATAGCTTTGCAATATATATTTGTCTCACCATAACATAAGTAGGTTAAGTTCATGGTAGATTTGGGGCAAAAAGGTGAACTTAACGGTTCACCTTTTTATATTTAAAATAGGATTACAAAAAAAGAGGGACTGTATTTTTAAATACAGTCCCTCTTTTTATTTGTTCAGTGTCTTATTTTGCCGCAGCATAACGACGCTCAACTTCGTTCCAGTTTATAACATTAAAAATGCATTAATATAATCTGGTCTTCTGTTTTGGTAGTTTAAATAATAAGCATGTTCCCAAACATCTAATCCTAAAATTGGAGTTCCGTCGCATTCAACACCTGGCATTAAAGGGTTGTCTTGGTTTGGAGTAGAGCAAACAGAAACTTTTCCGCCTTTGTTTACACATAACCAAGCCCATCCCGAACCAAATTGTGTTGCAGCTGCTTTACTAAAAGCATCTTTAAAAGCATCAAAAGATCCAAAAGCATTTTCTATTGCAGCTTTTAAGTCGCCAGATAAAACACCTTTTCCTTCTGGATTCATTACTTCCCAAAATAATGAGTGGTTGTAAAAGCCACCGCCATTATTTCTAACAGCGCCATTACTCATGTCTAAACCAGTAAGAATATCTTCAATAGATTTTCCTTCTAAGTCTGTGCCAGCAATTGCGTTATTTAAGTTGTTTGTATATCCTTGGTGATGTTTCGTGTGGTGTATTTCCATTGTACGAGCATCGATATTTGGTTCTAATGCATCGTAAGCATATTGTAATTTCGGTAATTCGAAAGCCATAATTGTATATGTTTTTATGATTAATATTAATATTCTTTTCCAAATTTAGTCATAATACATGGCAATTAAAAATAATTAATTGTTATCGAATCATTGATAGTTTTTATCTTGTCTTCAAAATAATTTGTTCGCATGGAAAGTCAGACTTCTTTTTCTATTTACGATGCTTCTGCCGGGAGTGGTAAAACGTTTACGCTAGTAAAATCGTATTTAAAAATATTATTCAAGTCGAAGAGTAATTATCAGTTTAAAAATATATTGGCCATTACCTTTACAAATAAGGCTGTCTTCGAGATGAAGGAACGGATTATAAAAATGCTTAAAGCATTTTCTGATCCTGAAATTATAAATTCTGGCGACTTTATGTTTAATGTGCTATGTGAAGAATTAAACATGGAACCCGAAGCTTTACATAGTAAATCGAAATCTTTGCTGCATACCATTATACATAATTACGCTGCCTTCGAAATTTCTACTATAGATGGTTTTACACATAGAATTATAAGAACTTTTGCTCACGATTTAAAATTGCCTTTAAATTTTGAAGTCGATTTAGATACAGAAAGTTTACTTAATAAAGCTGTAGATCAACTCATAGCCAAAGCAGGAGTAGATAAGGAGCTTACAGAAGTTCTTGTGCAATATGCCATAGAAAAAGCAGATGATGATAAAAGTTGGAATATCGCTTTAGACCTATATAATATCGCTAGGTTACTTACTAACGAAAATGACATTCCGTATCTAGAAATTTTAAAGTATAAGTCATTATCCGATTTTAAGAATCTGAAAACACAGATAACTTCCGATATAAAAACTACAGAAAAGGAAATTGAAAAAGAAGCATTAAATTTTCTAGAGCTTATTAAAACTAATGGTATTGCATTTAATGATTTTTCCAATTCTTCTGTTCCAAATTATTTTGAGAAACTAAGATCTGGCGATTTCAACGTGAATTTCTCGTTGGTTTGGCAAACTAAAATTGAAAGTCATCCGCTCTACCCGGCACGTGTAAAAAAGGATGCTGATTTGGCCTCGCTTATAGATAGCCTTCAGCCACAGATAGCAGCGCAATTTTATAAAACTAAATCTCTGGTGCTTCATATAAAACTGTTGCAAAGCATAAATAAAAATTTAACACAACTATCGGTTTTAAACGCCATCAATCAGGAATTGATTGCCATAAAAACTGAAGAAAATAAAATGCTAATTTCAGAATTTAATACTTTAATAAGTAATGAAATTGCCAATCAGCCCACACCTTTTATTTACGAACGTTTGGGCGAGAAATTCAACCATTATTTTATAGATGAATTTCAAGACACCTCGAAAATGCAGTGGAAAAATTTAATTCCGTTAATTTCTGAAGCTATCGATCATTACGATACAGAAAAAGACCCGGGTTCACTTATGATTGTTGGCGATGCCAAACAAGCAATTTACAGATGGCGAGGCGGAGAAGCAGAACAGTTTATAGAGTTGTCTGACGAGAGTTTTAATTATAATCCGTTTAATACTGTAAAAGACAAAAAAAGTTTAGAAACCAATTTTAGAAGTTTTAAAGAGGTTATAGAATTTAATAATAATTTTTTCACCTATTTATCGGACACTGCTTTTAGTAATACGAGTTATGGGAAATTGTATAAAGGGGCATATCAGCATAAATCGAATGAAAATGAAGGTTATGTAAATATTTCCTTTTTAGATTTAAAGGATGAAGAAAAGGAAAAGGACGAGTTATACTCAGAACAAGTTTATAATACCATATTAAGTTGTTGCGAAAATGGCTATCAATTAAAAGACATTTGTATTCTGGTACGAAAAACCAAGCATGCTAAAGCTATTGCAAAATATTTAAGCGAGCGTAATGTGGCCTTGATTTCTTCAGAATTATTGTTAATAAAGCATGCTCCAGAAGCTATGTTTTTAACGCATTTGGCTACTTTATTATTTCAGCCTAAAAACACCGAAATTAAAGCAGAAGTTCTTTATTTTTTAACCCAAAAATTTAAAATTGAAGATAAACATGAGTTTTTAGCGAAGCATATAGCATTAAATAATTCAGATTTATTTAAAAGTTTTGAGTCGTTAGGAATTCAGTCTAATGCCAATTCGCTTATACAATTACCTTTGTTTGATATGTTCGAAACCTTGGTACGCGAATTTAAATTGGTGGAGACTTCTAATGCCTATGTTCAATATTATTTAGATATCGTTTTAGAATATACCCAAAAACATGGCTCCGATATTTTTGGCTTTTTAGAATATTTCAACGCTAAAATCGATAAATTAAGTATTGTGTCTCCAGAGGGGCAAGATGCGGTTCAGATCATGACAATTCATAAATCTAAAGGGTTAGAGTTTCCTGTGGTTATTTTTCCATATGCCGATTTAGGGATATATGAAGAAATTGATGCGAAAGAATGGTTTCCTTTAAATGCTGATAATTTTGCGGGTTTTCCCGTTACCTTATTAAATTATAATAAATCACGTTTTGAAGATTTTGGCGAAGAAGGCATGAACATTAGTGTGCAACATGAAGCTGCTTTAGAATTAGATAGTATTAATCTTTTATATGTAGCATTAACAAGACCGGTAGAGCAACTTCATATTATTAGTAGTCTTGCTTTAAATGCGAAAGGTCAGGTTAATAAAAAATTATATAGCGGATTGTTAATTGATTTTTTAATGCACAATCAGCTTTGGCAGGACAATACTTTTAATTATTCCTTCGGAAATCCGAAACGTGTTGCAACTGCAGAGCAAACCATTGATGAAACATCTGGAGAGCAAGAAGTACTAGAGTTTATTTCGACAGCAAAAAAAGATCACAATATAAAAATTGTGGCAAGTAGTGGGTATTTATGGGATACCAAACAACAAGATGCCATTGAGAAAGGAAATTTAGTTCATAATTTAATGTCTAAAATTAAAACCAAAGACGATGTAGAACCTGTATTGAAAGATGCCGAACATACTGGCTTGGTAAATTTAGAGCAGTTGCAAGAGCTACAGCAGACTATATTACAAATTATAGAACATCCAGAACTTCAATCGTATTTCTCATCAGAAAACATTATATATAATGAGCGCGATATTCTCACAAAAGAAGGTGGGATTTTAAGACCCGATCGCCTTATTATTACACCAGAAAATAAGATTGTAATAATCGATTATAAAACCGGAACAGTTTTAGAGAAGCATAAACAACAGTTGCAACATTATCAAGATTGCGTAGAAGACATGAATTTACAGGTGAAACACAAGATTTTAGTCTATTTAAATGAAGACATTCAAATTACTTATGCATAGTAGTTTTTGATGATTTCGTAATATATTGGTTATTTTGACGATTATTTTTCATTAAGTTTAATGTATTTCCGTATTTACAGAAAAACATCTTACATTTGTAAAAAAACAGTAAAGGTATGTACGGCAATATTAAGCAACATTTACAACAAGAAATTCAGAATATTAAGGATGAAGGACTTTTTAAAGAAGAGCGCATCATTACGTCACCACAAGGTGCAGAAATTACATTAAATACAGGAGAAACCGTTTTAAATTTTTGTGCTAATAATTATTTAGGACTTTCTGCTCATCCGGAAGTTATTCAAGCAGCTAAAGATGCTATGGATACTCATGGTTTTGGAATGTCTTCAGTTCGTTTTATTTGCGGAACTCAAGATATACATAAAACATTAGAGCAAAAGATAGCCGACTTCTATGGTACAGAAGATACTATTTTATATGCAGCAGCCTTCGATGCAAACGGTGGAGTTTTTGAACCTTTGTTAGGTGCGGAAGATGCCATTATTTCAGATTCATTGAATCATGCTTCTATTATAGATGGTGTACGTTTATGCAAAGCGGCACGATATCGCTATGCTAATAATGATATGGCCGATTTAGAGCAACAACTTATTGCCGCGAATGAAAAAGGTGCACGGTTTAAAATCATTGTTACCGATGGGGTGTTCTCTATGGATGGTCTCGTGGCTCCATTAGATAAAATTTGCGATTTAGCCGATAAATATGATGCATTAGTTATGATTGATGAATGTCATGCAGCTGGATTTATTGGAGAAACAGGTAGAGGAACCTTAGAAGAAAAAGGAGTTTTAGATAGAATAGACATTATAACCGGTACCTTAGGAAAAGCTTTAGGCGGTGCTATGGGTGGTTATACTACAGGTAAAAAAGAAATTATCGAGTTATTACGTCAACGTTCTAGACCCTATTTATTTTCAAATTCCTTGGCACCAGCTATTGTAGGCGCATCTATAAAGGTATTCGAAATGTTAGATACGGATACAAGGTTAAGAGATACTTTAGAGTGGAATACAAATTATTTTAAAAAGGGGATGAAATCAGCCGGTTTCGACATTATAGATGGCGATTCAGCTATAGTTCCTGTCATGTTATATGATGCGAAATTGTCTCAAAATATGGCTAATTTACTCCTTAAAGAAGGAATTTATGTAATAGGATTCTTTTTTCCTGTAGTTCCAAAAGGAAAAGCAAGAATTCGCGTACAGCTTTCGGCAGCCCATAAACAGGCTGATTTAGACCGAGCTATAGCTGCTTTTATTAAGGTTGGAAAATCGTTAGGGGTTGTATAAAACGATTCTAAACTTTTTATCTTTTGCTGAAGTTGTCAATATTTTTTTATATTTGTCTTTGTTAATAATATTTAACAACTTACTTTTGTTTACAATTAACACTTAAAAATTAAACTTTTGAATATGAAAAATCTTAGCAGATTATTGTTCGCAATGTTGCTGGTATTTGGTTTTAGCAACACTTATGCGCAAGATGACAACAACCCATGGGCGATCCGTTTCGGGGTGAACGCAGTAGACTTCTACCCTAATGGTGATGGTGCACCGCTTAGTGAAGGTTTCGGAGACGAATACTTCAACGTTGGTGATCACTGGAACATTTTGCCTTCTTTATCAACGATATCGGTGGCTCGTCAATTAACAGGTGGATTGTCTTTTGGAGTAACAGGATCTATTAATAAAATTGACAAGTATGGTGATGAGTCTGTTTCAGATTGGTCTTACTACGGAATCGATGGTACATTTAAATATGGTTTCTTAAACCATAGTGTATTCAATCCATTCATCGGTGCCGGTGGGGGTTATACTTGGGTAGACGAAATTGGAGCTGGTACTGTTAATGGTACTTTAGGTTTCAACATTTGGTTTACTGAAAACATTGGTCTTACAGTACAATCTTCTTATAAGCATGCTTTCGAAGATTACTTAACTTCTCACTTCCAACATTCTGCTGGTATTACAATTAAATTTGGAGGAAAAGATACTGACAAAGATGGTATTTACGATAAAGACGATGCTTGTCCAGACGTATTTGGTTTAGCAATCTTCAACGGTTGTCCTGATACTGACGGTGATGGTATTGAAGACAGTAAAGATGCATGTCCTAACGAAGCAGGTACTGCTGAATTTAACGGATGTCCTGACACTGACGGAGACGGTATTGCTGATCCAGATGATAAATGTCCAACAGTTGCTGGATTAAAAGAATTAAACGGATGTCCTGATACTGACGGTGACGGTGTTGCTGACGGAGATGACAAATGTCCAGATGTTGCAGGTCCTGCAGAAAACAACGGTTGTCCTTGGCCAGATACTGACGGTGATGGTGTTCCAGATAAAGATGACAGATGTCCTAACGATCCAGGTACTGTAGCAAACAATGGTTGTCCAGAATTATCTGAAGCTGTTCAAAAATCATTAAACGCTTACGCTAAAACGATCTTATTCGATACAGGTAAATCTACTATCAAAACTCACTCTGCAGAGGTATTAGAAAACATTATCGCTATCTTAAATGAGTATCCTAATGCTAAATTTACAGTAGAAGGTCACACTGATAGTGTTGGTTCTGATTCATTAAACATGAAGTTATCTGAATCTAGAGCATTAGCTGTAAAAGATTACTTAGTAGGACACGGTATCGACGAATTTAGATTATCTTCTAAAGGATACGGTGAGTCTAAGCCAATCGACACTAATAAAACTAGAGCTGGTAGAGCTAATAACAGACGTGTTGAAATTAACTTAGTTAAATAAGACAAAACTGTTAAAATATAATTTTAGAAAACGCTCCGATTTATCGGGGCGTTTTTTATTTTTATACAATGACAACTTTTATAGAAGAGGTTATTACTAACCTCCAAGAGCAAGGGCTTAACCTTTCCGAATTAAAATTTATTCTTCCTAGTAAACGTGCAGGAACATTTTTGAAACAACAGCTTTCAAAATCGACCCAACAAACCATGTTTGCTCCCGAAATATTAAGTATAGAAGAGTTTGTTGAGTCAATCTCTGGTATTAAAACTATTTCTAATACCGAATTGCTTTTTCAGTTTTACAATACCTTCCTTACCCTAAATACTCAAAGTGAACCAGATTCCTTTGAAGTGTTTTCAAAATGGGCTCAAGTTTTACTGCAAGATTTTAATGAAGTAGATCGATATTTAATTCCTCAGGATAAAATATTCGCCTATTTAAGTGCAATTCAAGAATTAAAACGCTGGTCTGTTGAAACCGAAATCACAGAGTTTGTTAAAAATTATTTAGCGTTTTGGAATAAACTTCTAGAGTATTACACGCATTTCTCTCAGCACTTACTAGATAACAAATTGGGGTACCAAGGTTTAATTTATAGGCAGGCTAATGCAGAAGTAAAAGCATATGTAGCACAGAACTCTACGCAACATATTTTTTTAGGTTTTAATGCCTTAAATACAGCCGAGGAATCCATCATTCAATATTTATTAGAAGATACTAATGCTCAGATTTTTTGGGATGTCGATAAAACATTTTTTGAGAATCCAATTCACGATGCCGGATTATTTACTAGACAACATGCTAAGCACTGGAACTATTTTAAAACACATCCATTTCAATGGATTACCGATAATTATAAAACACAAAAATCCATTCAAGTTGTAGGTGTTCCTAAAAATATTAGCCAAGCTAAATACATTGGATCGATATTAAAAGACATTAGTAAAACCAAGAAGAATTTGGAAAGCACGGCTATAGTACTCGGTAATGAAGAGTTGCTGCTTCCGGTTCTAAATTCTATTCCAAACGAAGTGAAAACCTTAAATGTTACTATGGGGTTTCCTTTAAAATCTATTCCATTAGCCTCTTTATTTGAGAGTCTTTTCAACCTTCATAAAAACAATCCTAAATCATTTTATTTTAAAGATGTTATTAGCATCCTATCACATCAGTATATCCGACCTTTATTTATACTGAATGAAAAAGATTATGCAACACAATTAATAGAGACCATTCAAACAAACAATATAGTCTTTTTAACTGATAAGAAATTATTGGCGCTATGCGAACCTTTTAAGGAACTCATTACTGTATTGTTTGGAGGCTGGAGAAACAATGCTGGAGAGGCTTTAAAACAAGTAAGGTCGCTTATTTTTATACTGAAAACTTATCTCGACCTAAATAAAGAAGAGCATGTATTAAGTCTAGAATATACGTTTAGATTTCATGAATTGTTTAACGAACTGGATCGCTTGCATACCACTTATAATTATTTTCAAAGCATTAGTACGCTACACCAGGTTTATAAAGAATTACTAAGCAGTGAGACTTTAGATTTTCAAGGAGAACCTCTACAAGGTCTACAAATTATGGGAATGTTAGAATCACGTGTATTAGATTTTGAAACTGTAATTATTTCATCGGTAAACGAGGGTATATTACCTGCAGGAAAAAGTAATAATTCCTTTATACCTTTTGATGTGAAAATAGAATATAACCTACCAACTTTTAAGGAAAAGGATGCGGTATATACGTATCATTTTTATCGATTGTTACAGCGAGCAAAAAATGTTTATATCATTTATAATACCGAGTCCGATGTGCTTACGGGTGGGGAACCAAGTCGTTTTATTACCCAGTTGGAATTAGAAAATATTCATCCATTAAAACACATAACCGCAATGCCCAATGTGCCCATTGGTGAACAGAAATTAAAAATGGTTTCTAAGACACCTTTAGTCATAGAACGATTAAAAGCACTTGCAGCGTACGGATTTTCGCCATCTTCATTAACTAGTTATATGAGAAATCCGATGGATTTTTATTTTCAAAAGGTGTTAAAGGTTGAAGAGTATAACGAAGTTGAAGAAACTGTTGCTGCGAATACCTTAGGAACAGTGGTGCATAATACACTAGAGGATTTCTATAAACCCTTAGAGGGAACTTTTTTAACTGTTGAGCATGTAAAAGACATGAAGTCTAAAATAGGTAAAACTGTTTTATATCACTTTAAAAAAGCATTTAACGATGGGGATATCAGTACGGGGAAAAATTTAATTAGTTTTGAAATTGCGAAACGTTACGTTTCCAACTTTATCAACTCTGAAATAAAAGAATTAGAAGCCGGTAGAAAAATTAAAATATTAGCCATAGAGGCCGATTTTAAACAAGTCCCTATTACTATAGCCGAGTTACCATTTCCTGTTACAATTGGGGGTAAAGTAGATCGCGTAGATGAATACGATGGCACTACGAGAATTATAGATTATAAAACGGGCAGTGTAACGCAAAATCAGGTAGAAATTATAGATTGGGACGATCTTACCACCGATTATGATAAATTTAGTAAGCCGTTTCAAATTCTGTGTTATGCGTATATGATGCATACTTCTGGTAAATTGAATTTTCCTTTAGAGGCCGGTATTATTTCATTTAAAAACTTAAGTAATGGTTTTTTAAAGTTTACAACCAAAGATAAATCGGGTAAGGGTGCGATTAAAGATTCTCTTATTACAGAAGAAACCATCAAACTATTCGAGGAACAATTAAAACAATTAATACTAGATATTTTTAACACTGATGTCAATTTCGATGAAAAGGATGTTAGTCATTAAGTTGAATAAGGCGTAGACATGTAATTCATGAAAAGATTTTTCAGGTTTTTATTAAAGATTATATTTTGGTTTGTAGTAAGTACTGTTGCGGTGGTAATGCTGTACAAGTTTGTACCTGTTCCTATTACACCATTAATGGTAATTCGTAGTTTCGAGCAATCAGAAAATAATATTCCTAAAGCATGGAAACATGATTGGGTAGCTTTAAATGCGATTGCTCTACCTATGCAGAAGGCGGTGATATGTACTGAAGATCAAAATTTTTTAAAACATACCGGCTTCGATTTAAAGGCTATTGAAAAGGCTTTTGAAAACAATAAAAAAGGTAAGCGTGTTCGCGGTGGAAGCACCATTAGTCAGCAAACAGCCAAGAATGTATTTTTATGGCCAGAACGCAGCTGGTTACGAAAAGGCTTAGAAGCCTATTTCACATTTTTAATTGAATTGTGTTGGAGTAAAGAACGTATTTTAGAGGTCTATTTAAATAGCATAGAAATGGGGAATGGTATTTATGGGGCCGAAGCTGCAGCTCAGTTTTGGTTTAAAAAATCAGCTTTAAAATTAACCAATTACGAGGCCGCAGCTATCGCAGCAATTTTACCAAATCCTAGACAGTATAAGGCCAATCCAGCTTCTGCTTATATCGAAAAACGTAAAGCTTGGATAGTAAGACAAATGAAATTTTTAGGGACTTTACAATTTGAAAATGATAAAAAATAAATCTGAAATAAAAGCAAAATTACTACAACGTTGTGAAGCATTTATCGATAAACGTTTGGCTAATGTACAACATAATATTGCAGAGGTTCAGGAAGCTCTAACTTCGGAAACCAAGAGTTCTGCCGGAGACAAACACGAAACTGGTCGTGCCATGTTGCAATTAGAACGGGAAAAGTTTGGGGCACAATTGGCAGAAATTAATCAGGTTAAGCAAGCCGTATCCAAAATTAATGTGTTAAAACACTCTGATACTATTTGTGTGGGAAGTGCTGTAATTACTAATCAATCTAATTATTTTATAGCCATTAGTGCAGGCGAAATTGAAATCAATAATCTCAAGTTTTTTGCTATTGCACCAAATACTCCTATTGGTCAGCTTTTGCTTTCAAAAAGAGCTGGGGATACAATTCAGTTCCGAGAACAGGAGTTTATAATCTCGGAGGTTTTATAATGATAAGCGTTGTTTAGCAGAATTGGTAAGTTCTATATTAATGATGTCATTCACTTTTAAAGCTGTTTTATTATAGAAAAAAATCGACCTTGAGTTCACTTCCACTTCCACTAAAAACATATTACCACGGTAATAACTATGTAAAACGTTTCCTTTTATTGTTGACTTGTCCGTCACTTCCAATTCGTGAGCATAAACAAAAACAGGTTTTTTCGATTGTTTAACTCCCAATTCTGAAGCTTTAAACGTATTAAATTCATCAAAAAAGGATGCTATTAAAGGCTTTTCCGGATTGCTGTATAAATATTGAGGCGTATTGTTGGCGATAACTTTTCCGTTGTTTAAAACAATCATCCGGTCGGCAAAGGGTAAGACATCTTCTCGATCGTGAGTTGCCACTACACAAGCTATATTTTTTTCTTTTAAATATTTGAATAAGTTACGACGTAAGCGTTGTTTTTGAAAATTATCGATATGGCTAAACGGTTCATCTAGAACAATAATTTCTGGTTGCTTTGCAATGGCTCTAGCAAGTGCGACACGCTGTTTTTGGCCACCACTTAATAGTTTTACTTTAACGTCGGCAAATTCGGTTAAATCAACAAGTTCTATAAGTTCGGCAGTCCGTTTCTGTTTCTCTTCGGGAAAAAAGTTAGAAAGAAATTTTCCTATGTTTTCGGCAACCGAAGTAAAGGGCATTAAATCGAATTCTTGGGCTACGTATTTCATAAAATCGTAACCAATTACCAAATTAAATTTAGGGCCAAGAACAGGTTGGTTTTTCCAAAATATTTCACCTTCAGGTAAATCGTAAGTCCCGTAAAGGAGTTTTATTAATGTGCTTTTTCCAGAGCCACTTTCACCAATAATCGATACATGCTGACCGGGTTCTACCGAAAAAGATATATTATGAAGGACGGTTTTTGTATCGTAACCAAATGAAATATTCTGTACCTGAAGCATAGATGACTTTTAATGCGCTAAAATAGTATAAAAAAACAAAGCGCCATTTATTTACTAAACTGTAATTAAATGACGCTTAAAATATAATAAATATAATAGGTTACTCTTTATTTGTAGTGGCGTTTGGTAAAGCATCAAACCCCATATTATATAAGGTAAAACCAAAAATATCTGCATATTGCTCTATGGTTTTACTAACCGGTGTTCCAGCGCCGTGGCCGGCATCGGTTTCAATACGTATTAATACTGGATTACCGTTTTTCTGTTTGTTTTGTAGTTCGGCAGCAAATTTAAAACTGTGTGCTGGCACAACACGATCATCGTGATCGCCAGTAGTTATAAGAGTTGCTGGATAACTTACATCAGGTTTCACATTATGAACAGGAGAATAAGCCTTTAAATAATTAAACATTTCTTCGCTGTCTTCCGCAGTTCCGTAATCGTATGCCCAACCTGCTCCAGCTGTAAAAGTATGGTAGCGTAACATGTCTAAAACTCCAACGGCAGGAAGTGCAACTTGCATTAAATCTGGACGTTGTGTCATTGTTGCTCCAACTAATAGACCTCCATTAGATCCACCTCGTATCGCTAAATATTTAGACGATGTATAGCTGTTGTCTATTAAA